>PFMK01000079.1:1032-3831 GCA_002785215.1 Candidatus Gottesmanbacteria bacterium CG_4_10_14_0_8_um_filter_37_24 | reverse complement strand
AATTTATTGGTTTATGTAGCTGCCCAGGAGATATTAAAAGAAAGCAAAGGTTGGCAGCCGATTGTGAACTACAGGCAATATATCAAAGGGAAAGAGGAAAAATTACCTTTGGTAAGGCAAGTTTATGAGGCGGGCTTGAGGTGGAGTCTGGAATATTTTGAGTCGATTTACAAACGGTTGGGAACCAAATTTGACGGTTATTATCCTGAATCTTGGGTCGGAGAGTACGGCATGAAGATGGTGGAAAAAGGCTTGGAAAAAGGTGTTTTGGAAAAAAGCGAAGGAGGAGTGGTTTACAGGGGAGAGCAAGACGGCTTCCATACCAGGGTGTTTGTGAATAGCCTCGGTTTACCCACTTATGAGGCCAAGGATTTGGGATTGGCAAGAGCTAAATATCAGGATTTCAAATATGATCTCTCCATAAACATATTCGGGAAAGAAATAGACGAATATTACAAGGTGGTAAGGGCGGCGATGAAGAAAATTGAGCCGGAATTGGGAGAAAAAGCAAGTTATATCGCCCATGGCATGGTCAGGTTGCCAGGAGGCAAGATGTCATCGCGTACCGGGAATGTAATTACCTATGAGGGGTTACTGGCGGAAGCGAAAAAGCTGACTTTAAAAATCATGGATAAGGTGGAGTTAGGGAAGTCCGAAAAGCAGAATGTAGCTGAACTGGTGGGGATAGGAGCGGTAAGATATGCCTTGCTTAAAAGCAATATAGGAACTGACGTGGTTTTTGATTTTGACAAGTCCATATCCTTTGAAGGCGACAGCGGGCCATATCTTCAGTATACCTATGCCAGGTGCAGGAGTGTTTTAAGAAAGTCAAAAGGCAAAATGCAAAATGCAAAAGTCGCAGATACATTGAAATATAAAGCGGGTGACGCGAGAGAGGGTATCCCAAATAGCGCGCAGAATATAGGTTTCGAGCACTATCTTGGGACACTCGAAGGGCAGCCTGCCCGCAATTGCTTCGCAATAAGCGATGCAGGCGGGGACCCGCAAATTAATATTAATCCAGAAGAGTTATCACTCCTTCGTGTTCTTTACCGTTTCCCGGAGGTCGTAGCGGAGGCCGTCAGGACGCTTTCTCCCAATATTATCTGCGGATTTTTGTTTGAGCTGGCCCAAGGATTCAACCTCTTCTACAGCCGGCATTCAATCCTGCAACCAACAACCAACAACCAACAACCAACAACCGACTTCCGCTTGATGCTCACACGCGTTACCTCCGAGGTCCTGAAAAAAGGGCTTTACCTTCTGGGAATAGAGACGGTAGAGAGGATGTGAAGACTCCCCGCAGGACTGGTATTTGAGTAGATTGACACGCTGGTTTTTATTACCTACTATTTAGTTAGATTAGTGAAAGAAATTAATCCAATATAATAATATGTTAGCGGAAGAGGTAGAAACGACAAATAAAATAGATAATTTGAAGCAAACAGAGCCTGAGGTGCATAATGAGACTACGAAGGTCTCGCAAAATTGGTTGAAACAAGCGAAGGATAAAGTCTTAAGATGGAGCGGTCATGGCATACTGACAGCCGTATCAGAGGGTTTTGTGAGAGTGGGTGGAGCTTTTACCTATATTGGCGCAGAATTTTTACGCCGTAAAGGGGAATTTATGAGTATTGCGAAAACTGCACCAGACTTCACGAATGCCATAAGTGCATTACCCGCAGATCAAGTTCCTCTTGTTTATCAGGCTCTTGATCAGGCTTTCAAGACTATTCCCTTAGTCGGTGTGACGGCCGGTCTTATTGGCGGGATCACAGGAGGCGTAATCGGGTGGCAGGGAGTAAAACACTCAAACTCAACTTTAGAGAAGTTCGCGTTTTGGGGAAGCAAGGTAGCATCACTGGCAGCCTATGCTTTTGCTCCTGCTTTGGCGCCTTTAACAAATGCCTTATCACTGACTTCAACCCTTTTTGGTATGAGGCATAGGAAATAAAAATATATGTATAAAGATCCGGCAGAAACACTATATTCTATTTTGGAAATCATCGGATTTGACGGAGATAAACGCAAATTCGTGACAGAGTTCATAAACGTCTGTTTTGAGCAAGTTTATATGGACATGTTGAAAGACATTCCTGTCCACGACCAGGATAATCTGATAGCTCAATTACGCAAAGCAGACACGCAACAAGCTCTTATAGACCTGCTTAAACCATACATAATGGCAGAAAGATTGAAATCCACGTTACAGGTGGTTACAACCGGTCTTTTTGAGGATTACCTTGAGACAATTATGCCGACTTTAAATGAAGAAAGGAAAAAAAAGCTTCTGGATTTTTTAGCTTCACTTTCAGATAGAAAAGCCGGTGTTGCGAAAGATTATCGGCCGATTAATTGACTTTTACTATTTTCATCACTTACCCTATATTATTGATTCAAGAGCAAATATTTATTCATATGCCTTTAGAACCTGAATATCGTCCTACTTTTTCTCCCGGACAGGTGGCACAGTACTTGTAACCAAGTCTAAATTAGGTCATCCGGATCCCACTATGCCGGTTTGGGTTTCCGAGGGATTACGGAATGCAGGAGCTGGTCCGACAATGAAAGTCATTCCTGAATCACCGGTTTCAGCAGGAACTAGATTTACCGGTCAGCAGTTTCTAGGTTTATTAGAAGCGGAAGATATAACTTCCCAGCAACTAGCTATAGTAATGGCAAATAGAGATTTAGCTTATGCATTGCCGGAAGGTGCAGCGGATTTGAGACGAGCACTAGGTTTTTGTATTCGGAGAGATATTGGCAGGATAATGGAACATCAGATAAAAAGTGCAAATG
>PFMK01000079.1:0-988 GCA_002785215.1 Candidatus Gottesmanbacteria bacterium CG_4_10_14_0_8_um_filter_37_24 | reverse complement strand
GAAATGGGTTTAGGGTTTTGGGGATCTGAAACGGATAAGCAAAACCTCCAATTACTATTGGATGTTCATGGAAAATTAGTGGAGATGAGCGCCGCTCCCTCGATAATGGCAGAGAGCAAAGAATAAGACACTTAAGCCCCCTCTTTCAGTCTTGTCAAAACCACTTCCAGAATCTCTATTTTCTATTCCACTATCCAGACTTTCAGATTGTCCAGGAATGAAAGGGCTGAAGCACCCCGGTAATATTTACGGTAAGTGGCTGTTATAGATGTTTTTTCATCTTCACCCGGAGGAGTTATTGGGGAATCGTAGCCTACTACCCATGTTTTTCTGTAACATACCTCACCGTTATGATCGGTAAAAGGTTTCAGATCTTTGAAGTCGGGAGGTAAGTTTTCTATCTTTTTAGGATTTGGCTGGTACATCTTGTTGCGGGTTTCTGTAAGTTGTTGGGTAAGCGCATCACGATCATTTGTATTGGCTTTTGACCAAAGAGCAAGAAGTCTTTCGTATTCTACCACACCCCGGAGAGTCGATCGGTGCATATCTACTGTGCGGTGAGAATATCCCTGGGCCTCTCGATGTTTAATTATTCTACTTTGGATTTCTTTGGCGGATTGAGGTTTGGTAGGATCATATTCACGAATTTTTCTGGGAAGTGTTCTGCGGGATGGTTTTCTGGTTTTAGGCTTGTCGGTTGTGGTGCTTTCGTGTGTTGTTTGTAATGTCGAGGCAGCTTCCGAATGTTCACTTTCTCCCGCAATAATTTTTTCACCTAAAACAAGATCGTGAAAAGAGGCCAATACTATTCCCGACAGGACACAATCCAGACCTGGATATATATCTTTGATATCTGTAGAAAAAGTGACGCTGCCGTCAGGTAAAATTTTGCCGATCACGTATACATCTTCAAAATCAGTTGATAAGGCAAACTCAATTGTCTCAGCAAAATTTTCACCGGGATGAAAATGGATAGCTTTTAAACCCA
>PFMK01000087.1:1249-4102 GCA_002785215.1 Candidatus Gottesmanbacteria bacterium CG_4_10_14_0_8_um_filter_37_24 | reverse complement strand
TGGGATTTATGACTCCCAAGGAAGTGTTTGATAAATACATTAACCTGCCCTAGGGTTGCGATTGTTAGTAGAATACGGGATTTTTCGATCAACGCATAAGCCTTTTTAGTATCGATGGAAAGTTGCTTTCGGAAATCATCAGGACTATTGAAAGCCACTACTTCACGGAGATAAGAAATTAAATTAAATTCGATGCTATGACCATAAATATTTTTATGAAAATCAAATACGTGAATTTCTATTACATCTTTTCTATCTTTGATTATTAATCTGGGTCCGAAGTATAAGAGGCCGAAATAAATATGATTTGATATTTTAAGTTGTACCAGATACACTCCCTTTTTTTGGTCTTCCAGTATTTCCGGATGATCCAAATTGAGAGTGGGATATCCCAGCTTCTGACCCAGTTGATTCCCTTTTATAACTTTTGCTTTATACCATCTGTTCATACTAAGTAGCCTTTACTTTCTATGACAATCGCAATATGTTCGGCCCTGTTTATGCTTCTGTGCATAAGGGGAATAAGGATAGGCATGAAATTGGTAAGAGGATTTATATGCTTGAAATTTTGCCCTTTCGTGCTTTGAATAATTAATATCTTTCTATATTCCTGTATTATGATTGGAATGAGAGACAGAGTAATGGTCAGCACTAACCCGATTTTACTGGGAGGAAATGAAAAGATATGGATGATTTCGCTAAGTGAGGTGACGGAAGTGTAGATAAGAACCAGAAGGCTCAGACTCGATATTTTCAGCGCACTAATAATTCCGTTTTGCAGTCTTTGCCAGATATTTATATCTACATTAAAAATGAGCTGGAACATGACAATCAGTAAGCTCATGATAATTAAGGCATGATATCTGTCCGCGAATTCTTCTCTCTTTTTACATAGAGTAACTATCAAAAATGCAGAAAGTAACATGATAATTGAGGATATGATTAATATAAAGTTGTCTTTTACCGTTATGAGGATTGTGGAAAAAGCTATCAGAAAGAATAATTTCAAAATCGGAAAAAGTTTGGTAAGCATAGTTCAGACAGTATGATTGTTCTTATAATTGGGCACTTTTATACCCAAGAGATTTAACATTTTTGTGTTAGATAGTATCTTCGAGGTTGGTCCGGAAGAGACAATTTCCCCTTTATTCAGTATCAAAGTTTCTTTAGTGTAATTCCACAATAAATCGGTGTCATGTTCTATGACAATTATAGTTTTCCCTCTTTTATTTAATCCGGTCAGGAGCTCATATAGTTCTTTAGAATTTTTATAGTCCAGTTGCGCGGTAGGTTCGTCAAGTACGATGTAATCCGTATCCATAGCAAGTACGCCGGCCAGACAGACTTTCTGCTTTTCCCCGACAGACAATGTCTGCGGATCACGCTTCGCATAACCGGCCAGACCGACTGAAGATAAGGCATCTATTACTCTTTGTGCTATAGAATCGAATTTTAAATTTTTCAGTCCAAATGACACTTCTTCAGATACCGTCAGATTGAAAAGTGAAAAATCAGGGTTTTGGAAAACCATTCCGACTTGTTTGGCAAAAAAAGCCACACTTTTTTTATCTGTTGTGATTCCATCTACTGTTACTTTCCCCGTCATCGTTCCTTTTAACGTATTGGGAATCAGACCGTTTAGAAGATATGAAAAAGTGCTTTTACCGGACCCGTTTATACCGGTAATCCCCAAGAAAGTACCTTTCTTTATAAAAAGCGATATTTTCTCAAGAGCAAATCCTGAGTTGTTATATCTGAAAAATACGTCTTTTATATCGATCCCTGACATCATTATCTCATGTCTCCAATTCAGAAAATTTGTTTAAGCGGAATCGGAAAACCATAATCCAGGCCAGCGTGATATCTAATATACCCTGAACAGTGTTGAAAAGGGCAATGATATACCAGGGTATGGCTAAGATAGCTTGAGAAGATGTCATGCCTGTCCAGATGGGAATCGCGAAATAATAATTTACAGGAATAATAATGATACTTCTTATAATCAGTCCCGCAAGAAGCGGAAAAATGAGACTGGTAATATTCATATATATATTGTTGTTTTTTTTCCTAATAATCGTCCATAAGTATAGAGAGATAAGAAGAGGACTGGTAGCCAGAAGTTTCATTACTGCTCCCAGCCATGTATCAGGTGAAAAAAGTGTGATTACCAGTCCTGATATTAAAGCCACGAGAAGAGATGGTTTAAATCCCATGAGAAAAAAAGCTAAAAACCATGAGACGGCCACGACGTCTATCCACATACCCCATTGAGGTGATTGATAACCCAGATGGACGAGTTGTGTGACGGCAGAGAATGCCGCTAGAACACCCGATAAGGCGATCTGCCTGGTATTTAGTGCTTTCATGATAAATTCCTCCCCACAAAAAATTCCCCGCTTCGGGGGAATTATTATAATTTTTTTAATAATTAATCCTTCTTTTATCCCGACTGTACGGTCGGCTTCTGAATCTAACAGAAATCAGCCAGTGAAACTGGTTCGTGGGCTTGTCCTTTGTTTGACAAAGGACTTTACCACCGATTGGGAATTACCTCGCAATGAGCCTGTCGAAGTGCACCCAAACCCCGAAGGATAGATATATTATATGCGATCTTACTTATATTTCAAGAAGGAAAGGGTATACGCTTGATTCATATAATAGAAGCATTCCTGCTCCGAATACACGCTCTTGCGCCTGCCCGCCTCTGGAGGAACGCGAATACGTAGTTTTCGGGAGTAAGTAAGTGTTGTATGGGGCATAAGTGGGGCATAAGTTAAGCCTCGCCATATTTTTTAAAGCAGGCTGATCATCAACTTTACTATTTCTAGTTTCATCAGTTTTTTTGCCGACTTG
>PFMK01000087.1:0-1234 GCA_002785215.1 Candidatus Gottesmanbacteria bacterium CG_4_10_14_0_8_um_filter_37_24 | reverse complement strand
TTCCCACCATCTTGTTAATATTTGCTCCTTAACAACTTACAATAGACAAATAAGGTGAGTGACTTCCAGAGGATTGGGTTTACTGGCTAAAACATTAGAACTACTGCGTAATTAGCGTTATCATGGATACAGGCAGAGAAAGGTATTTCATGATTAATGTTAATAAGCTCTTTAACAAACCGAATAAACTCTTAAGATTTACAGGTCTGACTATAGATCAGTATAAGGTATTGGCTGAGTGGTTAAAACCACTGTGGGAAACTGCCGAATTCAACCGTCTATGGAGAAACAACCGTAAGCGTGACCTAGGTGCCGGAAGAAAATACAAAGTAGAATCCCTGGAAAACAAACTCCTGGTTATTCTTATCTGGTACCGTACTTATTCGGTACTGGAACTGTTAGGCTGGATCTTTCAGTTGGATGCCACCAATATAGGCAGACTGATTGGCAAGCTGACTCCACTATTGGAACAGGCTGCTGATCCGCAACTTCTTGTTTATCTCAAAACAGCCCGGAGGAAAAGGAGAAAGATCCGCACCTGGGATGAATTTGTAGAGGAATTTCCTGATCTGGCTGAGATCATTATTGATTCAACAGAACAAAGAAGGAAACGTCCTGTTAACAGAAGAAGACAAAAGAATGTCTACTCCGGTAAGAAACATGCCCATACCATAAAGACACAAATTACGGTTTCCAAACGGGGCAGGATTCTTGATGTTTCCCAAAGCTATCCAGGCAGAATCCATGATAAGGCTGTTCTTGACAGGGAAAAGACGCTCATTCTTCTTCCCGGGAAAACCAGGAAACGAATGGATAAGGGATATGATGGAGTGATTAAAGATCATCCCGGATTTAATATCATCCTTCCTCACAAACGAAGACGAAACAGCCCTCCCTTAACCCGTGGCCAGAAACAGGCTAATACCATTCGGGCCAGAGAGCGGGTTATGGGTGAGAATACCATTGCCAGGCTCAAGAAATATCCCATTCTTTCAGACAGATACCGTTCCAGTGAAGAAAGTTACAACCAGCATTTTAGAAATATAGCTGCTTTATGTAACTTCAGACTTCTTTACAAAGAAGAATATATCACCTGAAACATTTTTCACCTTATGAGTTTACTTGGTTTGTTAATGTGCTAATTACGCAGATGATCTATTGTAAATCACCATCAACTGGTAAAGAAAACAGCAGGCAACCAGATACGGCCAGGCGTCAGGACCTTTACGGTCAA
>PFMK01000086.1 GCA_002785215.1 Candidatus Gottesmanbacteria bacterium CG_4_10_14_0_8_um_filter_37_24 | reverse complement strand
ATTTTTATCCTCCTTATGCGCTAACTGTTAAAGATTTCAGGATGTTAACTTCCTTTCCAGGCGATTGTCAAGTTTAGACTTATCTCCAGGCATATTTTAGCACAAAAGAATACAAGGAGTATGTCGAAGATGATACAAGGAGTCTCTAAGATTTTTAGTAATGGGTAAACCAATAACACACCAGCACATTTTGAGGAATTTTGGGGAAAGACTGCAAAAGGTGAGAAAGTCTCAGGGGATCTCGCAGGAGCAATTAGCAGCGCTGCTGTCCATGCACAGGACTTATGTGGGCATGGTTGAGAGGGGTGAGCGAAACCCAACGATACGGACTTTGTATAAAATCGCTAAGGCATTAAAAGTAAAATCCTCCGACCTGCTTCCCTTTTGAGTTTATATTTCCCTTCATTCTCGGTAAAATAGAAGGTAGAAAAGTCCTGTGAGGACTTATATTACCCAAACATTACTATGAGCGTGCCAAGTATCATTCAGGATGTTATAGAGGTCATCAACCAAAAGCTGGAGTTGTCTCCTAAAAGCGATAGGGTGCTGTCAATTTCCCTGTGGGACTTTTTAGATGACCATGGCGAAAAGATACCCAAAGACGACTTGGTAAAGGTTTTGCGCCGATTAGAGGAAGATGAAGTCATTAAGCTAACTCTCACTGACCACCTGAACAGACTGGGCAGGAAGGCTGAAGACAAAGTAGAGTTCGAGATTGACAGAGATAAATTCAGCGGCTTTTATAACCAGCACAAGAAACCAGTCGCCCCAAAAGTAGTCTCAGACACCACCATTCTTTATCGGGTCTCCTACAGCGAGCAATCCAGAGAAATCCTTATTAACGGCTTTCTCTTGGCTAAACCCGATTTTGGCTTAGAAAATGAAATTGTCTTCGGTTACATTTACCAACACCCCAATGAGAGATTAAGTAAAGCGCAAATAGAGCAAGATTTGCATATAAGCATCGGTAAGTCGTTCCACAAGATTGTCGAGAATTTAGGCTTCAGGGGAGATCTGCGAAAAACCTTCTTTGACATTTCCAAAACTTATATTCGATTTAGGAATCCTGTAACCAAAAAAGGCCTGGACTCCCTCAACATTGAGACATTAAAACTCCCCTTAACCAACTAACTGACTCCCTTTTGTTCCCTTTGATGCCCAGATAGTCCCACCACAACGACAGCCTGCGTTTTCTTTTTTAGACTCCGAGTATATCGGAGTTTTTTTATTGCCGATCCAACAAATTATATGAGCAATCTATTAGACCAAAATCAGTATTTCGCTACTTACGACCTCGGCTGTAGTGCTGCGTTGGTCACCGAAGGTTTCGAACTCGTTTCATTGGTGCGGGATAATCCCAAGAAGGTTCAGTTTATTTTCCTCCGAACAAGAAACATTGAGAAATGTGTCGATGACTACTTTGCTGGTCGGCTTCTCGTGGGTGCTCGCTCCCTTTTTGACAACACAAAAATGCTTAAAAACCGAATTTACAGCTCTGTATGAACCTAACTGATAAACAAATTGCAAGATTTCAAGAGCTTTACAAGACAAGATTCCATAAAGATCTTGACCGAGAGAAAGCCTATGACATGGGTATCAAATTGGTGCGGATGATGCAGATAGTCTACAAACCCATGACCGTAGCAGATTTTAAGCAGTTACAAGAGAGAAGAAAGCAAACAGCAAACCTATGAGCCAACCTAAATTCAACATTAAAGACGAATCACAAGAGAGGAAATACTTCTCGATTGTCCCGAATTACATTATCAACCACTCCACTCTGGAGGAACGAGGCTTTTATTTAACACTGAAACGGATAGCTGGCGAATATAGCACGGTTCGCTACTCAGCCAGGGATTTAGCAAAAATGTGTAGAATCTCGGACGACACAGTTTATCGACTTCTGCAGTCCCTTATAAGACGAGGTTGGATAAAAGAGGCAGGCAAAATCCCCACAGGTCATAAGCCAAGACAAACCTACGCCATCGTCAATTTATGGAAAAAGAACATCGACTTCTACGACAAAGAAGAAAACCGCACTGGTGCGGTTAATGGAAACAAAGTTGCACCAGAGCGGGTTATTAAACCGCAAACGAAGGACACAGAAGAAGAACCAGTTAAAGAAGATATAAATACTTCCGAGACCTTGTCCGAAGGCAAATCTCGGCAAGTAGGAGCTAATAAAAAAGAAAACTCCCGTTGTCCTCTCCTCTTAAAAGAGAAATACCCAAACCTGGTAGAAAAATATCCAGGGGGTCACAGTGAGTGCGTGGAGTTTATCAATTCCATTGAGGAGGAGTTCAAAGCTGGTAGGAGGTTTGTTAACTATGGAAAACAGTTTGGAGCGCTCCATAAGATATTGCGGGCAAGATACTCCTTCGAGGAAATAAATGACTGCATCGTTTGTATGGAGGCGAACAATTTCTGGAGAGAAAAGGGTTGGGATTTTGGTGATGTTGCCAATGTTATTGGGAAAGGAGGGACGCAATATGGCAAGAGCGGTTAAACCAACAAGCAAAAACAAAGAAATATTGCGAGTTCCCAAAGAGCTTATTACCAGAGAAGAATGTGCCAGGAGGAAGAAAATCTGGCAGGACATATACACCAAAGCCCGTCAGGGAGAGGCATACAAGAGGTGTCTACAAATGCAGGAAGCAATTAAAACAGGCAATAGAGCCGTGATCCACCAACTTCAAACAGAAAATGCAGAAAGAATACTTAATGGCAATTACACCACAAGACCCGCCTTTGAAGATCCTGACTTGGATTTTGTCTATGGCAGGATAGGAATCAAGGAAAACTGGGAGGATTAGATTGAGAAGGCTAAAAGCGAAGGGGTAACAATTCAAACCTAACTATGGAACAAAAAGAAATAACAACTAAGCAACTGGTAGCCAATAAACAGAATGCCTTAAAAGGAGGGGTAAAAAGCCCCAAAGGCAAGGCGATCAGCCGTTACAACGCCATGAAGCACGGGCTGCTTTGCAACGAAGTGCTAATTGAGGGAGAGGACGAAAAGACACTGCTTCAGCTGGAGAGGAGCATTCGTGCAGCAATCCAGCCAGTTGGTGAGCTGGAGTTGCTTCTCACTGACAGGATTATCGCTAACATCTGGCGGTTAAAGCGGGCAATGAAAGTTGAGCGTAACTCAATGGAGTGGCACAAGAACTACGAAAGCCCTTTTGAAGAAAGAAGCGCAATCCCTCTATTGGATTTTCAGAAAAGCCGAGAGAAGATTTCGGAAATGATCGCCAACGGCTCAACCGAAAGAATCCTCCGCTATGAAACCACGATTGAGCGAGGGATTTATAAAGCCTTGCACGAACTGCAGCGAATCCAAGCAGCAAGGGCTGGAGACAAGCCTTTTACGCCATTAGCGATTGATTTAGATGTTTCAGGAGATCTCTAAATCGGTTCGTTTTGCAAAAACAGCGAAAAACTGATGCAAAAAATCAAGGCTAAACTTGGTCAAAATGAGGGCAAATCTTTAATGATTTCAACAAAAGAGAAGGTATATTTTTATGAAAGCATTAGACTACAACACACAACTTGAGGCTGATTTTGTAAAACAGCTGCGGATCTCTCTTCTCAAAAAGGAGGGTTACTTAGACCGATCAGTAAGCGGAATTGTCAGATGGGGCGAAGGAGACGAAACAAGCTCTTTAAGACTGGAGAGCCACATGGACGAGTATCACCCTTATTTCCGCCTGCTCTATGCTCAGACTGATGACGAAGACAATAAACAAGCCTTTGACTATAAAATCTCTTTACACAGAACTCCTTGCAACTATGGCGGATATCGTTACTGGTTTATGTGTCCGCTCTCCAGAAGCGGGATGGCCTGCGGCAGACTCTCAACAGTGCTTTACAAGGCTGGGGATTACTTTGGCTGCAGGCACTGCTACAACCTCACCTACCAGAGCAGAAAGCATAATACCAATTCCAGCCTTGCCTTTTGGTTTCGCTCCAGGAAGGCAATGAACAAAATCGAAAAACTGGAGTTGGAAATAAAAAGACGGGAATATGCAGGAAAAGCCACCAGTAAACGGAGACAGTTAGACGGGGCTTATAACGAAGTAGTGGGAGACTTACGGGAGTTTAGTAAATCACGCATACTCTCTGTATGCAAATAGCCTTGATAATTATAAACAAAAGTTATATGTTTAAGGTAAAACCAACATGATCATTAACCAAGACAGAAGCCATCTTAAATACTTTCTCTACGCCAGGAAGTCTTCAGAGGACGAGGACAGGCAAATCCAGTCGATTGAAAGCCAGATAACCAAACTCAAGCAGCTGGCTCAAGAGGTCAATCTTAAAATCGTTAAAACCTATACCGAAGCAAAGTCAGCCAAAGAACCAGGAGTCCGAGATGTTTTTGAAAAGATGATCGACAGAGTTGAGAATGGCGAGGCCGATGGTATCCTATGTTGGCAAATTAACCGCTTATCTCGAAACCCCATCGATAGCGGAAGAATCAGTTGGTTACTGCAAAAAGGAATACTCAAGTCCATCCAAACATACGACAGGGAATATCTCCCAGGTGATAATGTCCTCCTCTTCAGTGTTGAGTCTGCCAGTGCCAACCAGTATGTCATCGACCTAAGTAAGAATGTTAAGCGGGGTCTGGAAACAAAGCTAACAAAAGGCTGGTTGCCCAATCTTGCCCCAGCTGGCTACTTAAATGACCAGATTGAGAAAACCATCATTAAAGACACCGAGCGCTTCAACCTTATAAGTAAAATGTGGCAACTGATGCTCACGGGCAGTTATACTCCTCCCCAAATTCTCAAGATTGCCAATGAAGACTGGGGCTATCGAACCAGAAAATCCAAACGATTAGGCGGGAAACCATTATCCAGAAGCGGGATTTACAAGATATTCACCAACATTTTCTATACAGGCATCATTGAACATAAAGGCGTGCAGTTTGAAGGCAAACATGAGCCGATGATAACTCTTGAAGAATATGACCGAGTGCAAGTGCTAATGGGTAGAAAAGGCAAACCCAGACCCAAGAAACACGCCTTTGCTTTTACAGGCTTTATCCGCTGCGGTGAGTGCGGTTGCTTATACACTGCTGAAACCAAGAAGAAGTTTATAAAAAAGACAGGCAAAATCAAAGAATACACCTACTACCACTGCACCAGAAAGAAAACGACTATCAAATGCACCCAAAGAAAAGTTATTCCACTTGATAAGCTGGAGCTGCAAGTCGAGCAAGAGTTGGAAGGACTGACCATCCTACCAGAGTTCAAAGATTGGGCATTGGAAGTTTTGAATGAAAATAACGACCATGAGATTGAAGACCGCACCACAATTTACGAAATGCAGCACAAAACACTTGTGACTTCCCAGAGAGAGCTGGATAACCTGACAAAGATGCGCTACCGAGAACTGATCGATGACGAAGCCTTTATTAAAGAGCGAAATGAACTACAAGGTAAAATTACAGAATTGAAGGAAAAGCTCAGAACAACCGAGGAGAGAGCCGTCCGCTGGCTGGAATTAAGCGAGAAAACATTCAACTTCGCCCAATATGCCAGGTCAGCTTTCATCAACGGAGGGTTAGAACTGAAGAAGGAAATTCTCATGAGCCTTGGTTACAATACCCAAATTAAGGCAGGAAAACTTTCCCTGGAGACAATGGACTACTTTGTTCCCATTAAAAATGGCGCTCCTGCTCTTCAATTAGCATATCAAAGGTTAGAACTGGAGAAAATGCCCGCTACGAAGGCACAAACGGAAGCTCTTGCGTCCATTCGTGCACGGTGGCGGAGAGGGCGAGATTCGAACTCGCGAGAACCTTGCGGCCCTACACACTTTCCAGGCGTGCGCCATAAACCAGCTAGGCGACCTCTCCAGGACTTATGAATTATATTACTTACGATAGTTTTTGTGAATCATCTCTCTTTCTTTCTTCCACCAGTCTTGGCTATCTGCCTCTTTCAGTTCCTGTAAAATATTTTTGGACTCTTCAAGGACAAGTCTTTTCCCATTTGCGTCAAACCATTCTTTTGCGTGATGGTCGTCCCTTTCGAAAAGAGATTTAAGTTCAATACATAATGCAAGTACATCTGCGTCATGTACAATTTTTGACTCAATTGTTTTTTTATTCCGATATTCAGCACATATATCCATCAGTTCTTTTCCGATTTTACCAACACTTCCAAAAGCGTCCTTTTCTGCCAGTTTTTCATCTGTCTTTACATATAAATCAGCCAACTTATGCACGTCGCCGATACGGGCTTCAGTCAAATCGTGGAAAAGAGCCATAATCAGCGTCTTTTTTACATCCGCACCCATCTGATCGGCCAAAAGAAAACTTATTACCGCAACCATATAGGAATGCTCTGCCACTGACTCCTCGTTTCCCCCGCCCAGAACCTGCCACCCGGTTCTTTTTAACCTTTTTAACGAGACCGCTTCGAAAAGAAAGTTAATCATTGAATTATTTTTCATTTTATTCATTTTAGCGTTTACGTTGGAAAATCGTCAGATTTTTCAGCGCGCCTGAGAGGATTTGAACCTCCAACCGCAAGATCCGGAATCTTGTGCTCTATCCAGTTAAGCTACAGGCGCATTATTAAATATTAATTGTAAAGGTATTTCTTAATTACTGATTTTTTTAAATAAATCCAGAGCCTCTTCAAAGGCGATTTTATCTGATTTGTAAGTCAAATCTTTTCTTACTTTTTCCATCGGCCACCATTCCACAGCGGACATTTCAAAGTCATGATTTTTTGTATCTCCCCCAACGTATTCCATCAAAAAATAATATACAGTTTTATATCTTTTCTCCCCCTTCCAGACATAAAAATATCCCGCGGGTTTTTGAAGCACTTCAATTATTTTTGCCTTCACTCCCGTCTCTTCCTCCACTTCACGTAACGCCGTCTCCTCCTTAGATTCATTTTCTATTTTATCCCCGATAAATCCTTTGGGGAAAACCCAGCCTTTATGCTGACTATGCTGGGCTACCAACCATTTGATTTCGGATTTCGGATTTCGGATTTCGGATTTCCTATAAACAATACCACCTGCTGAAAATTCTCTGATCATAATAGTAAATACTACTTAGCGGACTTGTCCGCCGCAGGTCGTCCAAGAATAACATAGTTATCTTTAATACCAACATCAATATTCATGAACGAAGATCGCCGTCGCAAAAGCTATGGCGACCGAAGGCGGAAGGGGCGAGATTCGCCCTGTACCAGAGCGGAGGGAGCGAGAGTCGAACTCGCAAGTCTTTTCAGACGCCGGTTTTCGAGACCGGTACTTTACCATTCAGTACATCCCTCCGCACTCGGTACAGGGTTCGAAACCTGGCTGTTCAGCCTCTCCGGCACCCTTCCCTGAAAAATTTCCAACGAAATTTTCCAGGGTAAACCCCTGATTAAATTAGTTTTTCAGCACGCCCGAAAGGATTCGAACCTTCAACCGTCAGGTCCGCAACCTGATGCTCTATCCAGTTAAGCTACGGGCGCAGCTAAATATTTTCTTCCATTATTAAACACTGTTGAAGCATTATCTTGCTTTGGTGGATTTTCACATTTCGAAATAATATCCTTCCGTATTATATTATTTTGAGTACTATTTATCCAATTAAGTATGGAATTCAGTTAACAGTATCAAGAGGTATTTTTTGGGAGAACCAATGAGAAAGACTGTCTACAAAACTTCTGGTAGGCTTCTCCTGAAAAAGTAAATACTTTCCAATCACTTCTTTTACATTCTTCTCTATGTCATTGTTTATCACCATTCTTATCTGTGGAGGAAAAGGTAAGCGTGTCTGGATTATTAAAACTTTGTGATTCCATTTTTCCTCAAACCAGAAAGAATATAGCTCTATCCATTTAAAAAGTCTGCCCGCGTTTTCAAATCCAATCGGGGTAATTTTATGTTTGACTTCAACCGGAGGAATCGTGGATGTTGCATATACAACAAAAGCGACGGATAAAATCACTCCAATCAGAAGAAAGTCATTCATGAAGAAAACAATAGCTACTAAAAGAAACGTTATTGCGGCAACTGTCTGATAAAAAACTCTGTTTCTCTTTTTATAAGGATGTGATGGGCTTTTCCAAGTCAATAAAATTTCGTTTAGATCAGGTTGGTTCTTTAACATATCTGATTCCGGTCTTGTGTCAGTCATTTTTTTACCTCTAAAAATATTATATGCAATATGAAAAACAAAATCTACTACTACCTTTGTGATAAATCATTACTAACCTAGATTTTAAGAATATATTCTATTAGAGCTTTGTCAAATTCAAAAGTTCTTCTTGTTCTAATAAAACCATTTCTTTGAAATAATCTCTGAGCATCTGCTGCATATGTTGAAGTAATTAAGTATATTTCTTTGAAACCTTGTTTGTTACAATGATCTAAAGCAACCTGTAAGAGTTTCCATCCTATCTTTCTTCCTCTATATTCTTTAAGAAGAAAAAATCTTTTAAGATCTGCAGACTTAACCGAATCCTCTAGTACTGCTATTGTTCCAATTACTTGTTGTTTATTTAATGCAACCCAAAATTTACCTTTACCACCATATATTTGTGGAATTTTATCCAAATCCTCATTCCTTGGATCAGTTAAAGGATTATAATTTGGTCTTAAATCCTTCATGGCTGAAAAAACCACATGTTTGATGCCTTCTATGTATCTTGGATTAAATTCAACAATTCGAATTTGGCTATTTATTATCTGATTTTGAATTTTTTTCATAGTTCTATTCTATCACTCCATGTTTTTTGATAAATACTCTCCCTAAACCGGATTTGAGGTATTTTCAAATATCTGTTAAGTAATGCTTTAATTGTCTTTCTCCCATATCCACCCTTAAGATATTGCTCCCTGTTTTTAGCATCAATTCGGTTTAGGAATGCTTCATAGAAGATAAGCTTGTAGGGAATATAAGGTTCCGTAGCAAGGCACTCTCCATTATTATGTTGCTTTACTCTCTTTATCAAATCGGTCGTGTAACCGATATATAAACTTCCATCTTTCAGGCTAAGGAGAATGTAGACATAGAAGAAATTCATAGAAGGCGGGACGTAAGAAATTTATTATATAAATTTCAACGTCCCAGCAACGTTGAAATTGCTTTGCAATTTCTTACGTTGCGGAGGCGGTGGGATTCGAACCCACGCGAGCATTTCTGCTCAAGGGTTTAGCAAACCCTCGCAATGGACCAACTATGCGACACCTCCATCTGCTGTGTTCTTTGAGATTATAGCAGATACTCATTATTAATTCACCAAATATTACCCCGTTTTAACCGTGAGCAAGAACAACTCCCCAAACCCTTTTAACCTGAAGTCTTTTTAGCACTAAGCAACATTCCATTAATGTCGACCGGGTGGTAGCGACATCATCAATTAATCCGATTGTCTTATCGGTAAGAATCGTGCTTTTTGCACAATAAAATGCTCCCTTAATATTATTTCTCCTTTCCCTGCCTGACAAATCCGCTTGTGGTACGGTCAGACGGATTCTTTTTAAGATAGACGGACAATAGGGAATATTTAGTTTCTTACTGATAATTTTGGTAAGAACCAGACTCTGATTGAAACCTCTTTCCTTTTCCTTCTTTTGGTGAAGGGGGACAGGAACAAGCAAGTCAAATTTCGGTAATGTATTAGGTAAACCTTTTACCAGAAAATCGCATAACGGTTCAGCCATATCTGTCACGAAATTGTATTTCAAAAGATGGATGGCTTTCTTGACCGGACCCTTGAAATGTGCCAAAGCGTACATCCCATCAAGTCCGTAAGGAGAATGGCATTTGGGATGGGTAAATCCATCTATTGCCGGCTTTTCGCAAACCGGACAGATGGATCTGTCTATAAAATCAATTTTCTTAATACAATTATTACAGAAGTAGACTCCGATTTTCCCGCAGGAAACGCAGCGTCTGGGAAAGAAAATGTCAAGCAGGTGCATAACTTATATTTTATACCTTGAATAAGTCACTGACTAATTCTAATTGGAAATGGATATCATTTTATGCCTGAAAGCATAGTAAAAGAGTGTTTATACTTGGTTTTTTCTTATTATCTGATAGATAATGAAAAAGTTGTTTCTTTATATACCTCCATCCTGAACCGCTCTTAAGGAATTTTTCCCTACCGGTTGCGTCCTGACGATTTAAATATGCTTCATAATAAATAACTATAAAAGGAACTTTATCCTTTGTTGAAATAACTTGTTTCTTATTATGTTTTATTAAACGAGCTCTTAAATTTGGAGTATATCCTATATATAGACTTTTATCAGACTGGCTTTGGAGGATATAGACGTAATACATTTCTGGGGACGTAAAATTCCGATTTCATCGGAATCACGTCCCACACGTAAAGCTCAGTATTAATACCCTTCGGTATAACATCAATGGCAAACACTATTTAACTTGCTTGCCACGTGGCCCGAAGGGCTTTACGTGGTGGAGATGTCCGCCTGTGAGGCGGAGTCCGAAAAAAATTCTTTGAAAACTTCTACAAGCTTAGTTCACTGTAAAGATGTCCTTTCTTAATATCCCAGTGAACGATCAATTAAGAAAGTAAGAAAAAGTCTTGAGTCAATATTTATTCATGATATTGACAGCATCCCGACTGTGTTTACACCTGCAATATCCCATCAGGAGAAAGATATTTGCAGATGGCCTTAGACAGTTGCGTATACAACGTCACGGGCACCAAAAAGATTGGCAAGCTTCGCTTTTACGCTGGCTGCAATCTCTTCGGTTGTGCGTGAATCATTATCAGCACTTAATGTTTGGTACTTCTTTTACGACTACATACCAAGTCGGCTTGCAGTTTTTAAAGAGCTTTCCCGTCGATCGTAATCATCCCCGTTAGAAACACTTGTTTGAATGAAATGAAAAATAGTGTTTCTTACGTCCACCGAAGCGAGCATTCGGCTGCGAGGATGTAAACCTCGAGACGAATTCGAGCGAAGGCGGACGCTATTTCTTTCCTCTTAACTCCCTTGCAACCTCTCTATCCATATCTCTTCTTTTTATTTTTTCTCTTTTCTCGTATTCCTTCTTACCTTTGGCAAGGCCAATTTTCATTTTGACCCAACCGTGTGAATTATAGCATTCCAGAGGCACTATGGTCAATTTTTCGCTTTTCATTTTGGTCTTAAGACTAAGTATTTCTTTCTTATGTAAAAGTAGTTTACGTGTACGCCTCGCTTCATAGCCTTCCGGTCTGGCATATGGATAAGCATATATTTCCGCATTCACAAGATAGACTTCACTTCCGATTATCTTGACGAATGAACCTTCCAAAGACATTCTCCCGCCTTTTATGGACTTTACCTCAGCCCCGTTAAGATAAATTCCTGTTTCCAGGGACTTCAATATTTCGTAATTATAAAAAGCACGCTTATTTATTATTTTCATCATAAGACATAAGAAATAGAGAATAATTCAGGACCTTGAATTCCTCACTGTACTTACGCACCTAAGTCATTCTAACCCGTCCGGAATCGCTGTTTAATGATTCTGGAACTCCGTCTCCGCCAGAAGAGAAGAGTCGAAGGATCTATTTCCGGTATAGATCCTTCGGCCTTCGGGCCTCAGGATGAGGGTAGGAATAATATCCCACCCTCACTTAATCTCTATAGCATAAATTTTGCTACCGATAAGCACGAATATCTTCTTTTCTTCCTCTGAGGCGATAATATCATCTGCGTTTTTTAACTCGGACCATTGATATTGTGACTGATAGTCGCCGTCTTTGCTGAAAATGACAATCCTTGATAATATCTTATCCAAAATATAGACGCCTTTGTCAATATCGCTTGTGGAAAACACAGACAATGATGTAAGAGTGTCGGAAAAATCTTTAAAAACAAATTGATCTTCCAGGCCTTTGGTAAATTTTTTCACACTGTTTGAAGTTAGTACCCAAACTGAACCATCAATGGCTAAATTTGTCGCCTCGCTGAAATCTACCCTAACATCAGGATTAAGATATCTTACTTTAGCTGAAAATCCAAAATCAGTGGCAATGTATTTCCAAATTGTATGCTTTGATTTATCCAGAAGATATAAGTTACCACCAAATGAAACTAGAGAAATGATTTCTCCCCAATTGTCATCTCTTTTAACAACTACTTTGGATGAATTATCGGATAAATCTATTCCAACTATTCCTTCTGAATTAAGTACATAAGCAGTCTGCCCATGTAAGGCAATCGTTTTTGCATCTTTCACCGTTTCGCTTCCGGCTATCACGCTTGATTGTTTTGTATCTGTCGACAAGCTGTATACACTTTGGCTTGCTGTATCCAGTATTACTTTCGTCTCTTTATAGACGGCCAATTTGGTTCCTCCCGCACCCGGTTTAGTCAGATTCAAATCAAAAAACAAAGGCACAGCTGTCAGTCTGAATATTTTATATGCCGTAATTTCCTGTGCAAGTATCTTATTTAACCATTCCTCAACTTTCTTGTATTCATTCGAGTTCTTAGGAAACTCCTTAAGAAGAGGTGACAGACTGAGCTTGCTGTCAGAAAGTAACATTCTGGCCCTCACCGGATTCAAATCAATTAAGTTTATCGCTTCATCATACTGATGAGAAACATAATTCAGGGTTTCCGTTAATTTGTCATTCCTTTTTCTTTCACCCTCATGATTGAGATTAAAAAAGATACTCATGGTCAGAAGAATTATGAGGATTACCGAAACCGTCAACAAAGTTTTTTTTGATTTTGTTTCTTCAGGTCTCTCAAATCTGTCCCTGAAAAGATCCCTGAATTTCCTTTTGCCCTGTACAAAAAATTCAGAGATTTTTTCCCTACTACCTTTTAGATATGTAAGTGAATTTGAAACCTCTTTAGTGTGCTCAGATGTTTTCACCTGTAAAAGTAAAGCAGCAATACCCTTTCCGGTGTCTTGATCAAGAAAGTATGGAACTACTAATTCGGCCGCAGAATCAATATTTTCAAGTGACAGTAAATTTTCCAAGACTTTGTCTTTGATTTTTTCATCAAACGCACCCGATGAAAAAAGCAGCTGATCGTTTGCTTGTACTTGTCCTACCGACGTATCCTCTCCCTCCAGTATTTTCCCGATTTTCCCGTTTCGTTTCATTATTACTCCCACGCTGCCCTTACCCCCCATATAAAGCCTGTCTCCATCAAGTATGGCAATAATTACGGATTTTATATGACTTTTATCATGCAGACCCTGAAGGATTTTGTGTGTCGTCTCCGGATTATGTTGGGTAATGTTGGTATATTCAGTCAAAATAAAATCCAACACCTCTTTCCCCCGTGCCGGGGCTTTCAACCTGTCATCTCCGGAAACCTCCAGAAGAATATATAATCCATTTTCGGCAAAACAACCGCCCCAATTATTACCATCCGGAGCTGTGGAAATTTTGGCATTTGACGTAACCAAATTCATATAAATTTATAGGAATAATATTGTCCAAACTAATACAGCAAGTGATGCAAAAAGATGACTGAGCGAAATAAAATAAATTATTTTTGATATATTTGCCTCTACAATTTTGCTCATCAATTTAGTTTGTCTCAAGACTACCACCGCAAAAGCATTATGTACCAGTATCAGCATAATGGTAAGAATTTTAAGAATAACCGCAGGTATAAAATGCAGTAAAGCGGTGATTGTATTTATATCGTTCATATTTATTGATGCTATTGCTATTTGTTTTGCTCCATTAATTGGTTTACGGTTCGTACTACCATTTCCGGATGCGGA
>PFMK01000065.1:3134-5429 GCA_002785215.1 Candidatus Gottesmanbacteria bacterium CG_4_10_14_0_8_um_filter_37_24 | reverse complement strand
CCTAAGGTTTTGTCCGAAGGTTACTCCCTCTCTTTTTTATTTTGATTGTATTGACAGTTTGCCGTTTCTGTGTTATTCTTTTATCAGAATAAACCTCCCCCGCCAACTGGCGGGGTGATTTTTTTCTCCGGAAGATATCTTTAAAAGATTCAAAAGGAATATATTTGTCTGCCGCGCGAGCTAACTCCCGGGCCACATGTCCTCTGGATGAAAGTACTATCACCTTTTTACCTTTATTTTTGACGAAGTCTACAACTGGTGCAAAATCTGAATCCCCTGAAAATAAAATAGCGGTATCATACTTTTCTATTTGTTGACTCATATCCAAAGTCAATTCAACATCTAAATTGCCTTTAAACACTGTTCCTTTTGGAGTTTTAATATATTTAACAGGTTTAGTTCTTAAGGTATAACCACGGTCGGTTAGCATTTGGAAGAATTTCTCCTGTCCTTTGTTCTCTTTGATCCGACCATAATAAAAACCAATAAAGACAAGGTGGAAATTTTTTTTAAAATATTCAATTAGTCTTTTATAATCGACCTCCCAACCCATAGTTTGCTGGGAGTATAAGATGTTTGCAGCATCGATAAAAACAGAAATTTTTCCTTTGATATATTTTTCAATCATATTACTTACCCCCCCAGCCAGGGGATTCTCAATATGTCATAACCGCATTGATCTTGACAGATTATTATACATATGTTACAAGTATAGCAACACGCCCGAAATGCATGCATTTCGGGGTTTTTTATACCCTCAGGATTATTTTTTCTTTTGGTATTGTAATAAAAGTAATTTTTTGTTTGGGAAAGCACCTAGGTTTTTCTTTTATCTTGTCAATGATCATTGCATATGTCTGATAATTATATGTGAAGCGTATAGGAATTCTGTTTTGCAATGCCAGGATAACCACTTTTTTTCTTAATTGTTTTGCAATCACAAGCGCATGCATAAAATCGGCATCACCGGAAAACAAGTAAAGAGTATCATACTTGTTTAAATGGGCAAAATTAACCATGTCCACAGCAAGTTTTACATCAACTTCTTTTTCTTTGCCGCTTGTCTTTGAGCGGTATCCGGTGAAGAAGGTTACTCTTTCAGTATTTTTTACACTTCTATAGAAGAATGCTTCATTCTTCAGATACAATTTTTGTTGTCTCGTCGGTTTTTTAGCTTGTGGGGAATAAGAGGTATAAAAAAAGATTCGATTGAATTTTACTTCTAACTTATTTTCAATCTGTCTTATGAATATGGGGAAATTAATAAATTCGTGCGGTCCAAAAAGATCATATTGTTCAGCATAAAGGTTGCTACCATCAATAAATAAATATTGGCGGTTTAATTTTCCGAGGTTGAACTTTGATTTCGTTATCATAGTATTCCAATTGTATTTTTTCTTTACCCCCCTAACCACGGGATTCTCAATATGTCATAACCGACGATCTTCAGAATCAGTATAGTAATTCGATTCATTGACATAATCTGCTATTTATTGTATACTTTTTTTATCACGATGAGAGGACTACCAAAGGCGGACCTTGTTCCCCGCGGGAATGCCTCTCTTTTTATTTCTTCGATACAGCTTTAAGTTTTTCCCTCATGGGAGCTATAATTACAATATAATTAGTAAATCTTCTAAGAAGAGAGGAATATCTTTTATTCGGAGCAATAATTTTGAAAAGCTTGCCCTTTTCCTCCAGATACTCTATTAAACAGTGAAAATCACCATCTCCCGAAACAATGATCGCCTTATCATAGTTTTTATATTCAATCATTGCGTGCAAAACCAACTCTGCATCTACATTGCCCTTCACTTTTACTTTATTATTATCCTCCCTAAGTTGCAGTGTCGGTTTGAATACGCAAATATAACCTACCTGTTGCAGATATGTATAAAGTGCTTGATTTCCGTGGACGAAACCTATAAACAAAAATGTTTTCCTAACAGGGTATTTTGTAATCAGGTATTGACGGAATTTACCAAAATCCAACTTCCAACCTTGCGATTTAACGCCTAAATTCAGATTTTGGCTATCAATGAAAGCATAAATTATATTATTCTGTTTTTTCATTTTTTTACCCCCCTAACCACGGGATTTTCAATATGTCATAACCGACGATCTTCAGAATCAATATAGAGAAAACGATTAGGATAATTCCCAGAAGAGAGGAAGTAAGAATATCTTTGCCGGACTTGATGCGTTCCGGATTTCCGGACGAGACAAGTACCATTCCTGAACCATAAAGGAAAGACAGAAAAGCAAGGCCTCCGCTTACCCCAACGACGATTGAGA
>PFMK01000065.1:0-3088 GCA_002785215.1 Candidatus Gottesmanbacteria bacterium CG_4_10_14_0_8_um_filter_37_24 | reverse complement strand
GTATCGATGCATCCGGCAATAGTATAGTAGCTTTTGAGTTTCTCGGTGTTGTCCGCCTCATAGAGACACAGATTGCATTCATCCCAGTTCTGGGGAGAGGGTGCGGGAGGAGTAGCAAACCTGTTGCACCAACCGCATAGGTCGCAAGTAGGCCTTCCGGGAGCCGAGGTAGGAGTACCTGTCACTCCGGCAAATACGATATTAGGCAGGAAGGCAATAACGAAAATAAAAGTTGATAACACAACACCTAGTCTTGTGAGTCCGGGCATTAGTCTAAGTGTATGAAAATATCAGGTTTTTATCAAGGTGATTAATTGGGAGCGGATAAGAGGGGTATATACCCGAACACTTTCAAGAGTGAGTGGTATATAATAGGTAAGGAACACATCAGTTCAAGTAAAAAACAACAATGACGCATACAAGAAGGTTCACCAAATTAAACATCCCTAACGTAAAATATTCAGTTTTAATTCTTACAGGATTATTTATCTTCTGCAGTTTCTTGTATTTGGTTCTTACTCCGAAGGTCGTGAGGGCGGATGAATTGTCGGATATAGAAAAGAAACTATCGGATTTGAAACACGCTCTATCGCTTTCAATAGCTGCTACCACGCCCTTGGAAAAAAACTTAGACAAACTTAAGGATAATCTTGAATCAATCAGGCAAAAAATCGGGCTCATCGAAAAGGAGGTTGGTAAAAAAGAAGCACAAGTAAAAGAAGGGGAAGAACTGCTAATACTTGCCGAAGAATTATTAAGTCAAAAGGTCAGACAGCTTTATAAGAATTCCTCTTACATGTCAAATAGCGCCGTATATTTTTTCCTTACAAGCGATCTTCCTTCTGCTGTGAGAAGATTCGGTTATCAGAAAAAAGTGATTCAAAATGACAGGGACACGATCGTGAAAGTGGTGATGTATGTGAAAGACCTGGAAGAAAAGAAAAAAGCGCTTGAGGGGGAAAAAATCCGTCTTGCGAAGATTAAAAAGGAAACAGATGAACAGACAGCTTTTTTGGAAAAAGAAATTGTCGGTGCTAAAAAATACCAGGTACAAATATCAGGCGAAATTGCCAAACTTTCTGCCCGTCAACAGCAAATTCTGGCTGAAAAACTGGATAGTTTGCATTTGCCGACCAGTTTGGGCGCCGGACCTTTATACTGTGTAGATGACCGCAAGCTCGACCCGGGTTTCTCCCCGGCCTTTGCCTTTTTTACCTTCGGCATACCTCACCGGGTGGGTATGAATCAATACGGAGCTTATGGCAGAGCGAAAAACGGCCAGTCATACAAGGATATTCTGAATGCTTATTTTAACAATATCAGTTTTGAGAAAAAATCCAATATAAAGTTAAAAGTACAAGGACATGGGGAGAAGAATTTGGAAGAATATTTGTTGGGAATATATGAAATGCCTGGTGATTGGCCTATGGAAGCACTGAAAGCTCAGGTGGTGGCTGCGCGTTCTTATGCTTTGGCTTATACCAACAACGGGGCAAATGAAATTTGTACTACCCAGTCATGTCAGGTGTATAAACCGGAAAATAAAGGCGGTAATTGGGAAAAAGCGGTTAAAGAAACAGAAGGTGAGGTAATGGTGAATTCCGGTCAGGTGATCACCGCCTGGTATGCGTCTACTGCCGGCGGTTACACTTTTTCTTCCGGAGACGTAGGTTGGAATCAGCGCTCCTGGACGAAACGATTAAGAGATACGGATGGAGATGTTGGCTTCTGGTCGGATCTCTTTTCCAAAGCTTATGACCGGGATTCTCCATGTTTTTATGCCGCCCAGGGATATAGAAATGAATACAATAAGTCGGCCTGGTTGAAGTCAGACGAAGTAGCTGATATTGTCAATGTGTTACTTCTGGCAAAGAGAGATTCTTCCGTACAGCAGCATCTGTCTCAAGCAGATAAGCCTAATCCTGACGGAGTAGACACTTGGGACAAGGAAAAAGTCAGAGAAGAGTTGAAAAACCGGGGTGTTACACCTTATGGGAGAATAGATAATATTTCAATTGACTGGGATAAAGGTTCAGGTCAAACTACCAGTGTGAACGTTTCAGGAGACGGAGGAAGCAATAGTTTCAACGGAAGTGAATTTAAGAACTTTTTTAATCTTAGAGCGCCTGCTAATATCCAAATTGTCGGTCCATTGTATAATATAGAGAAGAAATGATTAAAAGGAAGACAGGATAGTATGATAGTTAATATTGATCTTTCATCAAGAGAATACTGTTATTCAGGTTAGTAAATAATTTATTATTTATCAATGCCAGATATCTTTTTAGGAGAACCGTCCCAACCGTCTCAACCTGCTATTTCTGAGACGAATAACAGGAAGACGTCAAACACAAACAACGCTTTGTCTTCATATCTGTTTATGCCTGAGAGCATGCGTTTTGAGACTCAGGAACCAGATGAGACGATTATTTTGCTTCTCCGTAAACACTGGGTGACAAATGCTTTTTGGATACTGATGAGCATTGTTTTGATAATCGCCCCTTTTATAATATTTCCGTTATTTATTTATGGAGGAATAAATCCGCAAAATTTACCGGCAACACTTGTTACTTTTTGTATCATCACCTGGTACCTTCTCACTTTCTCTTATATGTTAGTCAATTTTCTTTTATGGTACTTTACGGTTTCTATAGTGACAAACGAAAGGATCATAGATATTGATTTCGATAACATTCTGAACAAGAAGTTTTCCGCCACCAGGATAACCAAAATTGAAGACGTTACACAAAGAACCGGTGGCTTTATCAGGTCAATTTTTGACTATGGTGATGTCATAATCCAAACAGCCGGTACAGATGCAGTTTTCCTGTTTTTGGCTGTCCCGCATCCGGAAAAGGTAGTACGAACCGTAAACCAATTGATGGAGCAAAACAAATAGCAATAACAACAAAAATATGGACGATATAATTACAATCACTGCTTTACTGCATTTTATACCTGCGGTTATTCTGAAAATTCTTACCATTATGCTGATACTGGTACATAATGCTTTTGCGGTGGTAGTCTTGAGACAAACTAAATTGATGAGCAAAATTGTAGAGGCAAATATATCAAAAATAATTTATTT
>PFMK01000031.1:18130-18272 GCA_002785215.1 Candidatus Gottesmanbacteria bacterium CG_4_10_14_0_8_um_filter_37_24 | reverse complement strand
GTTTAGCTAGATTTATCTCATCTACAAATTTCAAAAGCGGTGTCCTTCCAATCTCCTTAAGATACATTCTGACCGGATCAGATATCCCGCCCTCATGGATTACAGCCAGTGACTCCAATTCTTTTTCCAGTTCTGTGACGGT
>PFMK01000031.1:15818-18088 GCA_002785215.1 Candidatus Gottesmanbacteria bacterium CG_4_10_14_0_8_um_filter_37_24 | reverse complement strand
TAAGAAGATTCTTGACGGTCAGATTTTGGGCTGGTTTTTCTTTCTTACCCACCTTAGCAGATTTTATTAATTTTGTTTTAGTCTTAATGTTTTTCTTTCTTGGCATATTTGTTATTGTATCTTAGTATAGCTTGATTTATCAATATCGTTCATTTGGGAAAGTAATTTTCGTAATTCTTCATTTGCTGTTCTTATCTCTTCTTCTTTATTTTCCCCTTCCAATTTCTTTACTTTAGTCGCAAGACCGGTAATTCTCCTTCTTAATGCGGTCTTCTTAAGTTCCTTGACTACCCGGGAAAGTTCTTTGGAATAAATATCCCCATCAAGCACATTTACTATGTCTAAAAGAAAAGCCCTGTCAAAAGTAGGCGCAATCTCAGGCGTCAGAACCGGATTTATCTCTTTGATATCAAATTTCTCATGACTTTTAAAATAAAGGGTAAGAATTTCCATAATTCTTTTTACAGAAGGCAAATTGAAATCACCAGTCACAAGAATACTCATGGCATAAGAAAAGTACTTTTTTACATCATTGCTTTGAATAAGTAGGGATAAAAGGTATTCTTCCAATATTTCATCTCTTTGTGTTTTCTTGGAAATTGGATCAGCAGCTGATGGTCTGGGAGATAATTTTTTCTTTTGAAAATTAACAATCGCAGTTTCAACAGAATCTTCTGTTACTCCAAGCTCTCTGGATAAATATTTTATGTAATGCGACTGGACGATGGAATTAGATATTTTGGCTAAAAAAGGAACTACTTCGCTGCCTATTTTTTTCTTACCTAATACATCGTTTTTATTATACTTCTTGAATGAAAGATTGATTATAAAATCATAGATAGGTAAGGCGCTTTTTATTGATTTTTTCCATAGATGCGGTGCTTTTTCTATACAATCCGCGGGATCTTTTCCGTATTGAAGCTCCACAATCTTAACATTCAAACCGGCCTTGTCGGCGACCTCTATTCCTCTTCTGGCCGCTTCATTACCTGCAAAATCGCTATCCAGAGCTATCGTTATATTTTCAGAATATCTTTTAAGGAGTATCACCTGGCCTTCTGTAATCGCCGAACCCTTTATGGCTACTACATTGGTAACCCCACTTTGAAAAGAGGTAAGCATATCAAACTCACCTTCCACCAGTATCGCTTCGTTTGTTTTTTTTATCGACTCTTTGGTAACATCCAGACCATAAAGCGTGTTTCCCTTTATGTATACGGGGGTCTCCGAAGTGTTGATGTATTTTGCCTGCCCGCCATCTGCTTTTGCCGAAGGCAAGTGCAGGCGGGCCTCATTTTCTGGAATTAAACGTCCACTAAACCCAATCACGTTTCCACGATGATCCCTTAAAGTAAACATCAGTCTCCCCCGGAAACGATCATAAAACCTGCCCTCACTTGATTTTATGACCAAACCGGAAGTGTATATATCGTCTACCTTGTATCCTTTTTTTATGAGAAATTTCAGTAAACTATCCCAACTGGACGGAGCGTAGCCGAGAGCAAAAGTTTTTGCCGTCTCATCATAAATCCCCCTGTCTTTCAGATATTGCCTGCTCTTTTCACCAAGCTTATGAGCAGTAAGGAGGAAATGATAGAACTCTGAGGCCAGATGATTTATCTCATAAAGTTTGTCCTTTAATCTGATAGCGTCTGTGGGAGTGTAACTTGTCAATGCTACTCCTGCTCTTTGTGCAAGTATTTTCAGAGCTTCGACAAACTCCAGATTCTCCCACCTTTGGAGAAAGGTAATCACATCTCCACCGGTATTACAGGCGCCAAAACAATGCCATGATCCCCTGTCCGGAGAGATAACAAAAGAAGGAGTTTTCTCATTGTGGAAAGGACAAAGAGCTTTAAAATTCCTGCCTGCTTTTTTTACCGTCACGAACTCAGAAATATAATCAACTATGTCGATTTTTTGCTTGATAATTTCCGCATCAGTCATAATTTGGAACCGTTATTTACTCTAATCGTGCCTATTGTACCATAAAGACAGATTGCCTTCCCCAAAATTATCCATTAACTCCATAGACTTCCTTTTATCATTTAACATATCACCCGCCCTGATTTACTAAACAACTTCTACCCATGAACCAGAATGCCACGGGTGTAAACCCGTTGGATGAATGGCATTCGGTTCAGGGTTTCGCACTCCGAAACCCTGGCTGGAAAGATGCCTCGAGCGTGAGCTCGAGGAGTGCTTCACTTCACCGGGGCGCGCGAAGGGAGGTCGAAATTATTTTCGACTTACCCCTGACTTCGCCACGA
>PFMK01000031.1:0-15785 GCA_002785215.1 Candidatus Gottesmanbacteria bacterium CG_4_10_14_0_8_um_filter_37_24 | reverse complement strand
CACTTCTTAACTAATAATTAGCCTCAAAATTAGTTGTAATTTTGCCTGCTTGGGGTACGTCCTGTTTTTGTAGAATAGAGATATGCATATAAGAAAGCTGAAGAGCAGAAACGGCAATATACAAATTCAGGTTGTTCGGAAAATCGGCAGACAAAATAAAGTGGTTAGACACTTGGGGACAGCCAGAAATGAATTGGAGATAAACGAGCTGGTCAGCTTGGCCAAACAATTTATTGAAGATCAAAGAATAAAATCAGGCACAATTTCTCTTTTTGACAGCCGCTATTCAGTCTCAGAGATGACAGAAGTTTTGTCAAAGTTTTGTATCAGGAGGGTTTTGGATTCGGTGACTTTTGATTTCTTTTACCATTTCTACAAAGCGTTAGATTTTGACAGGATTGGTAAAAAAAGTTTTTCTGATTTAGTTGTTGCCAGAATAATTTTTCCGGTAAGTAAGGCTAAAACCAGGAGTTTTCTGGAGAGCAAATTAAATAAGCGGTACTCGCTGTCAGGCCTTTACCGGACAATGGAAGAAATCTACAAGCTTGATTTTCAAGGCCAACTGGAGGAGAAAATAGCTGATTTTACCAGGTCATTTTATTCGACCATTTCTGTTTTGTTTTTTGATGTCACCACTTTGTATTACGAATCTTTTGATGAGGATGACCTCAGGAAATTTGGATTTTCCAAAGATAATAAAGCACATCAACCGCAACTTGTGGTTACCCTGACGGTTACGGCTGATGGTTTTCCATTACACTTGAGAGTTTTTCCCGGCAATAAATTTGAGGGACATTTAATGCTGCCATGTATCAGGGAAATTATCCAGAAATACAATCTGACCAACTTTGTAGTAGTGGCTGACAGTGCTATGGTCAGCCACACTAATATGGAAGAACTGGAAATGGAAAATCTTTCATACATTGTAGGAGCAAGACTTGGAAATTTGCCTGCTAAAATGTGGGAACAAATAATTACTGTTCCTAAAATAGACGGAGCAATAAAGCGGTTTGATTTTGGAAATAAAAGAGTTCTCGTTGTTTCATACTCTCAAAAACGGGCCAATAAGGACCGATCCGATCGGGAAAAACAATTGAAACGGGCTCAGTTTGCGTTAAACAACCCCTCGGTAGTTTCCAAAAGATTTAAGTTTTTAAAGAAAGTTAAAAATAACGATCTAGAAATAAACACGGAAAATGTAGCAAAATCACAGCTTCTAGAAGGTCTGAAAGGCTATCTTACTAATGCCATTGATTTAGCTGATAATGAAATCATTGTTAAATATTCCCAACTTTGGCAGGTAGAAAAGTCCTTCAGAATCAGCAAATCCGACCTGAAAGCCCGGCCAATTTATCATACCGTCAAAGAAAGAATTGAAGCTCATTTAACCATCGTTTTTGCCAGCCTGGCCGTTATCCGTTTGGTGGAAAAGACCACAGGCAAATCTGTTCAAAAAGTGTTATGGCTTCTGGATCAAGTAAAAGAAGTGATCGTGGAAGATAAAGTCAGCCGGGAACGGATTTCTAAATATAGCGAAATAGAAAATCAGGAAACCAAAGATTTGCTTAAACTTGTAAAACTCAGTTGGGGTACGTAATTGGCGAAGTCAGGAAGATGCCTCGAGCGTGAGCTCGAGGAGTGCTTCACTTCACCGGGGCGCGCGAAGGGAGGTCGAAATTATTTTCGACTTACCTTTCATATGGACGCAGCATCTTGTCCATCCTCAATAAGCCTTATCTTTAAAGTCATAAAAGATAAAAATATCGATAGGATGGGTTCAATAGGAGTAGGTTGCACAATTGACAGACAAGTGAATGTCCGGATAAAAGAATATATCAAGTCTTCTATTTTCTTCAACGGCACGGAAATAAATCTACCCACAGTAGAAAGCGTGATTGATGTCTTATCTTCTAAACCATTATCCGTGGAAATAACATCCACTTTGCCCCTAGGTTATGGCTTTGGCATAAGCGGAGCATCCAGCCTGGCTACGGCTATTGGCATTAACCGTCTTTTCTCTCTTAAGAAAAGTAGGCTTGATCTTGCCAAAATCGCCCATCGGGCTGAGATCATAAACCGTACCGGCCTTGGTAGTATCGCCACACAAATTACGGGTGGATTTTTAGTTAAAAAAGAGGCTGGTCTTCCTGTAAAGACGAGCTTTTTACCATTTGTAGGCAAAAAAATCTATGCGGTGATAATAGATAAACTGGAAACTCCGAAAATCATTAGAAAAAGTAATCGTCTGCGTAGGATAAATACTGCAGCAGAGAAGGCTTTACGTATTATAAGTCAACATCCTAACATTTCCCTGGCAGATATTCTTGACATCTCATATAATTTTGCTAAGGAAAGTAACCTTCTTACAAATCAGGAATTAATCAAAGTGATTAATGAAATTAAAAACCAGAGTGGTCATGCAACGATGCTCATGCTAGGACAGGTAGCCATAAGTGACATTAAACCCAAATTAGATCCCAAATATCACATAGAAAAACTGACTATATCAAAACAGGTTGGGAATTTACAGTAATTCGCAGATGAAAATAAACGCGCCTAAATCACATCCTAGATATCTGTCAAACCTATATAGAGACAAACTTGCATATGGAGTAAAACTGGGCATTACTTCTCTTCAAGGGCTGACAGCGCATGGCAGGGGTGAAGCGTTTGATTATCTTCTGGGTGAAAAAACAAATGATTTTGCTAAAATAGCTATCAAGGTAGCTACATGCATGTTAATAACAGCAAGACATCCTGTCATATCTGTCAACGGTAATACTGCTATTCTGGCTCCTGCTGAAATCATCACCCTGGCAAATTTGACCAACGCAAGTATTGAAGTAAATCTATTTCATGCATCAAAAAAAAGAGAAAATAATATTGTCCATTATCTTAAAAAACTTGGGGCAGGTACCGTTCTTCTTCCAAATAAAGGAATAATTCCCGGGATTGACAGCAACCGAAGAATGATAAGTAAAGAAGGACAGAAGGATGCCGATGTTATTCTGGTTCCTCTTGAAGATGGAGACCGTACCGGAGCACTTGTCGCTATGGGTAAAAAAGTCATCGCTATAGATCTTAATCCCCTTTCAAGAACTGCCAAGAGGGCAAATGTCACAATTGTTGATAATTTAGTCAGGGTTATACCTGATCTGATATGCCAGGTGAAAATTATGAGAAGTTATAAAAAGGAGAAACTCATATCGATAATTGACAGTTATGACAACCATCTGGTACTGGAAAAGGCTTTAATATATATTGCCAGAAGATTAACATTGCTTTCCCGAAATTCGGACGTAATGGTATGATTATAATAAAGAAATGAAAAACCGCTTTTCAAAATTTCTGTTTTTAATAACAATATTGTCTCTCATTATAATTGCGCTGGTTTTTATCGGCGGATTGTTGCAAAAAAGGAAAGGAAATGAAAACACTACCGCTGAAGATAAAAGCGTCTTGGGAGAACAGATGGGCATAATCGGATCGGTACCTACGACCGCTTCTTCCTTAAACGTCCTTGTGCAAAATACTCTTGACAATACTAAAGAAACCGTCACTAAACAGGTAGTTGAGGTAGAAAAGACAATTCTGAAAAATATTGAAAAGGAAGTCTCTGACCTGACCAAATCACAAATAGACACTTTAAAAAGACAAATTTGCACTGACTGGGGAGTGATCACCCCTCTTCCTTCGCTTACCCCGTAATTAAGTAAATAGGAGTATGATAATATTACTTTGCTTCAAACTGACCCTCTTTAGTCCAGAAATTTTTCCCGTCAATATCTGCGTAGACCCGGAAAAAATATGCTCCGGGAGAAGCTATCTTTACATTACCGATATATTGAAGCGGAACATCAAATTTTCCGTCAGCAAATTCCTTGATATAATCCGTATATTTCGTATCTGACGGTTTTACCTTCTCACCCAGATCTCCCGGGTTTGATTCGAGACCAAAATAAACAGCAGTATGATTGATAATTGTAGAAGGACCGTCAATTCTCCAGGTAAAAGTGGCAATTTTACCTACTGTCGCTTCCTCTGGTGCACTGACAAGAGATAATCTGTATGAAGAAGGTTGAACCTCCAAGGAATATTCGTCAGACCAATAATCTTTGTCTTTGATGACAGCATGAACCCGATAATAATATTTTCCCGGGTTTGACAGGGTGATGTTGCCGATATATTGTAAAGGCACATCAAAATCACCTTCAACAAAATCCTTTACATATTCAGTATATTTCGTATCCGCTGCTTTTGCATCCTTACCCAAATCCCCCGGGCTTGAAGTGGTCCCCAGATAAACTGTCGTGTGATGAATTTTCGTGGGCGGACCATCAATCCTCCACGTAAAAGTGGTAATGCCTCCTGCAACCACTTCGCTGGGAGCGTTCACCAAAGTTAATTTAAACTGTTCAAAAGGAGAGAAAATCGCTTTTATGGCTACCCATAGAAGAATAAGAACAATAATACCGCCTGCCAGCATCAGATATTTATTCGGAAGAGCCGGTTCACCGACCTTTTGTGTTTTTTCTTTATCCTCATGAATGTTTTCCATAATACCCTCCTTTAAAATGGTATTGCTTTAAGTAATGATTGTAATATTAAAATCAATATATCAAATGTTGAGTTTTTTATATATAAGGAATTTTTGTCCGACAGTCTAAACCTTACATAAACATTATTTTATGCCGTATTGATCGCATAACCATGTAAGCAGCCTAAGGACATCTGAAGTATCATGAAGGAAATACTCTGCTTTGGAACTGATTTTTCTACCTACCTTCACGGTAATTGTATCCTTTAACAAAAGAAAAGCATCCTCATCTGTAACGTCATCACCTAGATAAACTGACGATTGGGTTTGATTATGCTTCCTATACCTATCGAGTATATACTTACAGAAATATCCTTTATTCCACCTAAGCGCAGGAATAATTTCATAAACTTTCTTTCCAGAAATTACAGAAATTTCTTTTGTTTGTGAAAATACATTAATAATTTCCTTCATTTTCCATTTAAACTCGGATAAATCAGGTTCTTTCAGCAATCTGTAATGGATACTGAAACTTAGGCCTTTGTCTTTAATAATTACATCTTGATATCTTATCTCCTTTTTTATCTTCTTTTTGAGTACTTCAAAAACCTTGGAGGTTTTATTTGGCATTGGCGCACGACCATACTGATTTTCAATTAGCCATTCCAAACCATGACAACCTGCATAAATCACATTTGGTAATCTTATCTTTGTTGTCAGGTCCTTTAAGCTTCGCCCGCTGACAAAAATAAGCTTCATGTTGGGTTTTTTACTGAGTTCTTTTAACTTTTCACGTGTCTCTAGAGAAAGATTCGCCTGTTGAGGTGTTGGCTGAATTGAAGCTAAAGTTCCGTCAAAGTCCGTAAATAATAATAATTCTGAAGCTTTATTTAATCGTTTTTCAACAGTTCTTAAATTTGCAAAAAAGTATGGCATTATTAGACAAAGCTTACCATGGTTTTCAAAATCTCTGCAGACCAACGATAAATATTATAACTTTTTATAGTCTGATCCATCTTCTTCATCTGCCGTTTCTGTTCTGATTGGGGCATTTCCAGGCTCTTTTTTATCGCTTCTGCTACTTGTTCTGCATTGTATGGATTAACAATTATTGCGTCTCTCAACTCTCTGGATACACCGGCAAACTGACTGACAATAAGCACACCTTTACCATCATCTCTTGCGGAAACAAATTCTTTTGCCACCAAATTCATACCGTCATGAAGAGAAGTAACTAGACATACATTGGCCAGCCGGTAATATGAATATATTTCTTCATGACTGTGATGCCTTTTCAAAAGAATAATCGGTTTCCAATCTTTTATCTTGAATTTGTCATTTATCCTCTCTACTTCTTCTTCTACCTCTTTTGCAAATTCTTGATATCTTATGATATCACTTCTGCTTGGTGCGGCAATTTGGACAAAAGTAAACTGATTTTTGTAAAATGGGTATGTTTCTAAGAACATTTCCACCGCTTTAAATCTTTCCAGAATCCCTTTAGTATAATCCAGTCTGTCGACTCCAAGTCCTATATATTTTGTTTTTATATCATGCTTTTTGCGGATTACGGTCTCTTCGTGTTTTCGAGTTTTTTCATCAACTTTATACATTGAACCATTTGAGAAGGCTATGCTTATGGGAAACGGTTTCACATAAGAAACATGTCCTCCCTTGGTGATGGCAAATTGTTCCCAACTTATGAGAGATTCTAATTCTTTCCCCACTGTATCCATAAAATTATTGCAATGATATTGTGTATGGAACCCGATAAGATCAGATCCTAAAATGCCGTCTAATATCTCTTTCCTCCAGGGACAGATGCTAAATGCTTCGGGATTAGGCCAGGGTATATGCCAAAATATTCCGATATCCGCATCAGGCCTACTGGCCTTTATCATTCTGGGAAGCAAAGCGAAGTGATAATCCTGAATGAAAATAAGAGGCCTGTGAACATTCTTAATTTCGCCAAGAACAGTTTTAGCAAATTTACCGTTTACTTTCTCATATTCATACCAGTCTTCTTTACGAAAGACCGGTCTGGTATGGGCTATATGACAAAGAGGCCAAAGACCTTCGTTGGAAAAACCGTAATAATATCCCTTTTCTTCCTCAGGTGTAATCCAAACTCGTCTGAGGGTGTATTTTGGCTCGTCTGGTGGGACTTGTATCCTATCGTTAGTGTCAACCACAAGCTTGTCAGCATCTCCGCTGCCGTGAGCAATCCACATACCTCCACAGGCCTCCATAATTGGTTCAATAGCAGTAACCATTCCGCTCGCCGGTACAAAATATTTAACCTTGTTGCCATCTTTTGTATGAATATATGGCTCTCTATTTGAAATCACATAAATAGATCTGCCTTTCAATATTTCTTTTATGTATTCCTTCAATCTCTCTGCCGTCCAAGGGGAATCCGTTTTCTCCAAACGTAATCTTGCCTCTTCGGACGCCACGAGTCTTGCTTCAAGTAAACTCCTGTTTATTTTTGCTACTTCATTTACCAGAGGCTGGAAGAATAAATATTTTGGAAATCGTTTCGGTGTATCATCGATTCTTCCTGTTCTGGTCATTTTGATAGAATCTACTATATTTACGATTGGCTGAAAAATTATCCAGCGCATAATAATCAGAGTGGCAATCGAAAGAAGTAAAGCTTGAACAAACAATCTCACTAAATTATTTCTCCATATTTCAATAAGTTTGTCATCGATATAATCAGCGTTCTGGACAAGCATCAAAGCACCCAACACACTCTCTTTATCTCTTAAAGGTACTGCAAACAGATACATTCTTTTATCTTGGTATTTTACAAAGTCACCATTTGCCTTATCTTCATCCATAGCATGAGCAGCAATTGTCTGTGTTTTGGAAACGTCTTTAGGCAGGCTTGAAGATACTGCAATTATGTTTCCTTTATTGTTATAAATCGCCAACCCTGCAAATCTTTCTTTGTTTTCGAATTTGTCAACAATTTTTTGCAGGGAAGTGCCAGTTTTACTTAAAAAATTCGGTTCGATTGATTCTTTCAATGTCTCTGCCAGAAGAGTAGTACGATATTGCAGATCGATTTTAAGACTTTTTTGCTCTACGTCTACCTGTCTTATAGTGAATGCAACGACAATGAGGCTAATTATTACCAATATCAAAAATACGGCTGCAACGATCTGTTTCATTGTCTGAATATTTTAACATGTGAACACAAATTAGCTAATTTTTGGTTGATATATTCAATATCTAATAGAATGGTAATATAATATTTTAGAAAAAAATGACATAATCAACCTGGGAAGAATAAATTATTTTATAAATATAAGTGATTTTTTGTATTTTTTCTTCTCCGGAGGTATATTGCAAGGAAAAATATCTATAATATAAAAACCACAGCTTTTTTTATAATTTAATAAAAGATCTGAAATATTACTCTAAAAAAGGCAGCGTAGATCGCTTGAGAATTAGAGGCAATCAAGCATCTTTATTATTATGAAGAATTTAAATATCATTTACCTTCAAATAGCAGGATTAAATATTAAAATATATTTTACACCACCTCGTAAAAAAACAGACGATTATTTTTCTTATAATAAGTTAAGATCAACTATTATTCAGTATTTTGGCGGTTTTGTTCTTACTAAGAAACCATCTACAATCAATTATTATATTGAACTAGCTAAAAGAAATCTCGTCGTGTCCCGTCAAATAAGAGAGAATAAGATTAGTTATAGTCTGGATTTTTATGTGGAGGAGCCAAACAAAATAGTATCTTACCAATATATTAGCTTGAGTCAATTACTGTTACTTTTGAAACAGGTTGTAAATAAATTTACTGTAAGTTACAGTTTATTCTTACTTCATGCCTCGGCATCTGGATATAAAGGGAGTAGTCTCATTTTCACAGGGAAACCAAACGCTGGAAAATCTACAATGATGTCATTAATAAAAGATAAATACCATCCGTTGGCTGACGATAGTGTAATTATTAAGAAAAATAGCAATAGTTATTTTATGTACCAGACACCATTTATAGAAAAAAATGATTGGGTAAAAAAAACAAGCAAGGTATTCCGAATATATAAAATATTCTTTCTGAGAAAATCAACACGTTATAAATCAACAAAGATAATTGACAAAAGCCTCATATTACGGATGTTAATGCCTCAATTAATAGTTACCAGAAATAACTACAAAATAAGTATTAGGCGGTTGACCGAATTTGTCCGTAACTTTGATGACTTTTATTACTTATACTTCGCAAAAGACAAGAATAAAACAATTGAATTATTAGATTCCTCCGTATAACTAACTAGCTTTAAGCCAACTGGAAATAGTGTAGAGAGAAATTGACTAATCACTAATCTTATGTGAAAGGAAATTATATCAACAATTAGGCCATTCTCTACACGCAGAAGAAGAACAATTACATATATTATCCTGTCCATCACAAGGTCCTCCTATACATTGATAAGCCAACAATTCATCTCCATAGACATATCCTAGATTAAACAATTGAAAATTAACTTTTTTAGTATAAATCCTAGGTTTACGATATTTATGGTGCCTTTTCATAATATGGATATACCAGTAAATTTGCTACCATTCAAAAGGTCTATTCTGTCTTTGATATGTACTCTCTGTCCCGTCTCTAATTCTTTAGCTTCGATTAATACTGCTTTATTACCAATACCCGATCGCCAAAATTTCATAGAGTTGTCTATTTCATATTTGATAACCTGTTTCTTTTCCTCATCAATAACGGAAAAAGCTGTTGTTAACCCATTACTATCCCTTTGAATAATGTCCACCATACCTTCAAATTCAACGTCGAGTGTCACTGTTAATGCTTTTTCTTGATCAAACTTATTAAGAAATGACTTAATTAATGATCCGTAAGTATTTAAAGTATTGTCGCCTATTTTAATCCCACTTGTTTTATTATTGTCGTTTCTATTTTCTGAAATTGCTACGGTTGGAGATGTAATCGTATTCATTGCTGTGATTTTGTTTCCGCCATTACCTTCCAGATTTTTTTTGACAGCAAATTGATGATAAGCATAATACACAACTTCCCCAGTTGTTACTAATAATAAAATGGCAAAGACTATCTTCAAAAATCTATGTGAATTCATTTTGCTATAAAAAAATTATTGGACATATCTATGGGTCTTTACTATCGCGCTCATAATTTTTTTATGGGATTGTGATGGTTTGAATGACACATGTTCCCTTCAATATATGTTGGTCTGCATCATTTTTGACCTTCTGAGATATTTTATACTTTTTTCATATATAAATACAAGAATTGTAAAACATAGATACTCTACTTAAAAGCTTCGTCAGTATTTATTGGTAAGAACATCAATTCTTGTCTCCTTTTACTCCCTGGATAATGTCAACACGTCATTTTTTATGACTTTTCTGCTCTGCATCCACCTGTCTTTATGATAAATCAGATTTTCATCTCATGTCAATGAAATCATATCCGCTTGAAAACGTTATCACTCCTATAGCTTATCCAATTGGTGTATATTTAAATTATGATGGAGGAAAACGCTCCTATTATTTTTGGTGGAAAAGAAAGTCTACTTGCCAGGCTTCAGAATGCTGAAAGCATTTGGCGCGCAGAGAAACTGCCGATACTCGAAAAAAGTGACGAAATAAAACAGGCTTTCCACACTTCTGATCGAATTCTTCTGGAAGCGGAAACAGGATCAGGAAAATCCACTGCCTCCCCTATCCTTCTTCTTGAAGAGCTGCTTTCAAGAAATCCGGATGCTCATATTGTCGTATCACAACCCCGACGGATCGCCACAGAGGGACTGGCAGATTATGTTGGCAGTAAAGTCGGTAAACAATATATAGGTTTTCATCACCGTCAACATACATACATCACCCCGGAAACGCGCATCACCTATGAGATTGAAAAATCACTTTTGAATGAATTGCTTCGTGATCCCATGCTCACAAAATACGATGCCGTAATGTTGGACGAAATCCACGAACGAAGTATTGATCTGGACATTCTTATGCCTCTTCTTAAACAAACTCAGAAGGCCCGCGCAGCATCCGGTAAACCGTTGAAATTAGTGTTGACTTCAGCCACTGTTGACCGCGATAAAATGCTCGCTTATTTCGAAGGAGCCAAGCATGTCCAAATTCCCGGACGGACATTTCCCGTGGAGGAAGAATTTTCTGCAAAAACCATTGACACTCGGGATCTTATCGGAGCAGCTGCTGAGAGAACAGAAAAGATTGTAAGGGAAGGCCAAGATCAGGGCGACATCCTTATCTTTATGCCCGGAAGGGAAGAGATAAGCAAAACAATAGATCTAATTAAACAAAAGATTTCTGATCCGGATATAGATGTAATTCCTCTGCTTGGCGGGGATGAAACAACAAACGCCTATAAACAATCAACCGGCAGACGGAAAATAATTGTAGCTACCAATGTAGCTGAAACTTCCATTACTATCCCTACCGTTCGCATAGTAATTGACTCAGGACTTTTGCGGACAAACGTTTATGACGGAGAAACCGGGACAACTGAACTCCTGACTTTGGAACATACACAAAGCAACGCCAAACAAAGGAAAGGCAGGGCGGGACGTACCGCTCCCGGGAAAATATATTACTTATATACAAAAGAACAATTTGACGCGCGTGAACCATATTTGAGGGCAGAAATATTACGCACTAATCTTGCCTCACAAGTACTTCAGATGAAAGCCATGGGGATACAGGATGTACATAATTTTGACTATCTGGACCATCCCGGGAAAGAAAAAATCGATATGGCAATTATCACTTTAAAGTTACTCGGAGCATTGGACGCTGAAGGCAATTTGACTGACGGGTACGGCAAGCCAATGTCTGAAATAGATGCTGATCCTCACTTTGCAAGGATGATTGTGGAAGCTAAGAAACGGGGATGCCAGGATGCTGTGAGCCTGTTGGTAGGAATGATGAGCGGCAGAAGAAGCATATACGACCCGAAATTTTATCCTGAAAGAAAATTCACGGACAAATACGGCAGATTTATAATTCCCGGTTCTGATTTCCTGACACAGCTTAATATTTGGAATGAATATGTGGAAAATAACACAAATCGTGAAAAACGTATGGAATGGGCAACACAAAACGGAATCAACACCTATTCGTTCTACAACGCTGCAAATGAAAGGAAGGATCTGCTCCACGAATGGCGGACAAATAATGACCGGATCGATCTTTCTGAAGAATCGCGCCATGCAATTGCCGTTTGTCTTACTGCAGGACTTATGGATTCATTACTGATAAGAGATAGTGACGGAACTTACAGTCTGGCAAGCGGCAAACGCAGAGGAATTATTCTTGGGAAAAATTCCGTACTCCAAAATATCAAACCCCCGAATGTCATCTCCGGAGCAATCCGTTATATTGAACAGATAAAAAAAACATTCGCGGATTTCAATATGTCTTCGGATGAAAAACTTATCCGTGAAGCTGCCCCATATCTTCCGGAGAAAAAGAAGGAGGAACCTTCTATTCCTCTCTCTAAACCTGAAACTTTCAAACCAGCGGAAAAACCTCCGGAAATACCGGCATTACCTGTATCCCCTACTTATCAGCCTGTACCGTTCACACCAGAACCTGTATACCGGCCTATTCCAAAAAGAAGAATATCTTTCAAAGATGTTTTATTATTTATCCCCAGATCCATAATTAAAGGAATAAGAAAAATCGCCTCATTAATCGGCAGGCCGTTTGCCTGGGTATTTCGGAATATCAGAAGATTATTCCAGCCGGGGAAAAAGAAGAAATGATGGGATCACCCATCTATGAAAAATATAAGAAACCGTTTGTGTTTTCCCAAACGAAAACCTATAATCTGATCCTAATAAAAACAATGTAAATTGTCGAGTAAGTAGTTGCCCTCCGCATCTTACCGTTCACCTTTTAAGTACTACCTGCCAGCAATTGCTGAGGCAATAGCTTCTGCAGGCTGGTTCGTATATAACTCACGGAGCGATTGTTGGAAAGCATTCTCATTTCTAAACTCTCCGCCAACCCCGACGGATCGCTAAGAAATGTCAATGCTGTGTGCGTTCGAAAAAATTCAAACAGATTTTGCCCAAAATTCGTAGGGTGGGTGGTATTTCGCTAACAAAATCTTATAGATTTTGTTCTTCGGCAGCAAGATCTTTTTTCCAATATCTAAATAACAGAACGGAATATTTAGCGAATTTCCTGAATTTCTCCGGGTCCGTGTAATCAAGATAGTATTTTTCGAGATTACTTATTCTTATAATTTGATCGGAAAGAATTAATGAAGAAATAAACTTTATTATTCTGTATTTTATTCCTATTAAAGAATCGAGATAATAAATCAGAAAGTGTTTTGTCGGAACATAATAATCTCTGTATATCAGGCGCGCAAGTTTTAATGTCGGTAGTATGTTGTCGGTTATATCGAGTTGCTTTTCTAGCATGAACGAATACTTCAACGCTTTTCTAATATAATCTCCTTCGACGTTTATGATATTCTCGTATTCGGGTGTATTCTTTATTCTGAACTTTCCCGAAATTAGCAAGTAACCTCCATTTTTTAAATATCTCGCACTTTGTTTTAAACCGGTCTCTGCATCAAAGTAATTTTGTGATTCACTCATCAGCACAAGGTCATATTTTCGATTTTCATTAAAGTCTTCAAAAGTTATATTTTGGAATTTAACTTTTTTGAGCTTCTTGTAGTATTTTTCATGCTCTTTGTCAGGAGAGAGAGCTGTCACTGCGTAACCGATCTTTGTTAGCGCTCTTGCGTTATCTCCGATTCCCGAACCCACATCAAGAATTGCTTCAACTCCTTTCGGTATGTTTTTTGTAAGAACGTCAGTATATCTCTTTTGAGCATTCTGTAGATTTTTAATAGTCAGTTTTTCACCCTTCTTCCAATAACCGTAATGCAAAGATTTCAGTTTAAGAATTTCAGTGGCGAAGTAAAGTTCGATGTCAACGTCTATAAAATTTGTAATGTTTGATTTTGAATAATTCATTTTTTAGAAGTTCTAAAACAGCTATTTTATTAACCAAGCCAAACTTCGCTTTTCCCAATTGGCGGAGAACCATTTACAGTATTAAAACCTATTTTTCCTGTATCGATTTACATACAATCTATGGGTGTTAACCAAAAAGGGAATGGAAACAATGGAATGTGAGGATAATAAAAAAAATAATTTTTTATGATAGAAAGAATCATAATAATACCGGTAGTATATATAAGTAATCTCTTTTTCGAGAAATTAAGATGAAGTAATTTTCTTACAGCCATAAGGATAAAGAATAGGATAAGAGAAACAACAATTAACGATATTATTCCCGTGATAAAAATACTGTCATAAGGACAATATGGATTGCTCTTTTGATAAGGGGAGATGTATATCGTTATAAGGGTAGGAGTTGGAGACATATTATTAATATTATTTTACTTTCAATTTATTAGTCTTACAATATTGTGTTTTTTCAAAACGCTCTTTTTGAGCCGAAATGTAAGAAATCTATTTCATGCAGAATGTGTAAAAAAATAAATTCTTTTTATTGGATGATAAATTATCGCATCTTAATAATACTGCGTTTTATATACCTAATTATAATTCAATAACAATAATCAAATTTCTCTAGTTACAAAATATTAATTTATTTTGGTGAAAATAGTCTTTTCATTTTCTCAATTCCTACAGGACAACGGTTACCCCAACCGTCAAGAAAAACTCCTTCTTTTAATACTGATACTACTTCGCAGTTATTGGGACAATTGCCGCAATAATTAGTAACTGTTTGAAATTCAACATTACTGATAGAGAAATCAAACGTATTCTCTTTTCCGGAATCCCTTGCTAATATTGCAATTCCTATTGCTCCCATCAAATGACCCATATCATCTACAATTATCTCTTCACCTGTTATCTCTTTAAAAGATTTCACAACGCCTTTATTTTTACTGACACCTCCCTGAAAAACTATTGGGGATCCTATGTTTTTCCCTTTTCCAACATTATTCAGATAGTTAAAAACTATAGAGTTGCATACACCTGCAATAAGATCTTCTTTAGAATAACCCATTTGTGCTTTATGAACCAAATCAGATTCTGCAAAAACAGTACACCTACCAGCAATTTTTACTGGTTTTTTTGATCGTAGCGAATATGTACCAAACTCCTCAACAGGAATACCAAGTCTTCTTGCTTGGGATGATAAAAATGATCCAGTACCAGCTGCGCATAGTGTGTTCATCGCATAATCCACTACTATTCCATCATCAATTAAAATTATTTTACTGTCCTGACCGCCGATTTCAAAAATCGTTTTGACTTTGGGATGGTAAGTCAGTGTACCAATCGCATGCGCTGTTATTTCATTTTTAACTAGCTGTGCGTTTAATACCACCCCCATTAATTCTCTTGCGGAACCTGTCGTACCTACGGAAACAATTTTTAATTTGGGTTTTTTCTCAAGTTGTTTTTTTATCTGTGCTAATACGGTTTTACTTGCTTTTATCGGATTACCCTCCGTCCATAGGTAAGAAGATGCATAAATATTGTTGTTTTTATCAATTACTACTGCTTTGGTGGAAATTGAGCCTATATCAAATCCCAAATATCCTTTAATCATGTTTTTTCTCTCTCCTCATCACCAGCATGTCAGAAAACGCATCAAGTCTAGTGTTGACGCCAGTTTCTGAGGTTAAAGAATCAAAACTAAAATAAATTATCGGTACTTTATAATCTTTAGCGATATTATAAAGTGCAGGCATCGCATCAATTTCGGGAATACATCCAAAGGGTTTTATATGAACTACCCCATCAAACCCCTGCTTGATCACCTTATGAGCAAATCCTACACTTTCCGTACCATGTCCAAATATATGATACTTCAGATAGGGACGCGCTTCTTTTAACATCTTTTTGTTATGATTAAACAAACTAACTGCATGCAACAAGTAATTACTGATGTTAGTAAAACGATGCACTTCAATTCTTTTCTTTCCTAATGTTTTTTCCAGATTAAAATTTGAAAAAGGTTCCATCAACATATAAAGTTCTCCAACCACCGCTATTTTTAGTGGATTAGATGGCTTATCAACAGAAACATTTCTAATTAGGTTAAAATAATTCTTTTTTAATCACGAGTTTCGCACTTAGGTAACCAGATTTAACTCATATTTCAATTGTTTGGCAATAGCGGATTTGATGATGTTCCATTGTTGACGGTAAAA
>PFMK01000088.1:5327-5736 GCA_002785215.1 Candidatus Gottesmanbacteria bacterium CG_4_10_14_0_8_um_filter_37_24 | reverse complement strand
TAGCAAAAACAGAGCTACAACTATTTCTTTGATAAATATGTTGATTCAGTTTTATGTTGCTATAATGGGGTTGGTTTTGGGCTGGATTGCAAATTATTCAATTCCTACTACATTTGCTACAATTGGAATTATTGTAATATTCGCAACAATATTGTTAAGAGTCGATAAAATTACAGTACACATAAAGAATGGTTCGTAAATGCTCGGCAGTTGCCGAGCAAAAATCGCGCGCGCTGAAAATAATTGCCATGATTTATCAACTATGGCAAAAAAAGTCGGTTCGAACTACACTTTATTAAATCGGCAGCTTTTTTGCCAGTTCAAAAAGGGCTTCGCAGAGGTCTTTTCCTTCGTTCCGCCCCTTCTGCGGGATTCCAATTCCTGCGAAAATCCTCAAATGTGGACCCGA
>PFMK01000088.1:4999-5291 GCA_002785215.1 Candidatus Gottesmanbacteria bacterium CG_4_10_14_0_8_um_filter_37_24 | reverse complement strand
CGAACCCCTTTCTTCTCCATGCCATGGAGGCATACTACCGGTGTACTACGGGCCCCTTAAATTTGAACTCAAAAGCTCCGCTTTTCAAAATTCACATAACGAATTAGTATTTTGGGTTCAAATTTAAGGGGTAAACCCCTTTTATACTCAGATATTTAAGATTATATCAAAAAAAGGCAGTGTTTACACTGGAAAATTTCGTCAGAAATTTTTCAGTGGACCCGATCGGACTCGAACCGACCACCTCTGCAATGCGAATGCAGCGCTCTACCAGATGAGCTACGGGCCCAAG
>PFMK01000088.1:0-4968 GCA_002785215.1 Candidatus Gottesmanbacteria bacterium CG_4_10_14_0_8_um_filter_37_24 | reverse complement strand
CCATAGGCCCTATTAAGTATCGATTTTACCATATTGGAAATTACTTAATAAATCATAGGATTGACATTTTTGGACTTTAAATTGCCATTCTAAAAAAATGAAAGAGGATTCAGAAGGACTCCGTTTCTTCTTATCTCAAAATGCAGATGTGTACCTGTAGACCTACCTGTTGACCCCATCCTACCAATTACTTGTCCCCGACCGACATTATCTCCTGAATTGACATTATATGAGGATAGATGTCCATAAAGCGTCTGATATCCATCTGCATGACTTATTATAACGTGGCAACCGTACCCGTATTTCAAACATCCTGCATAACTTACCACACCCCCATTAGCAGCGGCCACAGGAGGAGCTCCCCTATTGGCTATATCAACTGCCATATGATATGAAACAGGATATTGGGTAATTTTCCCTTGGGTAGGCCACATAAATTTGCCGCCTGCACCTGCTATAAATTGCGGTACAGGAGCTGGTTTGAAAATAGGAGCTGCTTCCGGCATCACTCCATCAGGAATAAAAACTATCTGCCCCACATTCAGGGCAAATGTGTCAAGATCTGCAAAATCATTAGCCGGAAAGTTTACGATTTTTTGAGCATCAGATTTATATTTCTTGGCAACTGAATATACGCTATCTCCCGGAGATACTTTATGAACTATTCCGGTAACAGGAGGAATCCTTAATATCTGAGCTGGCAGAAGTTTGTCTGTTTTAAGACTGTTTGCCCATTTTATGGTATCTACCGATATCCCGAATTTATCGGAGATTGACGCCAGAGTGTCTCCTTTGTTTACTTCATAATCAATGATCTCGAAACGGGGTTTGTCCGAAACGGCAGTTGTGGTGGTGGAATCTCCTAAAGTCAAATAATTTAAATCCAGTCCTGATGATTCGCTTGAAATAGTGTCATTTGGTGAGATTGTGGGATAATATTGAGCGATAACCGGAGAAACAATAATCGCTCCGGCAAAAAGAAACAGAAATGAAATATTTAAAAAATGTTTGCTGTATCTCCCTCTTTTTACAAGAAGCAGGTCTACAAGAATATTTTTTCCTTTTTCAAAGTGACTGTTGGCGATAAGAAGTTTTTTCTTAGTATATATATACAAAAAATCAGACCATTCGCGGATCTCACTTATGAATATTTTGTTTTCAAATATGAGTCTGGTTCTGTCAAATAAAGACATATTGAATTATCAACAGTATGGTCTTAAAAGGGATAGTTAAGGATTGACAATATTCTTCAACCTTGATTCAAACTTTCCAGAAAGGCTTTATTCGATTTTGCTTTGGCTAACCGGTCTATTAACGTTCCAATTCTCTCATGCCCTTCACCTAATAGGGAAAACATATGTCTGAGCGTAATTATCTTTTTCAATACAGCCGGCTGTAATAATAATTCATCATGTCTGGTCCCGGATTTATCTATGTCTATTGCAGGAAAGACTCTTTGTTCTTGCAGATACCTGGATAAGTGCAACTCCATATTTCCGGTACCTTTGAATTCCTCATAAATTAAATCATCCATTCTGGAGCCTGTTTCTATAAGTGCTGTACCAAGTATTGTCAGACTACCCCCCTCCTCACAATTTCTGGCAGCTCCTAAAAATCTTTTAGCCGGATATAGTGCCGCCGGATCAAAACCGCCGGATAGTGTCCGACCTGATGGATTAACACACAGGTTGTAAGCTCTGGCCAACCGCGTGATAGAATCAAGTAAAATAATCACGTCATATTTTAACTCCACCATGCGTCTTGCTCTGTCTAATGCTACTTCAGCCACTTTCGTTTGTGCTTCCGGTGCTTCGTCAAAATTACTGGCAATAACCTCACCTTTTACAGAACGACTGATATCAGTCACTTCTTCCGGTCTTTCACCAATTAACACAGCCATTAAATGAGCTTTAGGGAAATTCTCTGAAATACCATGAGCTATTTCTTTCAATATTGTAGTTTTTCCTGCTTTCGGAGGAGAAACAATAAGTCCCCGTTGTCCAAATCCAATCGGAGATAATAAGTCAATGATTCTTGTAGATAAAGGTGTCTTTTCTGTTTCCAGCTTTAACTGTTTATTAGGGTATATTGAAGTTAAATCTTCAAAGTGTACTCTTTTTAGTGAGTCATCTGCCGGAATATCATTTACTTTTTCTACCTTTAGCAGTCCAAGATAACGTTCATTTTCTTTTGGCAGTCTTGCCTGACCTGTCACTTTATCACCTTCTCTTAGCTGGAATTTCCTAATTTGTGACTGAGAGATATAAATATCTCCTTCTCCTGGAACAAATTTTGGACGTAGAAAACCATGTCCTTCCTGCATAATATCTAAAAACCCTGATACAGCTTTCGTCGGAGTGTTTAGGTATCTGTCAGACGAATTGTTTATCTGTCCGTTTGTAGGGTAACTATTTGCAGGAATCAAACCGGGAGTAAAGTTACTTGGCTTTTGAGTCCAGGTAGCGTTGTTTGGCGCGATGGGTGGAAGTACCGGTTTTACTGAATTTGTCAGTCCGGATGATTGAACAGGAGTGACTGTTTTTAAGGGAATCTGATCAGAGTCATTTTTAATATCAGACTTCTCCGGTGTTTTTATATTTACCGGAGCACCAATAACATCATCCACGCTTATCGCTTTTGTAATATTAAATTTTGTTTTCAAAGGCATAGTTTTATAAGGGAATTCACATTATTTTGAGATAAAAATGCGAGGGAAATTCAAATAAACTTATCTGTATTTAACCAAATAAATTATAGTTTGTCAACCCCGACTTATTTTTCCTGATCTCAACCATATTTACTGGAAAATTAATACCCTTCGAGAAGGCGATCCTTAAGATTTTTCCCCAAAACAAATATTGGGAGGGTAGATCCAATCTCCAAAGAGAAAGGATACTTTAACCCCTTCTTCCTCCGTAAATCGGAGAAATACCCATTTAGGAGATTGTGGAAGAAAAATTTCTTAAGATTTCCTTCCATTCCCGAAGGGCAAAAGTAGTGTGACAAAAAAATGAATACTTGTCAAGTTCTCACGTCAAGGTTAAGGGTTTACAACCGTAGTCTTCTTCGAAGGCGGATAAAAGTTGACAACGTAATAAATTCATGTAAAAATCAGGAGAGGTTATATTACGTGAAAGATAAAGCTTTTTTAACACTCTCTGTCCTTTTTTTTCTTACTTTTTTCATTGGTATCATTACTGTATCGCTACAAAAGCCTTTAATGCAGACCTTGAAAGCCTCAAGCGTCAATCCATCTCCCCTGAAATCGTTTGGAATAGTTTTTCCCCAAATAGGCAAAATCGGAGATGAAAATTCAGAAGACAACAAACCAACCCAAGTAAAAGTCACAATCGTCTTAAGGGATGTTAACGGAGTATCTCTTCCAAATCGTTCAGTTAAACTTGTCACCTCTTTGAGCTCTGTAAATATTAAGCCATCCAATCTTCAAACCACAAATGAAATCGGCCAAGCGATATTTAATCTTACGTCAGACAATCCGGGAACCGCTCAAGTACAGGCAACAGATGTCGTCAGTAATTCAACTGTTGCAAATATTCCCACGGTTGAATTCACAGAATGAAAGTAGCGATTGTTGGAGCGGGTTTTACAGGTCTGTCTGTTGCTTATAAACTCACAAAGGAAAAAATAACTGTTGACATCTTCGAAAAAGAAAAATCACTGGGGGGACTTGCTAGCTCTTTCAGCCTGCCAAATTGGCAAAATCCTTTAGAGAAGCATTATCATCATTGGTTTACCAACGACTCACATGCATTGGATCTGATAAAAGAATTAGGATTGGAACAGGATCTAATTTTTCCGAAAACAACCACTTCTATCTATTATCAGGGGAATTCATATCCTTTCAACTCTCCTTTGGATTTACTTAATTTCCATCCTTTGAAACTATCATCCAGGGTAAGGACGGGAGTTATTCTTCTGTATCTTAAAATACTTCCCAAAGTTTGGGCAATCGAACTTGAAAAATTTACTGCCTATTATTGGCTTGAAAAGTGGTTCGGCAAACAAAGTTTCGAAATATTATGGCAGCCTCTGCTGCTAGGAAAGTTCGGAGCCCTAGCTTCTAAGATAAATATGGCTTGGTTTTGGGCAAGAATAAAAAAACGCACTATGCGTTTGGGATATCTCCACGGTGGATATCAAAAACTGATTGATTCCATGGCTCATGAAATTAATCAAAATGGAGGCAAATTTTTCCTATCAACGTCTTTCGATAGCAATCACGTAAGCAAATATGACAAAGTGATTGTAACCGCGCCAACCGATTATTTTCTGAATACTTTTAGAAATTTTCCCGTTGAGTATAAAAGAAGACTCAGCCAAATCCCCCATCTTCATGCTTTGAATTTTGTCATGATAACAAAAAAGAAATTTCTTGATCGTGTATATTGGTTAAATATAAATGAAAATAATTTCCCGTTTATTGGAGTTATCCAGCAAACAAATATGATCGACTGTTCCAGCTACGGCAATCAACATATCACTTGGGTAGCAAATTATCTGCCTCCCAACCATCCATATCTGAAAATGACACCAGATATGCTTTATAAAACTTATCTTCCTTTTTTGAAAAAAATAAATAAGGATTTCGATTTTCAAGGATCAATTATCAATTGTTACACTTTTTTAGGAAAATTTGCCCAACCGGTGTTTCCGGTACACTACTCGAGAGTTAAACCTGATTTTATTACACCTTTTGACAACGTTTATCTGGCAAATATGGATATGGTATACCCTTGGGACAGAGGAACTAATTACGCCATAGAATTAGGATACGAAGTAGCAAAAATGGTCACACGTGAAAGCTAAATATATACTTTTTACAGTATTCCGATTTAATCGGGATCAGTCCTGAAGGATTAACTTGAATATATTTATCCGCCTTCGCAGAAAACCACGAGTGTAAACTCGTGGATGAATGCGATATTGCGGATACCCTGAGCGAATCCT
>PFMK01000020.1 GCA_002785215.1 Candidatus Gottesmanbacteria bacterium CG_4_10_14_0_8_um_filter_37_24 | reverse complement strand
TCTCCTTCGACAAGCTCAGGATTCGCTCAGGGTATCCGCAATATCGCATTCATCCACGAGTTTACACTCGTGGTTTTCTGCGAAGGCGGATAAATGAATTGTTAGTGTAAATGAATTACTATTTTTTGAAACTGTTTATGTTTTTTATTTTACCTAACCCTTCCCTATTCGCGTCCAGGTTAATTATCATAATTCTATGAGTCTGTTGAAAAATACTACTTGTGATCTCAGGTGATATTTTCCACTGGAATCCGGTACTCATTTTTTGAGTAATGGTAATTTTGTATTTTCTGATTTAGCTTCATTTCAGGTCAAATAGATACAGTACACCTGAGACTAACCGCCTCTCCCTGGTACATATGCGTATAAACTGTTGTTTCGAAGCTAGATCCCCTCTGTCAATCTCATTATTCTTTTAAGGTTTAAGACCATGAAGGTCAGGTACGATTGGATGGCCATTTTGGTTCTGCCAGTATACCTACACCGGGAGAAACCATGGTAATGCTTGGCCAGGCCAAAGGGCTGTTCTATCGTATATCTGAGTTTGGCGGCTGTCTGATAGACTTTTCTGTCCTTAAATTCCTGCCATAGTTTATTGTTCTCTTCCTGCTTTGAATTAGTTCTGGTATCTTTGAGGATAATAGCTGACTGGAGTTTCTTCACCTTCAGGAATTCATGGTTATCCCCATCATCATAGGCTTTATCTGCCGTGTAGGCAGAACCTCCGGAAACAGCCAGTTTCCCGGTCTCTTTTGTTATCATTCCTTCTTTTGTCATTCTCAGTTTTCTGTCTTTATTAACCAGAGTTGGTAACTCTTTACCGTCAGAAGCTTCACCACCTGTCACTGTCATGGAAGTAACCAAGCCGCTTTGGGCGTTAGCAGAGACATGGGTTTTATAGCCATAGAAGGATACCTTTTCATCTCTGACTGTACCGTTTTCCCGTTTGACCTTTTTTACTTTCTTCACACCCCATCGGGCGTCAGGATCACGGGGAGGCTCATTCTTCTTTTCCTGTCTGAACTTATCCTTAGTCAGATTGACATTGGCAATAGTATGGACACTGTCTATGGTCTGAATACTGCCAAAGGTTATTTCCTGTTCCATGGCAATTCTTAGCAGTTCATTGAAGATAGCCTCATAGCCTTTTATTCCCGCAGCTTTGATGATCCTTTCCTTAAATGTTGTTAGAGATGAATGGTCAGGGGCATGTTCATCAACACCCAGTGACACGAAGTATTTGGCGGCCAGATTAAGATTGACGAATTCCTCGGTTTCCCTCTCGGTAATATTATAGAGGTATGATAAAAGAAGCATCCTTAACATCTTGGCTGGTTCATAGGCAGTCCTACCGTATTCTCCCGCTCCTTTGTAGTATTTCAATAGTTTGGCGGTGAATCTCTTCCAGGGAAGGGATACGCGGGCACGAACCAGAAAATGATCTTTGGGAAGTACCTGCTCATAGAGGAAATGACCGAAGAATGAATCCTGGGTATCCTTCTTAAATCTTACTTTTGCCATAGTTTCTCCCTTCTTTGGGTTGCCGTAGTATTAACGAAGGCACCCTTATCACCACTTTAGCAGATTATGCTAGTAGAAACCAGAAGATTTTCAGGTGGATTTTATGAGATGATTTTCAACAGACTCAATTCTATAGAAGTTGCGTATTGCATTTTGATGTGTTAAAATTTTATAAGTTTTAAGTAATGTATTAATATATATGTGGTGGGTATTTCCACCATTTTTAATATTAAGATTTAAAATACTTATTTATTTAATAAATTCATTATGCCAGCAATCGTACGTTCAGAATTTTCCTTGGCCTTAAACCAAGTAGCTACCGAAAGAGGAATAAATCCAGAGGTAGTTCTTGAAACTATTAAAGTTGCTATTCTTGCGGCCTATAGAAAAGACTACGGTGAACAAGAATTAGATCAATTAGATGTTTTTATAAACCCTGATACGGGAGAGGCAAAAGTATTAAAGGATAAGAAAGATGTCACTCCTCCGGGTTTTGGAAGAATCGCTGCACAAACTGCCAAACAAGTTATCTTACAAAGAATACGCGAGGCGGAAAAAAAAGCTATCATTGCGGACTATTCTACTAAAGTCGGAAATATTGTTAACGGTATGGTTTTGAGATTTGATGGACCTAATATTGTCGTAGACATCGGCCGAACTGAAGGTGTAATGCCTATCCAAGAGCAAGTACCTCCCGAGCATTACAGATTAAATCAACGCTTATCGTTTTATATTAAAGGAATCCAACAAACCATTCGCGGAGAAGAAATTATCGTCTCAAGAGCCCACAAGGAATTAGTAGCAGCGCTTTTTAAACGTGAAGTACCGGAGGTAGCAAATGGTGCAGTAATGATCAAAGAAATTGCCAGAGAACCAGGAAACCGTACAAAAATTGCCGTTTCTTCTTCTCAATCCGGTGTAGATCCTGTAGGAAGTTGTGTCGGACAAAAAGGGATACGCGTGCAAGCTGTGATAAACGAGCTTGGAGGAACTGAAAAGATCGATATTATTCAATGGAATGATACTTCAGATATGTTTATCCGAGCCGCTCTTTCACCGGCAAAAGACATAGAAGTCATCATTAATGAAAAAAGTAAAACAGCATCGGCTTTTGTACCGGATGACCAATTATCTCTGGCTATTGGAAAAGATGGTCAAAACGTAAGATTAGCAGCTAAATTAACCGGATGGAAAATTGATATTAAATCTAAATCAGAGAAAACAAAATCAAATAAACTTGAAGTTAGTGGAAAAAAATTAACGGATAAAAAAACAACAACTAAAGAAAAGAAAGAATCAGGAACCCAAAAGAAAAAAAGTACGGACGCTGGTAAGAAAAATGATAAAAAGAAAGCATTAGTTATTACTTAAGAAAAATGTCCACGATTCAAAACTGTATTATTTATGACAATGAAAACGAAAACAAAAACCGAATTTATTCCCCGTACTCCTGTTGTTACGGTATTGGGACACGTGGATCATGGTAAAACTACTCTTCTAGATACGATTAGAAAAACCAGGGTTGCCGCGAAAGAACACGGAGGTATTACTCAACATATCGGTGCCTATCAGATTGATATCAATCCTACGAATAAAAAAGTAGGATATAAAAAGATTACTTTTATCGATACTCCAGGACACGAAGCATTCGCAAAAATGAGAATCAGAGGAGCTCAAGTAGCAAATCTGGCAATCTTAGTTGTTGCTGGAAATGATGGTATTAAACCTCAAACGGTAGAATCCATAAATCACATTAAAGCGGCAAATATCCCTTGTATCGTGGCGATAAATAAAATTGACCTGCCAGATATCAATATTGAAAATATAAAAAAACAACTAACCAAATCAGGGCTGAAACTGGAAGAATACGGAGGTGAAACCCCTATAGTGCCAATATCTGCAATGAACAATAAAGGAATAGACAAGTTAATCGAAATGATTTTGCTTCTCTCTGAGTTTAACCAAATCCAGGATAAAAATCCTGATAGACTTCAAGCAGTGGTTATTGAATCATATATTTCTAAACATCTCGGACCTGTTGCGACGATTATTTTACAAAGCGGTAAGTTAAAAACCGGTCAAGATGTGATTTGCGATAATCAAAAATTTAGAATAAGAGCTATTTACGACTGGAATAATAATACTCTTCAGGAAATTTATGCTGGAGATCCTGGGCTAATTTTAGGTTGGAAATATTTGTCAAAAGTGGGATCTTCCCTTTATGACGCAAACCAAGTAGCAATTACCTTACCCCAGCCAAACAAAATAACAAAAATTGAAGAAACTATTCCTTTAAGTATCCCGCCTGAAAAATCAATCACTGAAGAAAAAATTAAACTCTTACTTAAAGCTGATACTACAGGTACTTTAGAAGCAATAACAACAGGTTTGAAACATAACCTTGAAATCATTCTGAGTCAAGTGGGTGCGATTTCAGAATCAGATATTCTCCTGGCGAGAACAACCAAAGCACTAGTGATAGGATTCGGTTTGAAAATTCCGGAAAATGTCCTTAAATTAGCCCAAACTGAAAAAGTAATCATCAAAAACTACAGCATTATCTACAAACTATTTGAAGAAATTGAAGAAGTTGTGGATGCGGTCAAAAAAGGAAATCTTATTGATATCCTTGGAGAGGCAAAAGTTATTGCTCTCTTTCCATATGATGATGAAACAGTAGCGGGAGTCAAAGTAATCTCCGGCAGGATAGCCAGGGGTGATCAAATAAAAATCATGCGCCAGGACAACGAGATTGGACGAACTAGGGTTAAATCACTAAAACATTTTAAAGAAGAAGTAAACCGTGCAGAACAAGGCGACGAGGCAGGCGTTTTGTTTGCCAAAAAACTTGACATTTTGACAAGTGATAGTATAATAGCTATAGGCTAGTTTTTACCCCTATATAGGGGTTTTTTATTAAGCCCTAATATAATTAGCTATAAGGTAAAATATCACAATTAATATATACTCATCTTAAATTAAATAATATGATTAATATACCCATCGACAGTATTAACCAAATAAGAAATCTCTTGGAGAAGGCTAAGTCCGTGCTTATAGTGACCGGTACTAAACCGGATATGGATGCTATCTCCGCTACTCTGTCTTTGTATTTAGCCTTATCATCAACCGGAAAACAAGTGACAGTTGCTTCACCTTCTCAAATAACAGTTGAATTTAACCGTCTTGTCGGTGTGGATAAAATCATACAAACAGTTAATGGATCAACGGGCAAGAATTTGATAATTTCCTTCCCTTATCAAGAAGGATCAATTGAAAAAGTCAGTTATAATATTGATAACAATATTTTTAATCTTGTAATTGAACCGAGAGAAGGTTATAAACTTATTACCCCTGACGATATCAAATATTCCCATAGTGGCGGAGTAACGGATGTAATTTTTGCTATTAACACTTCAAAATTACCGGACCTGGAAAATATATATTCCGAAAATCAAACGCTTTTTAATTCCTCTCCCGTCATAAACATCGACACCAGTCCGGAAAATACACAATATGGAAAAGTAAATATCATAGAAACAAATATGTCTTCCACTTCCGAACTTATCATCAGCCTATTTTCTCAACTTGGGATCAATTTAGATCAGGATATATCAAGCAATCTTCTTGCCGGAATCATATACGGCAGTAAAAATTTCACCTCTCCGAAGACAAATGCTGCAACTTTTGAATCTGCAGCAATTTGTTTAAGAAACGGAGCTAAGAAGATTAACGAAACAATTGTTAACATTCCTCTCACAAACTCAATCCCGCAAACACAAGATAAACAACCAAAGCCTGTACAATTTTCTGTACCATTTTCCAAAACATCAAAACCATTATCTTTTAAACCGCAGGGTAAACAGACTTTCAATCAATTCCCACCAAAAAACAAAGCCGTTCCTTTTTCTCCCAAACCCAATCAAGTCCAACAACAATCTCAACAACAAAATGATAAAAGCGCTCAGACTCCTTCAGACTGGCTTAAACCAAAAATATATAAAGGATCGACTCTCCTTTAAGGCGGGGACCGGAAAAATCATTGCAAGAACTCCATACCGCTCTCGGGGATACTGATTACGCTTTTTGATTTACTACATAATAATCAAGCAACCTTCTGATCATTGCCTGGTAAGAAGCTCCGTGCTTATGAGCTTCTTTTTTGAAGAAATTTAAGCTTTTCTCTGTAAGAGTAAGGGTCACTTTTTTCTTTTTTTCCCTAAGAATTAAATCCTCGGGACTTGGTAAAAAGCCGTCTATGACTTTCAGTACCATAGGTTCATTTTTATATATTATTTTGTTTTTCATAAATTTTTTTACCTTTCCTCCAGTAGCCGGCACCGATTATACGAATCCTATGGCCGCGAAACGAAAGCATATTGGGCAGTTTTAAAATCAATCCCGTGTTTGCGCACATTTTCGGCATTTTTCTCAGTATCCCACTCAAAAGATATACCCATAAATATATTACCATACTAACATACTTTTTGCCATACTTATAATCGTAACTATTCACCTATTCGCGAAGGAATTTTCATTGCGAGCACATTCGGCTTCGCTCAGTGTAGACTCCGCGAAGCAATCTCATCGGGATCGCGATGACAGGTGTTTGGAAAAGAGTGAATAATTACTTTTTTACACGTAATTTCTACTATTTTAACAACTTCACCCCCTGGTTGATTTATATCTGGAGCAATTAGGCATCTTGCTCTGGGTATGGAGAATAATGTGAGATTTTTATCTTATTATGTCAAGATATCCCATCCCCGTCCCTGATTCACTGATTCACTGATTCACTGATTCACTGATTCACTGATTCACTTATACACTGAATCATCCCCAAGACTCCATTTCACAAGTAAAGGTTTTGAGAGACGGATTGCTGTAATAATCCAAAATGAGGTTCAACCTCAGTAACCATATCAGCTAATAGAAATAAAAATTACGAGATTGATAGACCCTTAATCTTTAACTCCTCGATAATTTTCCCATGATCAGGCATAGACTTTGCAACGAGCCTCCAGAATCTTCTTGAGTGGTTAAATTCCTTTATGTGGCATAATTCGTGAATCATAATGTAATCTCTGATTTTTGGAGGAAGGAACAGTACTTTGTAATTAAAGTTAAGGTTTCGTTTTTTAGAACAACTTCCCCAACGAGTTTTCTGACTTTTAATTGCTATCTTATTGAACTTGAGTCGATAGTGCTTCTGATTAAGTACTGCAAGCCTCTCTGTAACCATTTCCAGCGCTTTATCTTTGTATAACTCAAATCCATCATTACCGAAAGTTAATTTTTGCTTTTTATTGAGTCCTTCAAAGAAATCCAACTTTGAAATAACCCATTGCGACTTAGCGATTACGTATCTGTCAATTAAACTTGCAGAGAAAGTCTGAGGAACAGTTACAATAAAGTTACCATCGCAATACACGGCCAATCTCATCCGCTTGGCTCTGTTGCTCCTGCGGACTGAGTAATTGACTACTCTATTGTGCAGGTTGATCTGTCTTTTCATTAGAATTTCTTGAGTACAATATCAACAAGTCTATTTAAGAATTTAGGGAAATCTTCAACTTGAATTTTACCTTTATAGTTTTTCAGAGTAAGTTCCTGGATAATCTGTTTAACACCTTTGAGAAATTCCTCCCGTTTGGATGAATTTTGCCAGCCTTCATCAAGAATAGACTGCAATCTCTTTGAAAGATCTTTAGACAAAGATAATAGAATTGGCTGTTCTGTTTTGGGCAAGAACTCTTGAGAAATGACAAATAATCCATATTCTTGCAAATTAAGACCGAGTTCCTTAGCCTCATCTGACTTACTTTTGATATCATTCATCAGTTCATAATAAAGTTTTATTCTTTCAGTTAGATCAATCTGGTGTTGTTCAAATTCTCTGCGAATTGCAGTTAGTCTTTCACTAAACTTTTGGAATACTGGGTTTGTATCAATGTTTATGGAAATTTCTTGCTTGAGCATTTTCTCTAGATTTAACGCTTTTTCCTCGTCATCCATTTTGTCTAGTCTCTCAAGAGTATAAATATCATTGATTTTTAGCTCTCTGAAATTTTTGGTAATTCCCTCATAATCAATTTGCTCCTGAATCAACTTTTTTACTTTTTCACCATACTCACCAAAAGTTGGAATATCACCGCTTCTAAACGTCTGATAAGTAAGACTCTCTTGTCGGAAATCATTAAGGAAAGCAATATAAACGCTGGTAATCCACTCAAATGTTCGAATATAGTCAGCAAGGAACGGATCAGGTGACAGAACTTCGAATAATAGCTTTAATCTGGAATACTTATCAGTGAAGTATCTTTGCTTGCTTTCATTATCAATGAAGATTTTCAGACACCGCCTTAAATTTTCGATGGATGGATCTTCTTGGTTGATACCAGAAAAAATATCTTTTATTTCACCAAGAACCTCTAAAAATTCCCTTTTAAGGTGGTCAAGATCAATAAGTGCCGAGTCAATAATGCTTTCATCGAAATTCAAAGCCTCGTAAAGATTTCTAGTGATTCCGTAGTAATCAATTATCTTTCCACACCCTTTATTGGGATAAACTCTGTTTGTACGAGCAATTGCCTGTAATAAATTGTGATCACGCAAAGGTTTATCCAGATACATCGCTTGTTCTATAAACGCATCGAAACCAGTTAAAAGCATATCGCAAACCAAAAGCAATTTAAGTTGACTCTTGGGATCTTTGAATTTATCAATAATCTTTTCTCTTTGAGCTTTGCTTGTGTTATATTTTCTCAAATTCTCTGGATCACTGTTGGGATCACCCGGCGAGTAAACCACTTCTGACCATTCTGCTGGGATTAGTTCATCAAATAACTGTTTATATTTGGCTGTTGATTCTCGGTCATAACAAACGACTTGTGCCTTGAATCCATTAGGTTCAATGTAAAGTCTGTAGTGATCCACAATATCTTGAGAAACTGCTTTCATGCGTTTATCTAATTTTATAAGAGCTTCTTTTTTGCCGTAACGTCGCATGACTAGCTGTTTTTGTTCAGGGGAAAGGTCGGAGGTTAACACATCAAACTGTTGATCAAGTTTTTCTTCGTCAATAAAGAATTTGGAAAGCCGAGCTTCATATGTAACAGGTAGGGTTGCTCCATCATCTATTGCTTGTTGAATAGAGTAATAATCAAGATATCTTTCTCCCTCTTGTCCAAAGTTCCTATGAGTATTTAATGTTGTTTTATCAATTGGTGTACCTGTAAATCCAAAGAAAAAGGCCTTCTGCATTGAGTCTCTTAGTTTGATTCCGGCGACACCCTCGTTTGATCGGTGAGCTTCATCTGAGAGAACGATGATATTTTCATTTGGATTTTCAAGGTGGATGGGAAGTTCATTGAACTTTTCTATCGTTGAAATATAAATACCTCGTTCGTCATTGGTAATTTTCTTAGCAAGATCACGTTGGGAAGTAACTCTAATTACGTTTTTACCACCGGCATTGATAAATGAATCGTAAATCTGATTGTCTAAATCAATACGATCAACAAGAACAAATACTTTCGGATTTTTGAGAGATTTATCAAAGCGTAATTTCCACGCGGTGAAGTACATCGTTAGAGATTTTCCTGATCCTTGTGTATGCCAGATCAAACCTCGTTTCTTCTCTCCTTCACGTACTCGTTCCACTATTTTGTTAGTTGCACGAAGTTGTTGGTATCGAGCAATCTTTTTTATTCGACCGTCCTTTGTCTGTTCAAAAATAATAAAGTTTTTGACTATGTCTAACAACCTTTCTTTAGTCAGTAAGGAAGTTAAGGTCATTTCAAGTTGTCCATCTAGTTTCTTTTCCAGTTCTTTATCTTTCCACTGCAAGAAATACTGTTCAGGTGCGTAAGTGGTTGTATAAATAGTTTTTAGACCGTCTGTTGCGATGTTAAAACAATTCGGCCAGAACAGCTTCATAGCTACTCTTTCATAACGTTTTATCTGACCGATTGCATTTTCATAACTAACACTTATTGACGCTGTAGGACTCTTTGCTTCGATATCAACAATTGGTATACCATTCAAAAAAACCAATATATCAGGCCGGATATTCTCGAGATTGCCTTCAAAATAAAATTGATTGGTAATCACATAACGGTTATTGTCGAGATCATCATAATCAACAACCATATAATCACGCATTTTCCCTGTTAATGAGTCTTTGAGATTTACGCCATCTCGTAGGAGCTTCAAAAAGCCTTCGTTTGTATCAATTTTCTTTATTTCTCGGATAACGCTTTGTACTTCCGTTTCATCTGTAATGTTATTGATTCGCCTAATTGCTTCAGCAAGATAAGAAACAATTAAGTATTCGCTTTCCAAGCTTCTCAAACCAGCAAACCTGTCAGGCTCAATATACTCATAACCCAAAGTTTGGGACAAGAATTTAATGATGTGTTTTTCGACTGTGTATTGCTCGTTAAATTTCATAGTCTTGCAATCTCTTTTATTTTTTCACCAACCGTTGTAGTTGTAATATCTTTAATTAATTTAATTCTTTGAATCATCTGATCTTTCGGTGCGTTTGGCTGCCACCAGTATGTATCTTCTTCAAAAAATTTGATTTTCTTTTTCATAATTTCATATTCTTCTTTATTTTTGCTTTTTTCACTAAAACTCGCATGTCTTTCTGCAATAATTTTTGCTTTTTCTTGCCAATAATTAGGTAAACTATAAGATTCGTTTAATTCTTGGTTTAACAAGGAGCATTCTTGATAAAAATTATCAATTAATTTTAACTCTCTAGCATCGAAGTCTTTTGCAAACAAATGTTTATACTTATTCCAACTATTTACAGGAAGTATCTGTCTAATATTAGTCAAATTAATTCCGTTCACTTTGAGATTATCAAGTAAATTTTCACAATCATTAATCTCAACAAGAATTATCCTTGCCACTTTTAATTTTTCATCATGTTTTTGTCTAAGAAAAATGAAATAAGCAACTAATCCGGTTAAAATAGTTGCAAATCCTGCAAAGAAAGCAGAATTGAAAAAAGGAACTATCCAACTTAAATCTATAATAAATTTCATATTACTTAATTTGTACTTTCTGATTAAAAATATCTTGCATAAGACCTTTTTTCAGGTTTAATAATAAGTTTCTTTTTTGCATTTCCATATGTTTTTTTGATTCCAAACTCATCAAAATATTAGAAATTTTTACCTGCTCTTTTACTGGGGGCAACAAAACCTTGATTCCTAACAATAATTTTAGAGTTAAAAATTTGGTATTCGTTCCAACCGAGAAATCCTTTAACATATTTAATCTAATATTTAAGATTTCTTTAAGGAAGAAATAATCTAATAACGATGTATCTTTGATTGTAATGATATAGGTTCGTTGATAAGCATTAAATTTTCCCTTGTAATACTTAACCGAATAGACACCACTGGCGTTATTACCAGCCAATAATACAGCTTCACAATCAAATGAATATCTGTCAATTGCAAACGTTTCCTGTGCACAAGTAAAAAAGGGATATTTTCCATCAATTACTGCCTGATTTGAGTTTAGTTTACCAGTAATAAAGTTACACAAATCACCAAGTGAATATAATTCCCATTCTTCAGGAATTTCTCCGATTTTTGTTTTCTTAAACTTTTTATGTCCTATTCCTTTTGTAAGTAATTCTCGCATCAAGCCCTGTTTCAAAACTTTAGCCTTTTGAATAATCTGATACGTTTTAGCAATATCCTGGTCAATAATGTTTAGAACGCTTCCAACGTATTTCTGTTGTTGGTAGGAAGGTAAAGCGACCTGTATTCCTTTTAGATCGCCACTGTTTATTGCTGTGAATGTTGAACCTTGAGAGAAAGTATCTAACTGCTTCTTCGAAAATTGAAGGTAATAATTCAAGTATGCTTGGGATACGTCATTGTTAGCTTTTATCCCTGCCAAGCCTCTACCTAAACAAACGGAATTATTTGTAGTAAATAACTCACCGACAGGTGCACGTACAGTCATTAACGCTGTGCCAGCTTCAACAACTCTTGTGGGTTCAGTAGTCCATTGTTTAGGAACTGCTGCTCCCATACTATCAATAACAGGTGGCATTCCTTGTAAGAAAGGTACACCAGTACCTTGCGTGTTGTATGAAGACGAAGAGGGTGACTGTCCCATTATTACAGTAGCAATCTGGTCTAGTCTTTTTATTGTCCAACGATTCGTTGTATTTGTCATATTTTTGTCAAGTCCTATATTTATATTGTCAGAATAGCCTAAATGCTTGATTCGTTTGGCTCGTTCTGTTATACTATCCTCGTAGACTTCAGGTCTACTTGACTTTGTTCAAAGCCCCCGAGAGGGGGTTTTTGATTGAATTCAGCTATTTCTGTTTAAATTCAACCTATACTCAAAGTCCTCCACGAATAATATATCTTTAATAATTCCCTTTGATTTGGCGTCAATCAATTCTTTGCCTACGTGATTGCGAGCTCCGAAAAGATAAATCGATTTTTTAAATTCATCATGAATATATTGGCAAACATATGCTAAATCTCCATCGCCTGAAAATATAATTGCAGCGTCATAATTGTCTTTCTCGCGGATTAAATCAACAGCCATTTCGATATCTAAATTACATTTTTTAATGAACCCTGTTGCATATTTATCATCAGGAATATATTTCACTCTCTTTGATACAACTTCAAATGCGCTATATTTAGCACTCATAATAATTTGTTCTGACCATTTGGTCATTTTTATGGATTTATCTTTTGGTCCATAATCTTCTCCATAATAGAACCGGCGAAGGAATTTCTTTCCATAAGCAATATTTGAAACTAATTGACCTAATTTCTTTATTCCTATTTTCCACTTTAAAGAATCTTCCCATCTATCGACATTGGCAAAGTCAATGATCACTATATTTCTATCTTTTGTTTTTGCAAGTTGATTGATAAATACTTTTATTTGTTTATGATCCATAATTATTCTGAATAGCCTAATTCTTTGATAAAACCAGTAACTTTTTTGTTAATTTCTTCTCTTTCTTTTTCGAGAGTTTGTAAATCTTTCCAAACCTGTTTAACATCAATTTCTTCCTGTTTCTCACTGGAATCTATGTATCGTCTGACATTCAGGTTATACTCGCTTTCTTCGATTTCTTTTGCATCTACAACTCTGGCGTATTTTTCTATATCCTGGTACTGATCATAAGCTTTAATTATTTTCTCTATATCTTGTTTACGGAGAGTATTTTGATTCTTACCTTCTAAAAAGTCCTTTTCGGCATCGATAATTAAAATCTTACCTTTCTTCTGTTCTGGCTTATTTCGATTGAAAATAAGAATAGCTGCTGGGATACCTGTACCATAGAAAAGTTTTGGAGGAAGCCCGATAACCGCTTCTAAAAGATCATTTTTGATTATTTGCTCCCGAATTCTACCTTCGCTACCACTCCTAAAAAGTACACCATGAGGAAGTACCACACCTGCACGACCGTTTATATTCATGGATTTAATAATATGTAGCACAAAGGCGTAATCAGCATTTTTGTTTGGTGGTTGATCATATCCTTCTGTACGACCATATTTATCACCCTTGAAAAGTACAAATTCCCAGTCTTTTATGGAATAAGGTGGATTAGCGACTACAATATCAAAAGTCTGTAAGTTACCTGTGTTATTAAGGAATTGCGGGTTGGCTAAAGTATCACCGCGCCTTATATCTGCGCTATCCAGTCCATGCAAAAACATATTAATTTTCGCTATGGCAAACGTGCCGATATTGATCTCCTGTCCATAAAAGTAGAGTGTTCGTGCCACTTGCTCACTCGACTTATCTTTAAGATAGTTGTACGCCTCAAGGAGAAAACCTCCTGATCCTACAGTAGGATCATAAATATGGTCTCTTTGGTGAGGTTTAACAATTCCGATGATAATTCGTTCAACTTCTCGTGGGGTATAAAACTCCCCACCTTTTTTACCAGCATCTGCAGCGAATTGTTTAATCAGATACTCGTAGGAATCACCAAGAAGATCTGAGCTAATATAGTTACTACCAAAGTTGTATTGGGAAAAGTGATTTACTAATCGTTGTATTGTCTCATTTGGAAAACGGTCTTTATTGGCAAAATCCAAGTCGTCAAAAATCTTATCAAGTTTGGGGCTATTTACGTTGGTTATTTTGTCAAAAATATCATTGAGTTTTTGTCCGATATTTACTGAAGTTTCGGAAATAACGGACCATTTGCAATCTCTGGATACTTGAAATCGGTGATTATAATCTGCCTCCGCCAGATTCTTGTCTTTATATTCATCCATGATTTTTTTATACTCTTCATCCCAAACATCACTGATTCTTTTATAGAAAAGTAGACCGAAGATATATTTTTTATAGTCAGAGCTATCGATTTTTCCTCGTAGGATATCGGCGCTACGCCATAAGAATTGTTCAAGCTGTTGGAGTGTCAGTTTGCTGCCCATTTCATCAATCAACGTCTGAATATCTTCTTTGCGATATTTTCTATCTTGTCTAGGCCCAACTCGAAGTGGAGTAAGTTTTCCGGCTTTCTCCCAATTCCGCAATGTATCGCGATGAATACCAAAAGTTTCGGCTACTTCACCAATTGAAAGTAACTCTGGAAGGCTTTCAAGTTTCTTGGTAAGTATCTGGTTCATTATCTGATAAGATAACTCAATTTATAGAAATAGTCAATATGATGTTTCATAGGTTTTCATAGGTTAACAGAAGAATATTCTTCAGGGGACGGGGGTAGAAAATATTGATAACTCTACCAAAAATTGGGATATTTCTAGTATTCGTTGTCCATCTCTGTAGTTGACATGGGCATTCTAATACTCTAAATGATACCAACCCTTCTAAGCTGATAAACCCCCTCCTCAAACTACTCTTATTTTACCATGATCCAGAAACTCCCGATTATAATCGGAGATCATTATCTTTCGGCTCACGGACAGGCTCCTTTCACTGGTAATTTTGAAGCAAGCCCTTCAGCTGTTGACGAAAGCTGTAAGAGTTTAGTATAATTATTTCGGAAGTAAGTCCTTCTGTGTTGGGATACCGTAAGGCGTCCCGTCAAAGCAGGAGGTTTTCCTTTTTTCAGGAAAATAAAAGATTTTCTTCTATCATCCTCTTTTTTATATAACCTAACTTATATAACCTCGGGAATAGAATAAATTATTCTAAAGGGTAGAAAAAATCATTATTGTGAGTTTAGAACATTTCCTGTATAATACTAAATTACCAATACGAAAAATATACTTTATAAGAGAGATATATCATACTTATGGTATCTACAAATCTAAACGACAAGAAAAAAATAATTTCTGAGTTCGCCACCAAAAACGGAGACACCGGCAGTCCGGAAGTACAAATTGCTTTACTGTCTCACAAAATCGAAAATCTGGTTTCCCATCTGAAAATAAATCCTAAAGATAATCATTCAAGACGCGGACTGTTAGGCGTTATTTCTAAAAGAAGAAGACTTCTTACCTTCCTGCAGAAAAAGGCTGAAGACCGATATGAAGATATTGTTAATAAATTAAAATTAAATAAGTAGAGTTTCCGTAATTGAAAGGAATAAACCTAGCTCTATCAGGAAATCTAAACCCCCTTTCAGATAATTTATTAATACATCCTAATCAATAATTGATAAAACAGTTAGTATTATATGAAAATTGTATCAAAATCAGTTGACATTGGAGGAAGAAAACTCACTCTTGAAGTAGGAAGATTTGCCGAGCAGGCCACTTCCGCTGTACTTGCCCGCTACGGTGACACCATGGTCATTGCCACTGTGGTAGCATCAGCAAAGGAATCACAACTTGATTATTTTCCTCTTATGGTCGAATATGTAGAAAGACTTTATGCAGGAGGAAGAATTAAAGGAAGCCGTTGGGTCAAAAGAGAAGGCAGACCATCTGATGATGCTATTCTGAAAGCCAGACTTATTGACAGATCAATAAGACCGCTTTTTAATAAAAACTTCCACCATGATGTACAAGTAATCGTAACAGTTCTTTCTGTTGATGGTGAAAATGAACCGGATATTCTCAGTATAATCGCCACTTCCGCCGCTTTATCAATTTCACCCCTTCCGTGGAATGGTCCGATTGCTTCCATAAGAATCGGTTATATTCCGCCAAAAAACGGAAACTCAGGTTATTTTGCAAATCCTCTTGAGAAAGAGATGGAATTCTCAGATCTGGATTTGATTATTTCAGCTACGGAAAAGAAAGTATTAATGATTGAAGCAGGAGTAAATGAACTTACTGAAGATATCATCTTTAAAGGTGTAGAATTCGGCAAACAAGAGGTTTTAAAAATTATTACATGCATAAACGATTTAGTAAAAGATGTCGGCCAGAATAAAATCGAAATCACAGATAAGTCTATTGACGAAAAACTGAGGACGATTTTGAAGGAGGATTACAAAAAAGAAGTAGAAAAACTCATCATAGCAAAGGTTTCAAAAGAACGGGAAGGTGACGAGTTAAGTCTTTTGGCAGAAAAAGTTGCTCAGGCATATACAGACCAATATGACAAGAAAGAGGTAGAAAAGGCTCTTGATTACATTTTTAAAGAAAAATTAAGAGAGAATGTGCTAAAGCTTGGGAAAAGAGCAGATGGCAGAGATGTCAGAACTATCAGACCAATTGAAGCAGAGGTAGGACTCCTTCCCCGAACACATGGTTCAGCTATGTTCAAAAGAGGGCAAACACAAGTTTTGACTGTAGCTACTTTAGGATCACCTTCTCTTGAACAACTTATAGAAAGCCCTGAGGGCGAAACAGCCAAAAAATACATGCATCATTACAGTATGCCTCCATATTCTGTCGGGGAAACCGGCAGAATCGGATTTGCCAGCAGACGTGAAGTTGGCCACGGTGCTCTGGCTGAAAGGGCCTTACTTCCTGTTATTCCTTCTCAACAATCCTTCCCTTATACGATTAGACTGGTTTCTGAAGTAATGTCATCAAACGGATCAACGTCAATGGCTTCAACATGCGGTTCTACGCTTGCCCTTATGGATTCGGGAGTACCCATAACAAATCCAGTGGCTGGTATTGCTCTTGGCTTGATCTCTAAAGGTGATAAATACGAAATACTCTCAGATATTATTGGTCTTGAAGATTTTTGCGGTGATATGGATTTTAAGGTAGCCGGAACAAAACAAGGTATTACCGCGATTCAGTTGGATGTAAAAATTGATGGCCTCACTGATCAAATAATCAAAGAGTCTTTGCAAAGGGCCAAAGAAGGACGGGAGCATATACTGGAAAAAATGTTGGCGGTACTCTCCACTCCCAGAACCAATCTTTCCCAATATGCTCCAAGAGTAGCAATGCTAACGATACCTCAAGAAAAAATCGGTGAAGTGATCGGTCCTGGAGGAAAAATCATAAGACAAATCATTGCCAATACCGGATGCGATGTAAACGTCGATGACAAAGGTATCGTCACTATTTCCGGGACAGATCCGGATAAAGTGGATACTGCCTACAAATGGATTTCCGGAATTGTCAAAGAGGTCAAACCGGAGGAAATGTATAAAGGCATTGTCAAAAGAATACTTCCTTTTGGAGCTTTTGTGGAGATATTGCCAGGCAAGGAAGGCATGGTTCATGTTTCACAGCTCTCTACAGAATATGTCTCAGACCCGACAAAAGTTGTCTCCATAGGACAGGAAGTCACAGTAAGAGTTATCGAAGTTGACGATCAGGGAAGAATTAACCTTTCTATGCTATTTGGGGAAGACGCCTTAAAAAGGCCCCCGAATAAAAGAAGCGAGAGTGGACCACGTCCAGATAGAGGATTTGACAGAAATCGAAGAAGATTTTAATTTGTATTTCAACCTCAATTATTTTTGCCTTTTCTCTAACTCATAAAAAATTTCTTTATACGAAATTCCCTTCATACTCATAAGAATCATTATCATGAAAAACAGATCGGCGATTTCTTCTATTAATCTTTTCTTGCTTCTTTTTTTTGCCGATAGTATCACCTCTATCGCTTCTTCACCTATTTTTTGCAATATCTTATCTTCACCTTCTTTATAGACAGAAGCCACATATGAACCTGAGGGCAACAACTTAATCCTCTTTTCAATAATGGTCATTAAATCATCTAAAATCATAATATTTTCTTTATATCCAATCTATTATTAAAACAACTTCTTTTACCTTTATGGCAGACAAACCGGCCTATTAATTCTACTTGTATCAGTAAGGCATCATTGTCACAATCAGTCTTAATACTATCCACTTTTAATTTATTCCCGGACATTTCTCCCTTCATCCATAATGTTTTTCTTTCTCTACTCCAAAACCAAACAAAACCACTGTTAATAGTTTTCTTTAAAGACACCTCATTCATGTATCCCAACATTAAGAATTCTTTTGTTTGATAATCCTGAATAATTGCCGGGATTAATCCTTTGGAAAAATCAACAAATTTTTTCATCTATTAATTCCTTATTCTTATATTTTTATTTGATAAATAATTTTTTACTTTCTTTATCGTTAATTCATTAAAATGAAATAGAGAGGCTGCAAGAGCCGCATCAGCTCCACCGATGGTTAAGATATCTGCAAAATCCTGCAGACTGCCGGCTCCCCCTGAAGCGATTACGGGTATATTTACCGCTTGGGTAATTCTTCTGGTCAACTCAACATCAAACCCATTTTTCGTCCCATCACTGTCAATACTGGTAAGAAGAATTTCTCCTGCGCCAAGCGCCGCAGCCCTCTTCACCCATTCAATTACTGATGCTCCCGTATCCGTTCTTCCACCATGAATATATACATTCCATCGCTCATTTTCTGCTTTTTTGGCATCACAAGATAATACTACACACTGACTACCAAACTCCTCCGCACAGCGGGTAATTAATTCGGGATTTTTGAAAGCACCGGTATTTACAGATACTTTATCTGCACCGGCTTTCAAAATCATCCTCATATCTTCCACTGTCCTTATTCCCCCCCCAACGGAAAATGGGATTGTCACCTCTCTGGCAGTGTTACTGACCACTGACATTAATATGCCTCTGTTTTCAACCGTAGCTGTAATATCAAGAAATACTAATTCATCCGCCCCTTCCATGTCATATCTTTTTGCCAATACGACAGGATCACCTGCGTCACGAAAATCAATAAATCGTACGCCTTTTACCACTTTACCTTCTGTCATATCAAGGCAGGGAATAATTCTTTTTGTTAACATAAATTTCTCCAATTTTTTAAAAACTGCATACCCGCTTGTCCGCTTTTTTCCGGGTGAAATTGTGTGGCTACAATATTGTCTTTAACAATCACACTGACGAGTCTCTCTCCATATTTGCTTATTCCTGCAATTATTGATTTATCTTTTGGTAGACAATAATAACTATTTACAAAATAAAAATAACTATTATCGGGGATGTCGCTAAATATTTTTTTTATTTTAAAATTATGAAATTGTACCTTGGCTACATTATTCCATCCAATTTGAGGAATTTTTCTTTCTTTCTTAAATTTTATTACCTCACCCTCAAATATTCCCAAGCATTCTACGTTCCCTTCTTCACTTCTTTCAAAAAGAAGTTGCATACCCAAACAAATTCCTAAAAAGGGTTTTCCAATTCTTATTTCTTCAATAATTACCTGATCAAGCTTTCTTGCTTTCAAATTTGACATACCTTTTTTGGCTGCACCAACTCCCGGTAAGATCAGCATCCGGGCTTTTTTTAATACAGAAGCATTACCAGAAATTTTATACCGCAGGCCTATTCTTACCATAGAATTGGCTACGCTTCCTAAATTTCCTGATCCATAATCAATTATGACAATCATAATATGCCTTTCGTCGATGGAATATCTTTTTTTAATTTTTCATCTATTTCACAAGCCATCCTTAAAGCTTTTGCACACGCTTTGAAAATAGCTTCTATTTTATGATGGTCGTTTCGCCCGTTTTCAACCTTAATGTATAAGTTAACTTTCGCATTTTGTGCAAACGCATTCCAAAAATCATAGATTAGCTCAGTTGGTAAATCACCCACTCTATCTCTTGAAAAATCACACTTAAAACAAAAAGCATATCTACCTGACAGGTCTACTGCTACCGTAGAGATTACTTCATCCATCGGTAGTATAAAAAAGCCATAACGATTAATTCTTTTTTTGTCACTCAAGGATTTATCAAAAACCTGGCCTAAAACAATTCCAGTGTCTTCAACTAAATGATGTTCATCGACACTCATATCACCGGATGCTTTTACTTCCAGATCAAATAGCCCGTGTTTTGAAAAAAGCTCCAACATGTGCTTCATAAAACCTATTGGCGTGTCAATTTCAAAATCTCCATTCCCATCGATATTTAATTTTATTGATATATCCGTTTCCTTCGTTTTTCTAGTTATTTTTGAAATTCTATTCATATATTTACCTCAATTTTTCGTCTTTTTACAAATCTTACTAACTTTTTATATCCTGCTTTTTGTGCTAATTGCACCGCTTTGTCCAGATTTTTTCCTATATTTTTCGGTACATGAGCATCAGATCCAATAGTGATTGGGATACTTCTTTCATAAGCCTCTTTTATTATCCAGAAACTTGGGTATTGCGCCTTACATGGTTTATCCAAGCCGGCAGTGTTTATTTCCATAACCATCCCGGAGGAAGCAATGATATTCAATGTTTCTATAACCGCATCTTTATACCACTTGTCATTTTCATCAAACAAACCTCCATCATTATATTTTTTAATAAGATCAAGATGTCCAACTCCATCGAATAATTTTGAATTAACCATATTTCTTACTTCCTTATAATATTTTTTGACAATGATTTTAATTTCCTTAAAATATCTAAATCCTTTCATAAATTCCTCTTTTGAAAAATCATGACAAAAAATTCGTTCCCCATCATCGTCCTTTATTGCTCCTAAATAATGTACTGATCCAATGACATAATCGAAAGGATATTTATTTATCTCTTTTCTTATCCACTCCGTGTATTGGGAAAACCAATCAAATTCTGCTCCTAAAAGGACTTCAATTTCCCCTTTATATTTTTTTTGTATTATGGTAAATGTTTCTAAATAGTCAGGGTAATAAACCCTGTCATCATGAGTTGAATCTACAAAATCCAAAGGTAAAGGATAATGATCCGTCAGACAAATGGCTGTTAATTTTCGATCTATTGCCGCTTTTACCGTTTCTTTAATCAATAATTGTTTGTTCATACCATGCTCGATGGTCTGTGTGTGATAATCAAATAATCTTCTTTTCTTCTTCATTGAGTACCTCCTTTATCGCTTTTATTAAAAACATGTTTTCCTTATTACTTTTTACCGTTATTCTTACACAACCTTCCAGATATTTCTTTTTACTTCTATCGCGTATAATTATTCCTTTTTGTTTTAATTTTCCACAGATTTTTTCTGCATTTTTACCAATTTTTACTAGAAGAAAATTCGCATAAGAAGGTAAGACGGTAAATCCAATTTTTGAAAATTCTTCTGATAGTTTTTTCCTTTCAAGTTTGATCATTTCAATTTGTTTTCTCATACCTGCTTTGTCATACTTCAATACGTATTCAGCTAATTTGCACGAAAGATAACCTACACCTAACGGTAACCGTATATTTTCGAACTTCAAAGTTAAATCCGGGTTTGAGATAAGATAACCTACTCTTACCCCGGCAATCGCCCCAAATTTTGAAAAACTTCTAAGAATGACTAAATTATTATATTTTTTCAATAACTGAACTGATGATTTTCCATAAAACTCTCTGTATACTTCATCCACTACAACTATACTGCCGGATTTATTGATTATTTCTTCGATAGTATTAATCTTGATTACTGTTCCGGTAGGATTATTGGGATTACATAAAAAGATGATTTTAATCTTTTTACTTCTGCTTTTTTCAATTATGTCTTTATAGTTAACATCATATGTTTTATCCAATAAAGGAGACTCTATCAGGTTTCCGTTATTGATTAAACATTGTAATGTAAACATTTCATAGGAAGGAGGAGTAACAAGAAAATTATCGCCAGGATTGAAGAATGTTTTTGCTAAGACGTCTATCGCTTCATCACCACTATTTGTGATAGAAATCATATTTGGTTCTACTTTTTCACAATCTGCAACTAAATATTTTAATTTCGAATATTTTGGATCATTATAATCATTAATCGGACAATCATTCTTTATTTTTTTGAAAAATTCGGGAAGACAGGACGGAGGAAAGGGTAAAGTATTGGTATCGAACCGAAGAGCATTAGAAGGTATACCCTCTTCCCATTGATAAGGGCTTATTTTATTTGCCACATTAGAATAATAGTCTTGATATTTCATTTTTTTCATAATTATTTTCCTTATAAAAACCTTATGCTTGTTGCGTTTTTGTGAGCTGGTAATTGCTCTACTTCTGAAATTGTTTCAACCGTTTGTTTTATATTTTTTAATCCTGTTTTCGTACATTTTTGTACCTGCATCCACTTTCCGAATGCGTCAACCCCAAGGGGCGGATACATTTTTGCCGTTCCTCCTGTAGGCAGTACGTGATTTGCACCGGTTGCGTAATCACCGGCAGATTTACTGGTCCAGTCTCCTAAGAATACTGACCCTGCATTTAGAATTTTATTTATTATTTTTTCCGGATTTTTAACCATCAACTCCAAATGTTCCGGAGCGTATTCGTTTGCAAAATTTATGGCCTCTTTAATTGAATCAACTAATACTATTAATCCATATTTAGCAAGTGATTCTTTTATATATTTTGCCGTCGGCAGATTAAGTAGTTGTTTCTCCAACTCGGCAACAACCTCCAAAGCAATTATTTTTGATGTCGTGAGAAGCACACAGGCAGAATCATTCCCGTGTTCCCCGTCCGCTAGCAAATCAGCGGCAATGAAAGCCGGATTGGCTGTCTCATCAGCAATAATTAGCACTTCGGATGGTCCGGCCGGCATGTCTACAGCCACTTCAGAAAGGGAAAGTAATTTAGCTGCAGTCACATATGAATTTCCCGCTCCGAATATTTTATAAACTTTTGGTATGCTTTCTGTTCCGTAGGCAAGTGCGGCAATTGCTTCCGGACCTCCAACTTTAAAAATTTTCTTAATTCCAACCATATCAGCTGCAACTAAGGTCGGATAAGGAATCTCACCCCTCTCCTTCGGCGGAGAACACATCACAATCTCCCTGCAACCTGCTATTTTGGCAGGTATTGTACTCATTAGAACTGACGACGGATATATTGCCTTCCCTCCGGGAATATATAAACCAACTTTTTCAATTGGACGCCATTCCCTCCAAACTTTTATTCCTTCTAATGGTTCAATAACAGAATCTTTTTTTGTCCGTAATTGGGCTTCATGCACCATGGTTATGTTTCTTATCATCTGATTTATCGTGGAAATGAAGTCTCTGGATACCTTTTTATATGCTTCTTTTATCTCTTCACCTGATACAAATACAGACTGATAGCAAGCTTTCCCGTATCTCTCCTGGTATTTTTCGTAAATCGCATTATCCCCTGCCAATCTGACATCGTATATTATTTTTTCCACAAGGGGAATTATTTCCCGTAATTTTCCGGAAGCACGTTTAATTATTCTCTGATATTCTATTGCTGGTAAATTTTTAAGTTTTATGATTTTCATGTTTTCCTTATTTTTAACTAATAATTTTTTCTATCGGTAAAATATAGATATCTTTTACTCCAAGTTTCTTTAGTCTTGGAATAGATTCCCAAAGCAAATCTTCTTTTATTACCGTTTGTATATTTACAGATTTACTCAACTGATTTCTTTTTAAATACGGAAAAAATTTATATAATTTTGGAAGAATATTCTGGGCGGAATTTATGATAACCAGTTTGTATTGTTTCGCGGACAAGACGGATTTAAATCTCGATATAAGCTGCTCTACTAATCCCGATTTTGGACTTTTTAAGTATAAAGGGTCAGCTATCAGCACCGCCTCGGAATCAAATATATTAGAAACCACCCTCAATTCCTGCATAGCTAAAGTACTGCCACTTGAAGATAAATCAACTATGGCATCTGCAAAACCCAGATTGGGCGCAATTTCCACAGAGCCGTTAATAGTTACAATAGAGACTTTAAGATTGTATTTATCGAAAAAGATTTTTGCTGATTCCGGGTATGAAGTGGCAACCCTCAAACTGTTTAAATCACTAACTGTTTTTATGTTTGAATCCTTGGGAACCGCAACTACTAGTGAACAAAAACAGTAGCGGAGATTCAGCAGTTTTTTTACTTTTGGTCTTTTCTCAAACAGGATATTCTGACCGATAATACCTAGATCTACAATTTTTGAACCGATATAATTGGGAATATCATCATCCCGGATAAAATATATTTCCAAGGGAAAATTCCTGCAGGTAGAGAGTAATCTCTGTTTCGAAACCTCAAAATCAAGACCTGCTTTCCACAGGAAATCAAGCGTTTCCGCTGTCAAACGCCCGTCCTTCTGGATAGCAAGCTTAATCATATTACCGTATATTTTTGTCATAATATGCGCATTAATTTATAACCAATAACTAATAACTCATAACCATATTAGGGTGACCGAGGGGACTTGAACCCCCAACGTTTGGCTCCACAGGCCAATGTTCTACCATTGAACTACGGCCACCACGTAAGAAAATTCACAGATCAAATCTCAAAAATCAAATTTTTTCCAAAAAAATAAGCCCTCGTTCTCAAACCATTATCAAATAATGATTTAGGAACGAAGGCCTAAAAAAAGAGACCTCCGCGGTCCCATCCTTTTTCCCCGATTTAATCGGGGCTCTCAGATCGACTCCGCTGACGCGACATCGATTGTTGTATTTTTTCGGTTCAACTTCCGTAAGGTATTTTGACCTTCAGCTCCCGGATCGTGACTCCGGTCAAGCGCTTTATTTTATATTATCTTATTATTATACCAAATTCTGTCAAATTTTTGTGCGCGACGCCCACATAGGTGACACTTCGAAGGTTTTGACAGCATACTCAACCGGAGTCAAATAATC
>PFMK01000019.1 GCA_002785215.1 Candidatus Gottesmanbacteria bacterium CG_4_10_14_0_8_um_filter_37_24 | reverse complement strand
GCTGCATTTCTTAAGCGTAAGTTTTCACCTCCTAACCTGCCTAATATTCAATTCCAGTTTAACAGATTAAGAGAGGACTGCGTAAGCTATGACTGTGATAGACTATATGTTAAAGAGGTTTCGGCCTTTTGGAATGGGGAGTCTTCACGAAAATGACTTTACCCCGATATATTTGCATCTGCTAATATAATAATCCGTAAGATGTTTTTCGTTTTATCTTATTAACAATCTAGTTGCCTTAAATTATCCTGTTTCTTTATAATAAATTAACATAAGATAAAAACCCAGAAAAAATTAACGTGATTAAATATGTTTAAAAATATTTCTTCAAGACTAAAAAATATTTCCTCCCCCAAGCTTCATTTCATAAATGACGTCAATCAAATCCAATCAACAAAAATATTAGAAAAAGTTCAAGTGAATTCACATTTTTCCCTCAGTTTTATTATTCTTTTAACTGGATCAACAATAGTATGTACTTTAGGCCTTCTTTTGAACGCTCCGTCGGTTGTGATCGGCGGGATGATTATTTCTCCGCTTATGTGGCCGCTTATGAAAATATCTCTCGGAATTTCTTATGAAAAGGCATTATATATCAAACAAGCAATGATAGTATTAATTTTATCGATAATCATTGCTTTTGCGAGTTCATTTCTAATAACTGTGATATCTCCTATCAAACTTATAAACGGAGAAATTCTGGCACGTACGACACCTACGTTATTAGATGTTATTGTTGCTTTAGTGGCTGGTGGAATCGCTACCTTAGCTATAACTCAACCCCGAATATCCGAAAGTTTGGCCGGGGTGGCTATAGCAACTTCTCTTTTACCTCCCTTATGTGTAAGCGGTATAGGTCTTGCAGTATTGGATTATTCTACTTTTTGGGGTGGTTTAATACTTTTTTTAGCTAATGTAATTTCGATTATATTTATTTCTATTATTACATTTTCACTTCTTGGAATTAGAAGAGAGTCTAATACTGCGTTACGTAACAAAGGATTTTTATTTACAGCAATAATGTTACTTGTTACCGCAATCCCATTATTTTTCTTTCTGAAATCATATTCGTTTAAAATTGTTGCCTATCATAAGGTACAAGAGATATTACATAAGAGCCTTATCCAGTTATCACCGTCAATTTATATCGATAGTGTAAAAACAACCCTACAGCCAAGTGTAGGAAATAATATCCTTATTGAGGCCGAAGTATGGTTACCTGAAGATTTGACGGTAGATTACAAACAACAACAAAAAATAGTAGAAAATCTTGAAAGATCTTTGGGGAAAAAAGTAGATCTTCATCTTAGGCTGCAAAGAACTATTTCCATAATTAGTCAGCAGGATAGATTACAGGAAATAAAAAGAAAAATACTGGAAAATACGTTTATTGATGAAATTCAAAAGATTAATGAATCTTTTTCCATAGATTCTTTGGAAGTAAATATTGATACGAAAACCGATGGTTGGTTTGTAAAAGCTGTACTAAGAGGTGATCCATCAATTGGAATGACTCAAAATCAAAGAGAAATCTTAGAGAAACTTCTTAGTGATAAAGTAGGCGAGAAAGTTCTCCTTAACCTAGAAATTATTTCACGTATTCAATTACAATCAAACCCTGAAATAGAAAATCAACAGATAGAAAAAGAAATTCAAAGATTAATCAAAATTATCTCAGAAGATATCGATATAACCTCGATGAATATAAGAAGCACTTATGGAATTACTCAACCTAATAATGAAAATAATATTATTTCTGTAGATATTGTGCTAACAGTTCCCTATGATTATGAATTACAAAAAGAGGCTTTTGATTATTTGAAAAGTCAATTAAAAAATCAGTTTAAATCAGATTTTGAATTCACAACACAGACGGTTGAAAAAAGAATCTATAAGTATTAATCGCTTATTGTTTCCGTTGTCAAGTCTCCAAATTCTTCAGTTCCAATTATTTTATAACTACTGGTTTTATTTGTGGATATATCTTTCGTTCTGTATTCTCCTTCAAGCACTTTTATTAGCGCTTGTTCTATTAATTTTGCTTCCTTGTTCATGTTAAATGACATTCTTAGCATAAGTGCCCCAGATAAAATTGTAGCTATTGGATTTGCCAGATTTTTACCTGCTGCTTTATTGAACGCCCCATGTATAGGTTCATAAAGAGATATTTTTTCACCAATAGATGCAGATGGTATTAGGCCAATGGATCCAGTGATAACCGATGCTTCGTCAGATAAGATATCTCCAAATAAATTTTCTGTTAAAATTACGTCAAATTGCGAAGGATTTTTTATAAGTTGCATTGAGGCGTTATCAACAAACATATGGGAAAGAATGACATCAGGATATTTTTCCGCTACTTCACAAACCGTTTCTCTCCAAAGTCTTGATGTTTCCAAAACATTTGCTTTATCTATAGATGTTATTTTTTTGTTTCTTTTCGATGCAAGACCAAAAGCGAATTCGGAGACTTTAGTAATCTGTTCTTTAGTATAGATAGAAGTATCAATTGCAGTTTTTCCGTAATTTTTCCGCAGTCTAGGTTTTCCAAAATATATGCCTCCTATTAGTTCCCTAACTACAACAAAGTCTATATTTTCAATTGTATTCTTTTTAAGCGGAGATATATCAAACAGACAGTTATATACTTTTACAGGTCTCAAATTCGCATAAAGACCGAGAGATTTTCGGAGTTTGAGAAGACCCTGTTCCGGTCTTATCTTCAATTTCGGATCATTATCATATTTCGGGTCACCAATGCAGCCGAAAAGTATTGCATCGGAATTTCTGCATAAGTCTATTGTATCTTTTGGTAGAGGATTTCCTGATTTTTCTATTGCACAGGCTCCAATTAAGCCGTACTCATACTCGAAAGTATGATAGAATTTTTGTGCGATTTTATCCAGAACTTTAATTGCCTGTTTGATCACTTCCGGTCCAACTCCATCACCTGGTAAAACTGCAATATATTTTTTCATAATTTCCTTATTTCTGATTTCCGACTTCTGAATTTATAAAAAATTTCTCGGATCTGTTATTTCTCCGGCAACCGCTGATGCAGTGACTGTTGCTGGGGATGCCAAAAATATCTTAGCTTTTTTTGATCCCATTCTGCCAATATAATTTCTGTTTGATGATGAAATAATTTGGGCTCCTTTGCCTACAACTCCCATATGTTTTCCGAAACAGGGTCCGCAATTTGATGATTCAATATTTGCTCCGGCATCCGCAAATATTTTAAGAATCCCCTCTGTTAGTAGCCTGTTATATATTTTTCTTGATGCGGGTATAACGATGAAATTTACTCCGGGATGGATTTTTTTGTCTTTGAGGATTATTGCTGCGGCAAGAAAATCCTCATATTTTCCGTTAGTGCAGGCTCCAAGAAATGCATCCGTAATTTTCAATGAATTGATCTCAGCGCAATCGGTGTTTTTTGATCCTTTTGTTTTTTCCATAAACTGTTTTATTTTGGAAACTGACGTGACGTTTCCGGGTTTGTGGGGGAAGGCGATGTTGGGTTCAAGTTCCGATAAATTCACCTCAATTATTTTCGAGTATCGGCACCTTTTGTCCGGCAGATAAGTTTTATACACCTTTTTTGTATAAGTAGATAAATAATCCTGCAGTATTTCATCGCTTTCAAAAATTGCCGTTCTTGCTCCCATTTCAACTGCCATATTGGCAACAGTCGTTCTTGCATCCATAGAAAGAGTTTTTAAGGCAAAACCTCCGAATTCAACTACCTGTTTTACTGTTCCATCAACTCCAAGCATACCTATAAGGAATAAAATCAAGTCTTTTCCATATACTCCTTTGTGCAGTTCTCCCGTCAAATTTATTCTGAAGGTTTTAGGAACCGTAAAATCATACAAATGGCCGGTGGCCAGAGCATAAGCTGCGTCAGTCGTGCCGATTCCGAACGCCAGACAATTTAAAGCACCATTTGTATCAGTATGAGAATCGGTGCCCAGGATTATTTTTCCAGGAGTGATGAAACCGTCTTCCATAAGTACAATATGTTCTATTCCGTCTCCCTCCTTATAACATTTGATTCCCTGTTTTTCTGCAAATGCTTCCATCAAATCAATTCCTTCTGACACGGAAACGGAAGATGAAGGAACTGTATGATCAGGAATAAGAAATATTTCCTTTGGATTAAATACTTCGGGAATCATTTTATTTTTCTTAAATAATTCATCAAAATACTGATGAAAATACTTTATAACAGGGGGTCCTATTACTTCATTGAAAAACAAGGTATCAACGGGTAACTCTTTGATAAAATCTCCTACAAAGACATTTTTTCCTAAATGATCTGAGATAATTTTTTCTACAATAGTCTGCGGTTTTGTTTTTTGCGGTATTTTTTTTACAGTAATTATTTTATCTTTTTGTATAATCTGTTTCAGGTGATTTCTGACCCGGTTGAGTTTTCCACCTGTCGCAAATGTATCAGCATCAGATTTGCTTATTACAAATTTTATTTCTTTCCCGTTGCAGTTTATGGTTCTTTTCAAAAGGTCAATTTCCAATTCTTGACTGTTCGCAAAATCTTTTGTGTTTAGCGATGTGATTAAAACCAGCCCGTTATTAAGAGCATTGCGGTAAAAAATATCCGAAAATGATTTTGCAATAACCGCAATTACATTATTTTCCTGTAATGCATATACAGCTTGTTCACGCGATGATCCGCATCCGAAATTTTCCCCCGCAATAATGATATTATTTTTTTCTTTACTGCACCGGACGATAAATTGAGGGTCAGAATTTTCAAAGGCATATTTTGCAAAAAATTTCTGGTTAGTTGATTCCTGAAGTGTCCATGCAGGAATGATGTCGTCGGTGTTTATATCCGAGGGAAAGATTGATGTTATAGTACCAGAGATTTGATAATTCATTTTAGACTTTTCCTCTAAAATAAGAGAGGATTTTTTAATAAAACTTATTAATCGCATCAATATATGCCTGTGCACAGGAAACTATAGTATCAGGGTTAGCCCCATGTCCCCAGAAAATTTTATCCTCCCGCTCAATTGAAACATTTACTCTTGCCATGGCGTCTGATCCGGTAGTAATAGCCTGTATAATGAATTCTCTTAATTTATATTTTTTTCCTACACACAGATCAATTGCCTTAAATACCGCATCAATAGGACCATTCCCGGTTGATAATGTTTCCTTGATTTTTCCATTTATTGAAAGTTTAATGGTTGCAGTGGGTATGTTCCTGTTTCCGGATATTGCCTGAATCAATATTAGTTTTATTTTCTTGTTTTTCCCGTTTCCATCCAATCCTGCTAGAAACCTTAAGTCCTCATCGAATATTTCCTTCTTGATATCGGCAAGTTTAAGAAACTCCTGATAGATTTCATTTAATTTATCTTTTTTAAAACTAATTCCATTTTCTTCTAACCTGTGATTTAATGCAGCTCTTCCGGATCTAGCTGTCAATACTATTTTAGTTCCGGATACCCCAACGGTTGACGGATCTATTATTTCATAGTTTTCCTTGTGTTTAAGCACACCGTCCTGATGAATTCCGGAAGAATGTGCAAATGCATTGGATCCTACAATTGCTTTGTTGGGTTGGATGGGCAGTCCCATGGTTTTTGAGACCAATTGTGATGTCTTATATATTTCCCTGGTATTTATTCCTGTATAAAGCGCGCTTTTTTCTCTGGTCCAAAGTGCCATAACAATTTCTTCAAGTGACGTATTACCTGCCCGTTCACCGATCCCGTTTAATGTTACCTCTACCTGCCTTGCGCCATTCATTAGTCCTGATAAAGTATTTGCGGTGGCCAATCCCAGATCATTATGGCAATGTACAGAAATAATCGCTCTATCGATATTTTCGACATGTTCCTTTAGATATTTTATTTTTTTACCAAATTCATCAGGAAAACAGTAACCGGTAGTATCAGGAATATTGATTACGGTTGCTCCGGCATTTATCACTTTTTTCACCATTAAAGATAAAAAATCCAAATCAGCCCGTCCTGCATCTTCAGCAAAAAATTCCACATCAGATACAAATCTTTTAGCATATTTTACTGCCTCAATTCCTGTTTCGAGGATTTTCTCTCTGGTTGACTTAAATTTGTTTTTTATGTGGATGTCAGAAGCACCAATACCTGTGTGAATGCGCGGGTATTTTGCGTATTTCAACGCATTTACCGCTGCATCAATGTCCTCTTTTATTGCTCTTGTTAGACCACAGACAGATGAATTCTTAATTGTTTTAGAAATTTCCTTTACTGAATTAAAATCTCCGGGAGAAGATATGGGAAATCCGGCTTCA
>PFMK01000103.1 GCA_002785215.1 Candidatus Gottesmanbacteria bacterium CG_4_10_14_0_8_um_filter_37_24 | reverse complement strand
TCGACAAGCTCACTGTAAACAGAGTCGAAGGATTATATAGTTTAAGAATTGAGGCTAGTATCTTTAGGCTCAAGTCCTTTAGGGGGAGCCAGTGGTTTTTAACCCATTATGGTAGGATATTTTATCATCTTTTTAAACTATTTTTATTAGTTCTTTTTAATTCTTTTAATCCAAGAACCAATAAGATTAAAATAAGTACCTTTAAAACGTAATGTCCTTGCAAATCTATAAAATTCTTGGTCATAGGAGTCATTTTCCCAACGAGTAAATGTACTAAAATACTGATGGGTAAAGTTAAAAACAACCAGTTTTTTTTAGGTATTTCTATCTTGAATCTACGGAATGGTATTGATAACAAAGGAGAAAGTAAATAGATTCCCAGAAATGATACAGTAAGGTCAAAAATAGCGTATCCACCAATGCGAAATTGTCTGAGAAATTCTATTATAATCATTTTTTCTGCTTGAACACATTCAACTCTCTTTGATTCATTTTAACATCTTTTTAAAACCCGTTAACCGTCAAACACTTAAGTCGAATAACAATTAAATTCTCCTTCGGCGCTGCTCAGGGCAAGCAAAGGAATTGACTGGAGATCACAACCTCTAGATCCTCTTGGTTATTTGTCGGTACGGGGAGGATTATTTAATCTATTCCATACAACACTTACTTCTGAACAATGCAGAGCTATTGGGAGTGCTATGCTGGATCCGGAAGCTCCGGAATTAAATAGAAGATTTTACTTCATTATAAGAGGTGATCAGGAAAGTATTGCAGATCATAGAGGCGGAGCATTTAGGGCATTGTTCGATGCGATAAGCATTAGAAGAGAGCTTCCCCCAGTGATTGCCTGAAAACTCTTCAACACGTCAACCCGCCTGCCCCTGTAATTTGCCGTAAGCAAATTATTGGGGTTTACCCGTTAACTCGCCTGCCCCTCTAATTTACTCAGAGTAAATTTGTGGGGGTAACCTTTAACCCGTCAACACTTTAACTAATCAATTTTATAATTCTCATAAATTCTTTGCAGCTTCTCCCGAAATTTACGTTTTTACTCTCCTTCCAGGCATTTTTGCGGAGTCTGTTATATAGTTTCTTATCTTTCAGGATTTTTACGATATTTTCCGCCATTGTATTAGGATTATTCTTCCTGCAGACAAGGCCGGTTTTGTTATGCAATACCGCATCCCTCAGGCCATCCACATCGTAGACCACAGCCGGCGTGCCCTGGCTGGCTGCTTCCGTAACCGTCAGTCCCCATCCTTCTTTCACTGAAGTAGCAAGAAGGAGGTGTGATTCCCTGAGAATAGTAACCTTTTTCTTATTGGAGATTCTTCCCAAGAGAGATATAGAGTCGGCAAACGCTGAATTTTTTACCATGAAGTTGACAAACCTGCTGTAAAGGCCTTTTCCCTGGCCGGCGATGACGAGTTGGAGGGCGGGAATTTTGTTTTTGGCTATTTCGAAAGCCTTTATCGTTTGATCCGGCCTTTTCATGGATCTTAAGGTGCCCAAGTACAAGAGGGTAGGATTTTTGAACTTACCTTTAATATTGATTTTTTTTGCCCGGGGGAATTCCGTACCCACGCTAATGACTTGAATTTTCGTCTTTGAAAATCCGTGTTTTATCAAATCTAGTTTTGTACTTCTTGATTCCGTAATCACGGTTCTGTCCTTCAAAAGCCACAAATAGAAGGGTTCGATCACGTATCCCAGGAGATTTAGCGGGAAAAACATTTGGTGGAACCAGATTTCCCGGCAAAGTTGGTAACAAACAAGAATGTTTTTTTCCTTTACGAAATACTTAGCGAAAAAGGGGATGGTATTTATCTCGTCTATGACTATGTCTGCCCAGCCCTGCAGATGCCTTTTGTAATAAATGAAGGCAGCCAAATACACGCTCCACCGGTTGCCCACGCGAACCACACGGTAACCTCCGGTTTTCTCCTCATGCTTGGCTCCCGCAAATCCGGCTGTCAGGATGATCACTTTATGGCCTCTTTTTGCCAGTCTTTTTGCCAGTTCCCCGCTTACGACCTCGGCTCCTCCGGCAAGAGGATTTTTCCGGTCCTTCCATGTAAACCACAAGATATTCACAAGTTTATTTAAGCTCCAAGATCCAAGCTCCAAAATACAAATAAATTCCAAGAACCAAATAACAAATAAATCACAAATTTCAAATACCAAATTCCAAATAAGCTCCAAATCACAAATCCCGTTAACCCGTCAACCCTTCGGCTCCGCTCAGGGTAAACCCGCCTGCCCCTGTAATTTGCCGTAAGCAAATTTGGAGTTCACCCGCGAACACTTTAACCCGTTAACTTTTAAACAACGCAACAACTAAAAATTCTTCTTTTTCCGCACCACATACATCGGCCGGTTTACCACTTCCTGATGGATACTGCCTATATATAATGTAATAAGTCCCAGGCAGGAAAGCACGATCCCGATGAGGAAAAGATTTATGACAGCCAAAATCGCAGGACCTGAAAAGGCGTAATTTAAAGGATCTTTAAGAAGATATTTTTCCGCGAAGATAAAAAGCCCGAGGGTACCGGAAACGAGGGTGATTATAATTCCAAGATAACCGGCAAATTTCAGGGGAAAGTAAGAAAGGGAGGTAAAACCGGAAACGGCAAGTTGGAGGAGTTTGATATAAGAATATCTGCCGTTGCCGTTTCTTCTGACTCCTGCTTTGAAATAGACAATACCTCTTTTAAAACCCATCCAGTCCAGAAGACCCCGGGTCATCCGGTTTCTTTCCGTGAACTTTATAAATTCTCTTATCACCTTTTTGTCAATCAATCTGTAATCAGTGGAAGAAGCGATGATCTCCGTGTCACCGATTTTTTTTAAAATACGGTAGAAGACGAAAGAGAAAAACTTCCGGGTAATTGTTTCATGATTACCGGTTTTTCTGACACCAATAACCATCTCATCACCCTTTTCCCATTTTTTAATAAGTGTACCTATAAGATTTGGCGGATGCTGCATATCCGCATCCATCATGATAGCCGCATCCCCCCGGCTGTGGTGGATACCGGCTGTAGTAGCCATTTCCTTGCCGAAATTTCTGGAAAATTCCAGATACTTTACCTTCTTATTTTTTGCCGCCCATGCGCTTAGGATTTTTGCGGTATTATCCGTACTGCCGTCATTTACGAAAATCATCTCGAACCGGTATTTTTTCCGTAAATCAGAAGTAGCTTTCCTTATCTCCTCATATAAATGCTGCAGGTTGTCCGCTTCGTTGTAAACCGGGATGATAATTGATATCCTTTTTGACATAAATCAGATCTTTGCCTTTCTTTTACTGATTAAGAAAATCACAATAAGGCCTGTAAGCATGACAAAGGCAGCTTTTACCACAGACAGGGTTATATCAAGTATATTCTCGTGGTAAAAATAAATAAGTACCACCTCCATAATAACTCCAAATAACAATGGATAGATGAATTTCTTCCCCCCTATTCCTATGAAGAAGTTCGCAAATACCGATGACAGGGTCATAAAAAGCATGGCCAGGCCAAAGAGATACAGATAAGGGGAAACCGTCAGATAGTTTGCTCCAAAAAGGAGACTTATGACTAATTTCGGGTAAAGGGTGAAAAACGCCAGAGTACCGCCGGAGACGATGAGAATGATTGAAAGTGAAAAATATAGGATTTTTTCGCTCTTACCGTCTTTCTTCGTATGCGAGGAGGAGACGAAAGGAAGCATGACGGAGATGAGAGCGCCTGAAATATAGGATATGATTTTCCCTGTTACGGACAAAGCACTGTAAAATCCTGCTAGAGTAGGAGAGAGATAATGCTTGGCCAGGATGAGATCGATATTGGAAAAAAGGGTGATAAAAAGGGTAGAAAGAAAAATATGCGGGGCAAACGAAATAATCTCTTTTAAAAAATCTTTCTTATGTACAGGTCTTCCTCTAAGGCCCCGGGAAAGGAGAAAAAGGATACTTCTGACTTGATAATGGCCGAAAAGGTAGGATAGAAATCCGCCAAGCACGATAGCGAACATGACAGAGTTTATCCAAAAGCCTAAATTGACCAAAAGAAGAGATAAAACCAGTTTGAAGAAAGTGGTGATGATTCCTGTTATCGAAAAGGGGATAAATGCTTTCAGTCCCTGGAGAGTACCGGTATTTACAGAAGACACTAGGGAAATAGGGAAAACAATGGCATAAATAAAAAGGGAAGATTTGCCGATCTTCAAAAACGCCGAAAGCCAGGGGAGGGATAGCCAGAAAAGGATAAGAACACCCAGGCCGGTCACAAAAACATAACTGACTGTTCTGGTACGCAGATGATTTAGGGATGATATCTTCTTCTCGGCTTTGTATTTGGCCGAATATGTGGCCATAAAGGTGGTAAGAGACAGGGCCGGAACGGTCAGGATGGTGGAAAGACCCAAAATCACGGCTACTTCTCCGTATGCTGCCGGACCCAGGAGCCTTCCTATGAGGATAGTAAAGATATAGTTTAAAATATTGATGATTACAGAACCAAAAAGCACAAAACCGGTGGATTTGACTAGATTGTATCTGGTAGATTCAAATTTTTTTTCCATAAAAAAGGCCCTTTATTTATAAAAGGGCAGCATTTCATATATAGCACAGATTACGGATATTTTGAAGATGGGGTTATAATGGGTTTAAAAAGCTAGAGGGTTAAAAAGTTAACGGGTTAAAGTGTTCGCGGGTGAATTCCAATAATTTGCTTACGGCAAATTACAGGGGCAGACGGGTTGGAGATATTACAACTGCTAGTTACTGGGATAAGGGTATTGGGATCGCAGAACCGGTGAGGAAGGGGTCATAAAAAGTTTCAAATTATATTTAATACTATAAATCAAAAATAATCTATGACAGAGTCAAAAATCACACAACCAGGATTTGACCTGTTCATTTGTGATCATAGACAGGGAAGTCATGGTGACAGTACTCAATATAATGTTTGGGTTAATCCAGAGGGATACGAATCTGAAATGGGATTTTGTTGGGCTTGTCCGGACCACCGGTGCGGGGAAGGAACGGTGGATCGAGCAAGTGGTGTATTCACTCCCCGAAGAGTAATTGATTATGAGTATCCGCCTCCATGGCCGACGAGATAAATTTATGACTAATGAGAATGAAAAAATAAATTTGGCTGAAAGGATGAAAGCAATAACAACAGGCTTTTCTCAAGAAGAAGAAGTCGGTTTTTTCCTGGGAATGCAAAAAGGTGTAATGGCGAGAAGAAATGACCTTCATAGTAAAGTACCGGGGAGTAGAACACTTGGTGGAAGAATGTTAGGGGCTTTGATATCAAGAATGGAGGAGGATTTTCAACCCCTTTTGGAAGAACAAAGAGGGAGAAGTCAATTTGATGCTGCGATTTGGTTAATGCATCAAGTTGAAACAAGCATCAAGGAAGCGTAGATGGTTATCTCGAAGAGAGCGCGAGAAGATCAGATTCACCTTTCATGTAAACAGGCTTAATAAGTTCTATTTTTTAAATATGATATTCCAAGGACCGGACAAAGAAAAAGTACCTTATGCTTCAAAATTTTTGAGAGTGGGAGAGGCATTTTACGTAACAGCGCCTGGTGATGAAAATACAAGACACGAGAGTCTGGCTTGGGGTCATAATGTTACCGATGAAGTCAGAAGACTGAAGGGATGAATCACCGACATCCGTGGACGGAGGGAGAATGAGAGTAGGAGAGAGCAATCATGTGACATTGTTTGGTTTCTCAAATGATTTTAGCTTGCCGGCAGATCCGGATGCCAGGGAAATTACCGGACGTTTGGTGCAATCAATGTGTCCGCCGGGTACTATAGTTGAGGCTAATTTAAAAGTCAGACTTGGATAAACATTACACTAAACTAAACATCACACACCGGGTGTGTGATGTCGGTGAATTAGCCCCTAATCACTTATAAGGTTTTCTCCGCACGAATTTATCATTTTGAAGATTTTTTTAAACCAATTTTGGATTGTCAAGACGTGATAAAGTCATTCGTGAAAATTCCCTCTTGACAAGCCGTGAAAAATTGTTTTACATTGGATATAGACACAGATTTGCTGACCGCAAACGGAAGCAATCCGATACTATCACGGATTGCTTTTTATTTTTTAACAAGTTCTTTTTAGACACCTGCCCGGTGTAGATTTTATAGTCGAAAAAAATTATTAACTGCTCTTATGACTGCCAATATGATAAATAGCCTGCCCTCTGTCCAAAGACACACTCTCGCCCTGCCTGTTGCAAAACAGCAGGTGAGAGTGTTTTTTTTGTGCAGTCAGGCAATAATAAACTACAAGCCACGTCAAACGTGGTTTATGAAAGGAGGTGAATAGAATCATGATAAAAAAACTTTTTGGTATATCAGTTGGTGCAGCTATGGTATTAGCATCAGTAGTTCCAGCACTTGCTGCAAATCAACTGGGTAACCAGACAACCGGACCATTCAGCAGGAATTTAGCTATCAGAAACTATACAAAAACTGCAGTGGTAACGATTGGAAATCTTGGTAGACTCACCCAAACGTCTGCATCCACATCAGTCAGCGGAAATAACAATGCTGATTTCAACACCCAAGGTGGAGCGGCCACATCAGGAGAAGCACTTGCTACCAATACAAAACAGGCAAGTCTGAACACCGGTGCATACGCATTAAGCCAGGATAGCGCAGTCGCGGACGATATGGGAGTAAATGACACGACAGGGCCATTTTCAACAAATGCAATTGTCTTCAATAGTGACAAGACAGCTGTTGTTGGTGTAACTAACGTTGGCGCGATAACACAAACGTCATCAAGCACAGCAGTAAGCGGCGGCAATAGTTCCAGTTTCAATACAATTGGAGGAACCGTAAATGCCGGACCTGCTACGAGTGATACTACATCTACGGCAATCTTAAATGATACTGTAGTCAGTATTTCTCAATAAATTTTAAGCTAATGGAAACTGTTCAAGGACTCTCCCGGTAAAACGGGAGGGTCTTTGGTATCTGGAGCAAAGAATTTTCTTCATAAAATGAATATAAATTCCGATATAATAATACTTTGATGTTCATTGTTACACTTAGTTATATTGACAAGAAATTACACACATTATAATATGGTTTCAAACAACTGCCCCAAAGCTGCCCTAAGCTTTGGAGTTTTTTTATGGCTACAAAAAAAGAAGTAAATAAAAATAAAAATCAAACAGGAATGATTTTTCAAAAAATCAAAAATTTACCCAGATCTGTAGGACAGCTAGGAAGTGCCAAAAAAAATATTATTTTTGTCTTAGCAGTTATCATTGCAGGACTGGCTATTTACAGTTTCGTCAACAAAAAGAAAATTCCTGCACAAGCTTCCCAGCCGAAAACAACAGTGGTAAGTGTGGATAAAAGCTATAATTTCTCTGCTTTAAACAACCAGGGAAAGTCAAATTCCGGGAAAATAAAACTGACTATGTCCAAAATAGAAAAGACAAATCAGGTACTGGTTAACAGTAAGGTTTATCCCGCGGTAAATGACAAAATGTTCCTGATTGTTAATTTGGAACTAAAAAATGATAGTACGCAGACTTTAAATATTGTTCCAGGTGATCTGGTTCGATTGATGATTGGAAGTGATAAGGATAACAAGTTTGCTCCCGATCTTCATAACAATGTCGTACCTGTGGCTCCAATTTCCACAAAATTGGATAGGATCGGATTCGTAATCCCTATAGCAGATAAGAATTTTACTTTGTATATCGGTGAATTGGAAGGTAAAAAAGACGAGATACCGATCGTATTCCCGAATTAAGAATATCATTCTGCCCCGAATGAGAAAAATAATCTGCCTGGATTAACAAACTTGCCCAAAACTAAATTTATTTATGGTTGATTATTCGACTAAAAAAATCACTCAGGACCTTCTAGCTGAGATAAAGGTCGCTTTAAAAGACGTGCGCGGATGGGGTTCGGTGGAGATATTTGTGCAAGACTTTAAAGTGACTCAAATAACCGAAAGAAATATAAAGAAGACAAATCACAACATTAAGGATTTATGAAAGAAAATAAACTTAGTTAACTCATAATTAACTTTGTTACCGACCGCAAACGGAGGTAAGAATCCACGATTAACAATCTGGAGGCTTACCTCTTTTTTATTGGGATTTAGATTATTGAATTTACAAATATTTTGAATACGAAATACTCTTTGGTCCTAGGCGGGAGAGTATTTCCAATTGATACTGAATGCACTTGAAATTGCATCCAGCATAAACCCTTCTAGACTGATCCGCCAACTGGCTGATACAGCAAGAAGGGTAGAAAAAACAAATCTATTTGAAAGGAGGTGAAAAATATGAAAAAAATCGCATCAATAGTAGGATCAATTGCAATATTAACATCAACTTTCAGTCCGGCATTTGCAGCTGGAAATAACTGCGGTAACGGTACAACAGGACCAATTTCCTACAATACATGCTCTGTAACAAATTCCAGTGATGTGTCAGTTGTTAACACTAACAATGCCACAATCAATAATAACCTTACGGAATTGTCAAGATCCGGAGGTAACAGCGCTTCCATGAATACTCTTGGAGGTTCAGTAGTGACTGGTAATGCTTCAGCGCATGGCACAGTTTCCAATGTGGCGAATGTAAATACTACTACTGTCAGTGGAGGACCGGCAGCATCAGGTAACACAGGTACAAATGATGTTACAGGCCCAGAATCAGACAATAGAGTCAGTATCAACAATAGTCACAGAGTGGCCGTAGCTAATATCAACAACGCAAATGTATCCAATGTCATGAGCGTCACTTCCGATGCAGGAGGTAACGTAGCAGATACGAATACCGGACCGGCAAGCATAAGAACAGGTAATTCCTCATTGCAATTCGTACTGGAAAATCATCTGAACGATAGTGCAACTGGTATCAGTGCGGGCGCAGGTGGAACAGGAGGAAATTCAGGAGGCAATGGTACGACTGGACCGATATCATACAACACGGTCGACGTCAACAACGTTGCTACAGCTGGTGTATCAAACATCAACAACCTGAGTTTGTCTAACCTGATGAATACTTTGTCCCGCTCAGGTGCCAATAGCGCGTCTACCAACACCTTAGGAGGAGAAATCGTCACAGGTGGTGCAGCATCCAGTGTAGGAGTGAACAATGAAGGAAACATTGCCACGACCACAGTGCAAATGGCTCTGGGTGGTTTTTCCAATGTCAGCGGTAATGATGTGACAGGACCTCTATCCGACAACAGAACTAATCTGTTAAATACCTTAGGGATCAATGTCGCAAACGTCAATAACAACACAGCAAATAATGTTGTTAATGATGTAGCTGATAGCGGAAGTAACGTCTCTAACATGAACACTGGAGGCGGTAGTGTCACAGCTGGTATGTCTGATTTGATAAAGACTTTGTTGAATCATTTCAATGATTCATTAACCGTAATACAACAATAGGATCTTTCCTTAGACTCGGTGGGGATCCGTCCTAGGAAAAAGGATTCCCACCGGCCAAGGAATATTAATAAATATATTGGATATTTTTGTTTTAATTAAATTTATAGGGTAGTTCTGATATTAATGAAATGATACTTAAGCTGAAGAAAATCATTATTACGTACTTGATACTATTTCTTCTTATCGGAAGAATTGGTTTCCTTCCTGTTTATGCAGATGAAGCGGCTCCGACTAGACCACCGGAACCGACAAGAGAAGCTTCTCAAGGTTCCAACGGAAATACAAGGGAGGAGAAGCCGACAGAGGCTCCAAAGCCTACAAATCCTCCCGGCGGCTCGGACTCAAGCTCTCCCACAAAACCGCCTCTACCTACATCACCGCCCCCATCAAGTGTTACTCCAGTGGGAGTAAGTCCAACTGTATCCAATACCAATCCTTCCCCTACAGGCGGATCTTCGGCTAGTGCTTCGGATAATATAAGCGGAAACAGCGAATCATCAGGTTCGACCGCGTCTTCTACAAAAGACGCTAATCCGTCTGTAAATGATCCCTATAATATAGCCACCGGTCCGGGATCGACAAATAACGCATCGGAAACTTTTGAAAACAAAATGGAGAAGTTAAATAATGACTTGGCGGTCATGCAGAATAAAATTGATGCCATCGCCTCAACCGGATATAATTATGCCAATTTCAACACTTTAGACGGACAAGTCACCACGGGGAATGCTTTCAACACGTATAATCTTTTAAATAAATTGAACAGTAATATTTCAGGGGTGGGAGGCTTTTCTGTTTTTAATATCTATGATAAATATTCCGGAGATATCGTGTTTAATATGCCGGATGGAGTTACCGATGAATCTTTTGCGTCCGCATCCGGAGCTATTGCTAAAAATGCCCTGACAGGTCCGTTGTCTGACAACAGCGCTGACGGGCAATCCGATTTCGTAGTGAAAGAAGCTAATGGAAATGATGCGTCTCTTACCAATGATATAAATCTTCAGGCAGTATCCGGAGGCAATAGTGCCTCATTTAATACTGGTGGAGGCTCCATAAAGACGGGGAGTGCAGGCGCGTTGGCAAATGTAGTGAATCTGGTAAACACTAATTTGAATGTGTCTCAATGGTTGTTCGGGGTCGTGAATGTATTTGGTCAACTGACGGGAAATATCGTCCTTCCGCAGGATCCGGAAAATACCAATACCGCCAATTCATCCGGTACCGCCGTGGTACAAAACAGTCAGACCGGTCCGTTGTCGGACAATAATTCATCAAGCAGTGCCAGTACCTCTTCTGAATATACAAATAATAATACTGCTGTAATCGCAGACAATCTGAATGTTTCCGCAAATACCGGTGACAACCAATCTTCTGCCAATACAGGTGGTGGCAGTATTAAGACAGGCGATAGTGATGTTTCCGTAAAAGATACGACAGTTGCCAATACCAATACGGTAAATGAGGATGGTACCGTCTGGATGGTTATAGTAAATGAAATGGGTAAATGGGTAGGACATATTATTGGTGCTCCCTGGGGAAGCAGTACGGCTTCCAATTCACTCCCTGTCGGGGTAAGTCAAGGCGGTGGACAGAATTCATCAGCGACCCAAAGTGAAAATATTGCCACTGGTCCTTTATCCGATAATAATTCTTCTTTATCTTCCAATAATGAGACAACCTTGGAAAATAATAATAACGCTACGGTAACAAATAACTTAAATATTACTGCAGATAGCGGAAACAATACTTCCTCATATAACACCGGCAGCGGAGATGTAGAAACAGGAAATGCAAAGGCAGGAGCAAATCTCCTGAATATGGTAAATACTAACGTTACTGCCAAGAAATTTGTGGTTGTATTGGTAAATGTGCTGGGTGAATTCCTGGGTAATATTATTACACCGGGAAACAAAACAGCAGAATACTCAGATTCTTTTTCAGGACTGGAGGATCGTCTGGGAGATAATTCTACAAATAACAATGGAATAGCCAATAGTCCTACTCCGACTCCTACGGTATATGCTCCTTCGTCTACTTCTGGTTCAGGAGGTGTCGGTGGTACTGGTGCAAGTTTCAACCCGACTCCTACTCCATCTTACAATAATGCCAATCAGGATAATAATTCCGGATCCGTGCAATATCAAAACTATCCTACTTATACCTCTCAAGTCTCGCAGACATCAATGAACGTACGAAGAAAAACAACATATTTGGCAGGCGGTCAAACATATAACCCAACTCAAATGGGTACCCAATCCACAGTGGAATTCAAACGCGGAATATATCTTTCTCCTAACTTCGTTAAAGCCACAGAAACCAGTATTGCAGGTATGCTTTTTGGAGGAGCACATATCAATGTGAACCAAACTTGGTTATCGGTAATTCCGTTTACAATTCTGGCAATCTTCTTAAGAAGAAGAAGAAAAATCAATATTAGTAAGTATTTAAATTCATTGTTGGAGGTTGTCTTATGAGAAAAGTGACAGAAATCATATTTTTCATCACTATTTTATTAACTTTTTCTTCATTTTTAACCAGAGGAAATTATGTCTATGCTGATTGGTGGAGCAGATCTGAGGATAGGCCCAGTCCGCCGAATTTACCAAGAGACAATGGTATCCTACCGACAAATCCTCCACCGGTGGAACCGACAAATCCTCCTCCTGTTGTTCCTACAACCGTTGTACCATCCACAGATCCCGGTAATCCTAACCCAACACAGGGTGCAGGTGGAGGAATAGGCGGTACTACAGGTAGTGATGATGATCCATGTGCGTCTGGGAAATCATATACCGGACCATACTGTGGTTGGTCGCCAAAAGTCGTCGGTGAGGGTAATAATACTATTCAGAATGTAGTTGCATCCCAAGCAGTCAAGAAAAGACCACAAGTATTAGGTCTCTCGTATACGTCAGGAGCAGAATTGACATTGTCTGATATAATGCTTTTTGCCGGAATTCTATGTCTAGGTCTATACGTAAGATCAAAAATAAATATAAGAAACGTCCAATCCAAAAAGTCTTAGTAAGCGATTTGAAACGCATAAGACTTCTTTTTCTGCTTCTTGGAATTGTATTGATTGTGACGGGAATAATTTTATCCAAGTTACCAAAAGAGGCAACAAAGGATACAGTTCAGACGACAAATAATGGAGAAGTAGCTTCCTTTTCTCAGGAACCGGTAAGTATTGATAAACAGCTTATTAGCCTCAAAGTCATATCTAAAAAAGACAAGAAACCCCTTCCTCCTGAGCGGATTATTATACCTGCTTTAAACATTGATATAATGGTGAAAGAGTCTAAAATTGTAAATGGTTATTGGGAGGTATTTTCAGATAGCGCAGGGTTTGGCCTTGGTTCTTCATATCCTGATGAGAAAGGAAATCAGGTGATTTTCGCACATGCAAGAGAAGGACTTTTTCTCCCTTTAAGGAATGCCAAAATTGGTCAAAATGTCCTGATTTTTACAAAAGAAAAATGGTTTGAATACAGGATCAGTAATATCAAAGAGGTGCTACCGTCACAAACCGATGTAATAAACCCATCTACCGAGGAAATGCTTACTTTATATACCTGTAGTGGATTTTCTGACAGCAAAAGGCTGATAATTTCCGCAAAAAGGATCTGAATTTTCAAAAAATGCAGCCTAATTTCTATCTCAATTTTTTATTCCTTGACTTTATTATATTAAAGGTATGTATAATAAAGTGTGAGGTTAAAGCATAACATTGTTTGTTTTCTTCTTGGTGCTTTATTTGGTATTGTTACTCTTTTCGTTTATCCTCAAACCGTATTTGCAGATTTCGTTTACCGTGACTGGACTAAATATTTTTCTGATGACAGGTTTAAAGAAATTCAACCAATTTCGCCGATACAATTTGATTTTTCCTTAAGACCGATAGTTACGATAAGACCTATAAGATATTTTTCTTCTCCTACCCCGACGCCTGGAGGTATTATCGAACCGACAAATACTCCAACCCCTTCTTCTACACCTACTTTGATTCCTACTTTCACCCCAACCCTTACTCCAACGGTTATTCCCACAGTCACATCTACTCCAATTCCTACAATGACGTCTACACCTGCACTTAGTCCCACTCCGACCGTTACTTCCACTCCTATTCCTACATTGACAATTACACCTACAATTACACTTACTCCGACAAGCATTCCTACTTTTACACCTACCCCTACCATGACTCCTGTTCCAACGATGACTGTTACCCCTACTCAGATTCCTACACATACTCCAGTACCCACAGTTACGCCTACTATTACCAGTACTCCGGTACCGACAGCAACACCCACTGTTTTGCCAACACCCACAATAACGTCTACTCCAACCGTTTTGCCGACAAATACACCTTCTCCAACAATTATTTCTACGCCGTCTCCCACAATTACGATTACACCTACACCAACCTTCGGGTTAGGTTTACCGGCACTGGCTTACTGGAAATTTGATGAAGGTACGGGTGATATTGCAAGCGATCATTCAGGAAACGGTTATGATTTGAGTCTGGTAGCAAATACGGATAGTCCTGTCTGGTCTTCAGATCTGCCTCCCAGTAGTAACTCAAATACCTACTCCATATATTTTGACGGAAACAATTATGCCAAACTGTCAAATTTCCTCCATAATCCGGTTTTTGACTTTACCTCCGGTTTTACAGTGGAATTATGGTTCAAACCGGATTTTACGGGATTACAGGATGATAGTAGGGGAATAATAGGGAAATATGACGGCAGTGACGGGTGGATGATGAAAATTCCCGGTACTGTCGGTACTAAAGTGGCAAATGTAATAAATACTTCAAGCCAGATAAGTACAGGCCAATTAATTAATGGTCAATGGTATCACATAGCAATCACTTGGGACGGATCAAGACAAAAGACTTATATAGACGGAGTTTCCTCGGGTTTTTTGGATAATTCTCAAGCACCAAGAAGCAGTTCTAATCGCTTTTATCTGGCTGCCTACGATCCTCCGAACCATAATGCCAAGGGTTACATGGATGAGATAAAAATATATAATTACGCTTTGAGTGCTGAGGAAATTCAAAACGATGCCGGTATGATCATACCTACGGTTACAGTGACGCCGACTATAACCCCGACAGTTATCCCTACTGTTACTTCCACTCCTGCCCCGACGTTGACAATCACCCCGACAATTACACCTACTATGACTGTTGCACCGACTATAACCACTACTCCTACTCAGATTCCGACATCTACTCCAGTACCCACGGTTACCAGTACTCCGGTACCGACAGCTACACCTACTATACTGTTAACGCCTACGGTGACGGTAGTTCCTTCACCGACCCCGACTCTCAGTCCAGACCAGTATCCGGTAGCATATTGGAAGATGGA
>PFMK01000090.1:1400-4708 GCA_002785215.1 Candidatus Gottesmanbacteria bacterium CG_4_10_14_0_8_um_filter_37_24 | reverse complement strand
CCATAGTTTATATTATTACGCAGCAAGCTGCGAGGAATTACTGGCTGAGGCCAGTATCCTTAAGAGAGATTAATTACTGGTGGCAGAAATCCTCTCAAGGAAAATCTGGAAATTCTAAGATTAGCAGTCGATCAACTTCCTGCTGCAAATGTGGTAACTGAGACGCTGGCAGTCGGACAAACGCTTCAAACAGAAAACGAAAGATTACAGACCGAAGTGGCTGGATTGCAGGCAGAACTTGCAAAGATAAGAGGAAGTCAGCCGCCTGATTTAGAACCACATGCTGATGAATTACAAAAACTGCAGGAAGCTTATCGGGTGCTGGAATCCGGCACTACAGCAACTATCGGCCGATTGCAGGCACAAATAGCCGCTCTGGAAGGAAGTGTGTTTACCAAAGACCAACAAATATCTGATCGGGCGAAAGAAATCCAAAGACTTAAAGAAGAGTTACAGAAAGCACAAGCAGGACAAGTAGCAGAAGAAACTGCGCCTATGAGTCCTGATAAGGGAACAGATTCCTCATCTTAAGTATTTATCCGAACAGTTGCTGATATTATTGATGATTTAACACAAAAAGGAAAAATAAAGGGTATAAAATCTGATGAAATTGCAGCTACATTACAGAAAATAGACAGCGGAGATCCGCAGGCTTATGCTGGTGAAATATACCAAGTCCTGAAGTCTTATGATGATAACAGACAAATCAGATCCGCTGTTTTTCATATACTATTAGACAGATTTCCCAATCAGTCAATTTATGACCGTTATCAGAACTTATTCTCAGATTGGACTCAAACCCAAAGGGATTATGAAGAAACCCAAGAATCATTTATAGCTCGAAATGCTACGCAGGATTATTTAGAATTGAAACGTACAAAACGAGATGATGCCGATCAATTGTTGACAGGTCTGGAAAAAGAATTTCTTGCTTTTATTTTCCATAAGAAATAGATTTATTAACCAAAATATTCTTAAGCATTTCCTCAATCCCTATTGTCAGGTCTCTTATCTTTAATAGTTCTTTGTCAAATGTCAGCAGTTTTGCTTTGTGTGTTTTTGCCAGAGATAAATATATGGCGTCATAAGCCGTAATATTATATTTTGACATTAGTTTTATGACTTCATTTACTACATCAATCCGGAAATCCTGATATTGTATGCCGCAGGCCCTAAGTCTTTGGATGGCTCGGGAAACGATCTCTACCCTGGCTTTTCTTTTTTTAAATAGGATGTTGGAAACCTCCAAAAGTAAAAAAGACGGGGCGATTACCTGTATTATTTTTTCCTTCAACAGCTTGTATGTTTTTCTGGCTTGGGTAACTTCTGTTTCTTTTTCTCCGGGAATCCATTTTAGTACCACGCTTGCATCAATTATAATTTTTTCAGGCATTGTCCCTGTCCCTTTCCTCCCTCACCGCACGAGCAGCATCATAAGGCACGGATGATCTGGCAACTTTGTCAAACAGGGCAAAATCTTCCTCTATCTCTCTTTTTATGGACTTATGCTTTTTCATAGGTTTCTCCTGGCTATATTTCTCCGCAATCAGCTCTCCCAAAGGTTTCTTTTGAGTGATAGACATTATCCTTAATCTTTCATGAAGCTCTATAGGTAAAGTGATTGTAGTCCTGATAGTATCCATATCCTGCATCATAGCATCATGATGCATTGATGTCAAGAACCGGTGCTTACTCCTTTATATGCTTACTCCTTTATATCTAAAATATATTAGTCTGTTGCAAAACATCTCCACTAAAACCTCATAAATCTTTGTTTGTTCCTCCCGAAAATATTTCCAATCCTTTTACCCTCCCGAAGTGTTTTCTGTTTTCCGTCACCATAATCAATCCATAAGCTCTGCAGGTGGCGGCAAGTAGAATGTCTAAATCCTCTATCACTTTGCCTTTTTGCTTCAAATCTTCCCTGATTTCTCCGAAATCTTCCGCGATATCTTCATCCACGCCGAATATGCTATTTAATCCTTTGAAAAAATCTTCAACTGATTTTTTCAATTTTTCCTTCTCCTCTTTCGCTCTATAAATACCTTCAAAAAGCTCCGAAAGACAAACGTAACTTGAAACCAATTCTCCGTTAAGCCCTTCTATCAACTCTGCCGCGCCCTTTTTTCCCCGGAGATAATTGATGATTACCGAAGTTTCCAGAAAATATTTTGTCATATAGTAAGGTTTGTTCTTGATTTTCTTTTAAAGACTTCTTTCCAAAGATCGTCTTTATCCAGCCTGGTTCCCTTCCAGGCCCCTTTAGCCTTGACCAGAATTTTCTTTTTAGCTGAAGGTACGGCTTTCAGGATCGCAAAAGGTTGTCCGCCTTTAGTGAGGATAATACCCTCTATTTCAGCAAGATTTTCGGTAATTTCCCCGAATCTTCTTCTTAAATCAGTAATAGGAATGATATTATTTAAATTTGTATCCATATGTTTCTATTATAACTTTAAACCTTCATTCTGTCAATCATTATAATGATCATTATAATGACCGAAATATCCCCTTGGAATTTCCTCTCTCCCCATCATTCCCCCAACAACACCTCGATCCAGAGCCTTAATAGATCGTATATATGATAAAATGCTCTAATATGGGTCAGGAATCTACTCCAATGGATAGTGTTGTACGAGAAGCACGGGAAAGAGGAAGGGAAGGATATCCTCCTGATATTGCGTTGGTTGTTCATCCCGTATTTCACCGTTTTTATCAAAACCCCCTACTCGTAGGTAGTGTTGACATTAAAGGAGTATACGCTGGAAATAATCTAAATATGCATGATAGCATTGGATCAAAAATTTGGGAGGACTTATGGAATAAAATACAGGATAGAAAAAAAGTTGAAATATCGGCTGCTATCGAAGAAGAACAGCCGGGAAGTTCAAAAATTAGACGCAAGATGATAGCTTATGACCCGAAAGTTCGACAAGCCTTGACTCAGGGAATCAACGTCATTTACCTCCGCCCCTCATCTGCCGAAGATGAAAAAGTTGAAACTCAATATTCACCTGGTCCCCCAAGGGATCTCCCTACAAGAGTTGTTGACGCTTTAAATCAAGATCAACCCCCCGAAGAATGGGATAAAATTACTACTCAGGCCCCTGCTCCTATGGTGATTGTAAAAGGATTATTCCGGGAAGAGGAGGATGCAGGCATATTTAGCAGTATTGCTCATCAGGAATCACCATATACTTACTTTCCCCAAGATGTATTTCCCGTAGATATTAGACCTGTTAATTTTTCCTCCAGTCCGCCAGAACTTGGGGCTGGTGATAGATTATTTGCGGTCTGTTCTGATAAAATTA
>PFMK01000090.1:0-1347 GCA_002785215.1 Candidatus Gottesmanbacteria bacterium CG_4_10_14_0_8_um_filter_37_24 | reverse complement strand
AAAGAGAGAAAAGCTGCAGAAAACAGGCTTGTATTGTCAGGACTCAGAGCTGTAAGTGAAACTTTACGATTACAAACAGCCAGAGCCTGGGAAAGACGAACAGAGCAAACAGGGCTCAATAAGATTCTTCGCTTAGGATTAAGTGATTTGCAAACTCGGCTCTTTTCTCTTCCATGGGAAAAACCCCGGGAGTTCGAGAGATATTTATCTGGATTAAATATTTCCTGCAACAGACATGAATTTCGTAAAGCTATTTATGCTCCGAATATAAATACGCAAATTACCGGAAACGCAGAACACCTGTTGGGTCTTGTTTATCCGGGAGATACTTATTTTGGTTTTCCCTATCATAGTACATTCGTTCTTCTGGCTCCTCCTGTTAATCCAGGAAACAGATTGGCAATTCCGCTTCAAAGGGGTCATGTTCTTGAAACTCAAATCGGTCAGCGTCCGGCTGCGTTTATTTGTGGTCATAGAGGTGATACAATCCATAAATTTACTGATGATAATCCTGTTTTGATAAGCCCGGGTGGAGGAGTCACAAAATCGTTATCTACCGATGGAAAAGGTACTTTAGGGGAATTACTCAGAACCTTAATTACTAATTATAAAGTTTCTTTGACGGGTAATCCCCCTATGATCGTGGATTTTAAACGTGATGGAGATGGATATAAAGCAGATAGTTCTTATCTGTTGGGAAGAAATGCTGACATTATAGATATTATCAGTAAGTTAATTCCATAAATCTTTCTGTTCACCTTCCCAGGTGCACACAGACAACACCTTAGGCTTTTCTCATCCCTCTCATTTCCCTTCTAACCCGTAAACCCGCTAACCCGTAACAAATAACCCACAATTCACAACCCAATCACTTCCTTCCCCACAAACGCCCTTAATACTTCAGGAATAATAATGCTTCCGTCCTTCTGCTGGTAGTTCTCAAGTATGGCAATAAGGATACGCGGTGAAGCAACGGCTGTGTTGTTTAATGTGTGACAAAAATAGGTCTTACCGTCTTTGGCTTTATAACGGATATTTAACCTCCTAGCCTGGAAATCGCCCATGAAGGAATTGGACATTGTTTCACCGTAAGAATTTCTACTGGGCATCCAGGTCTCTATATCATATTTTTTCACTTGAGGCTCGCCCATATCGCCGGTACACATCAGCATCACCCGATAAGGAAGTTTCAGATCCTGTAGGACTTCTTCTGCATTTGCCAACAGCTCCTCATGAAGATCTAAAGAAGTCTGATAATCATTGTTTTTTATAATTACCTGCTCGACTTTATTAAACTGATGCACTCGGTAAAGTCCTTTGGTATCTCTGCCGTAACTGCCTGCTTCA
>PFMK01000096.1:257-5900 GCA_002785215.1 Candidatus Gottesmanbacteria bacterium CG_4_10_14_0_8_um_filter_37_24 | reverse complement strand
TGCATCTATCGATGGTATCTTCCTCATCTTTATAAAGAACTACGGCGCTGATGGAGTTTTTGGTCACTTATTTTAGTATTAAATTTATAATTATTTTCATAGAAAGTACTACTATATATAAATACCCCAGAGGAATTTTATAACCAAGATATTTATTTATGAAAATTATATTACTGGCAATCAAATATCGATACTTCTTTATTTCTCGATATTTGCCTTCCTGAAAATTATGTACAACTATGGACTTTGACTCAACATCAATATTGTATCCTGATTTTCTTGCTCTTACACAATAATCAGCGTCTTCGAAATACATGAAAAATCGCTCGTCAAACAATCCTATGTTTTCTATCACTTTACTTTTGATAAGCATGCAGCAGCCACCAACATAATCTATTCTGCCCTTTGATATAGTTGCCGGATAATCTAATTCCCTGTGATGAATTCTTCCTATACGAAAATTAATCAATCCTCCATAATCATAAACCCATTGATTATTTCTTTTAAATTTAATTACCGGAGATACGATATCGTTATTATTAAATAAAAGCGGAGATATAAAATCATTCGTAAAATCAACATCTTGATTTACTAAAATGATTGTTCCGGCATTCTTCTTCAATGCAAATTTGATTCCGAGATTTACAGCTTTGGAAAATCCTAAGTTTATATCATTTCTGACAATTTGTACTTTTTTTGTTTTATCGATCTGGCCTAATGAATTATCATTTGAGGCATTATCCACAATTATTATTTCAATATTCCTATCCACAATCTTAATTTTTAAAAGATTATTTACCAAACGTCTGATTTGGCTTCCGGGGTTGAAAGTAACAATAATAATTGAAATATTATTCATATTTTTTGAATGAGGTCAAATAATTGCCTGGCATTTCTGTTCCATGAAAATTTCTTTGAATATATTACGGATTTTCTTAAAAATGACAATCTGTCGAAATTTAATACTTTCATAAATGCTTCTGTTATCTCCTGAATATTGTAAGGATCTACTATAATACCCAAATTCCCAACAATCTCAGGCATGGATCCTTTATCTCCTGCCACTACCGGCACTCCGCAAGATAGCGCTTCGGCAAAAGGCAAACCAAAACCTTCATACAAAGATGGCGATACGAATGCTGTTGCACCTGAATACAATAAGGGCAGATCGTCATATGGCACGTATCCTAACATCTTCACTCTGTTCTTTGTTTTTGTTTTTTCTAATATTTCATCTATTCCATGATCATACTCATTATCACTTCCTGCCATGACCAGTTGATATTCTTCATGGTTTCTCAGGGAAAACTTACCGAAAGCTTCAATTATCCGAGGAATGTTTTTTACCTGTTTGTAAGATCCAACAAATAGGAAATATGGGTCTTTAATATTATATTTTTTAATCACTTTTTCTGATTCATTCTTTTTTCTAGGATAAAAAAATGGATCTACACCGTGATAAATTACCTCTATTTTATGTCTATCTACTCCGTAAAACTGTACTATATCCTCCTTTGTCTTTTTTGAAACAGCGATAATCTGATCTGTATTACTTACCGCAAATCTGGTCAAACGGGATAATCTCTTATGTGAATTTTTATAATATTCCGGATACAACTCAAAAGCTATATCATGTACGATAATAATGTTTTTAGCCGGATGATAAATTGGTAAAGCCTGACTAAGTCCAATGAATATATCGGGTTTTCTTATCATAAATTCATAAGACAGACGCAAATTTAACCAATATTTTTGCGGTTTCAATAGGGAGTTTTGGACATTCGGACCAAACTCATCTAAAAGCGATTTTGATAGCGGCTGATAACTGTATAACCTGTAGATATTCTTTTTATCAATCTTGGAAAGGTTTTTTATCAGATTGTATGCATAATAATAAATACCTGTTTGAAGGCGTATATCAGATCCGGATAGACATCCTGCGTCAATGCCAATAACCACTTTTCCCAAACCTCCTTAGTAAATAATCATAAATCCCGAGTATGGCGTATTTTTCTTTTTTATAATAATGTTCATATACGGTTTTTGGCATTCTCAAAATTTCCCTTAAAAATGTCTTTCGCTGGGCATACTTTTCGATGAATAACAGGTGGTTTCTAGCCATATAATACTGATGCATGGGTGAATTCCTGACAATTGTGCCAGAACCCAGATGATTGATATTTGCAGCTGGTATATAAACAACTTCATAACCTACTTGTCTAGCTCTAAAGCATAAATCCACGTCTTCGTAATATAAGAAATACTCCCCGGAAAAAAAGCCAATTTTTTCAAAGACTTCTCTTTTAATTAACATGGCCGTACCTGACACAAAATCGACTTTCCTTATATCTTCATACTGCCCTCCATCTATTTCTCCTAATCCGATTAATCCTCCTGAATATCTTTTTTTATCAAGAAGCCCGCCACAGGACCAGATGATTTTATCCTTAGAATAAATCTTTGGGCCGCAAATACCATATCTTTTATGTTTATCGATTCCCTTAAGTAAAATTTTTATGCTGTTTTTTCCAACTGAAGTATCAGGATTTAAAAGAAAAATATATTCAGCCCCTTTTTCCAAATGGTATTTTATTCCGTAATTATTCGCTGTACCGAAACCAAAATTCCTATTTAACTTGAGAATCTTTATCTGAGGATATGCTTTTTTGATTACGTCTGAAGATATGTCCTGGGATCGATTATCCACTATAAGCGTATGAGACAGAAAATCACCCGCGTCTCTCAGGGATTTTAAACAACCAAGAATTACATTCTGACTGTTATAATTTACTATCACTATTCCCAATTTATTCATCATTTCTTCGACTTGCATACCAGGATAAATTGAACTGATAACAATGTATTAAACTGTCTTGTGAAGAAATATTGGAACCTTTTTGGAATATATCTTGCTATTCTCCCAAGGACCGGAAGCTGCCCGAAATCTGAAGAATAGTCTATATCATCCATCTTCAAGTTAGCGGTCTCTATGAGTTTGATTACGCTTGACTTGGTAAGAAATTTAAGATGACTTTTATCCATAATACCTTGATTTTCATAATCGAATTTCCCAAACAGAAGCTTCAAACGTATGGATATATGAGCAATGTTCGGTACGGAAATTATTATGTCACCATCAGGTTTTAGGTAACCAGACAGCATGTTTAGCACCCGTAAAGGATTTTTGAGGTGTTCCAACATATCTAGTAGTAAAATGTAATCAAATGATTGTCTTTTGAAACCCAGAGATTGCGCTTCTTCTATATCAGTAGTAATCACTTCTTCACAGGTACTTTTTGAGATTTTTGCAGCGCATGGATCAATTTCAATCCCATAGACATGACACTTTTTCTGTCTCAGCTTTTCGGCAAAATATCCGGTAGCACATCCTACGTCTAAAACCCTGCTTTTCTCCCTAATCATGTTATAAACCAACATATGCGCTTCATAAGGAACAGGGTTAAATTTATTATATTTGTTTTTCATTTTGAATAATTATGTTGTTGATTTTTATTTAACATACCTGTAATAATTCCAAAATCGAATATTAATTTAAAAACTAGGTACTTTATTGGAGCACCATTAAATATCTTCTTAAGCGCAATTCTAATAGAATTTAGTGGTGAATATCTTAATACGTTTCTGAATGATAAATTAAACATTGCAGATCTTCCTATCCATCTCGATGACAAAAATACATCTTTTAACGAATCCGGGTTAAAATGGTAACATACTGCAGTATGAACTGGTAGAATAATTAATCCATCCTTGTTTAATGTGATATCATCAATATAACCTTTAGATGAATCATATCCTCCAGATTTAATAAAACTTTTTTTTGATATCGCTCTAATTGCTTTACCCATATTTTTATCTTCAGGATTGATTCTACTATCTGAAGGAAGATTATTATTTATATTCCAACACTTTGACCAGATATTATTTAAATTTTTTACGAATTCTGATGTTGTATATGTACAGTCACATTTATTGTTAACTATTGGTATAATTATATTTATAATATAGTTTTTATCGATATACATATCTCCATCAATAAAAACCAGAATCTCACCTTTTGCGAATTGAGCAGCGAAATTTTTACATTCTCCCGGACCTATATGAAAACGAGTTAATAACCGAACATTGTAATTAGAAATAATTTTATTTGATAAATCGGTCGAACCATCATTTATAACAATTATTTCAATATTATTATGCGTTTGTTTTAACACAGATTGAAGACATAAACCAATATATTTTTCTTCATTAAAAATAGGAATAATCACAGAAACTTTATATCTGTTAATATTTTTTTTGAGCATAAACTAATATTTCCCCTCCTAAATATAATTTATTCCATAATACACTCATTGGATAGAATAACTTAAGAATTTTTGTAAGGATCTTGTAGATAATTTTGTATTTTCCTATGTTATTTATTCTATTTATCTGAAGAATATTGTTTATGAATTCATTCCAATCGTCCCAAGTACTCATATTTAATATTCTAAAATTATTTTTACTAAGAATATAACAAATAGATTTAGGTGAAAATAAATATATATGCTGCGGTATTAATAACCAAAACCATTTATCTTTTGTTAATTTTGATATCAGACTGTCATAATTTGGAGTTTGTATTACTAGAATTCCATCTTTCCGAAGAATATTATTAATTTTATTAATTATATTATTAGGATTTGAAAAGTGTTCAATTGTATCTATAATTGTAACAACATCATAACAATTTTTCTTAAATTTATATTTTGAAAAATTACCTTTTATACATCTTTGATTCATCGTTTCTTTAGCATATTTTATTGCTCTACTAGAAACATCTATTCCCTCAGAATTATATCCATTCTGTTTAAATATTGATAAATAATAACCATAACCGCATCCTATATCTAAAAGTCTCCCACGAGTTCTAAATGACTTTAGTCTTTTAATATATATTCTTGCTCGATTAAAAAAAGTGTGTCTCATTTTTATATAAGCCCTCTCCACTTTTATAGTTTCATATTCATCTTTATTACTTTTTCTTATTATTTTATTACTAGGAATGGGATTTATATATACCACCCTACAATTATTACATCGACATAATAGATAACTTCCCACATCATACATACTCCTTATATTTATTGAATTGCATATTCTACATTCATTTTTCATGCTAGAATTTTAACTTTCCAATATATCATTGACAATTTATTTACTGGGTTGTTATTGTGGTAATTATATAATGAAAATAAAAATCATTTTTTTTCTTCTATCCACATATATATTCTTATTTGTAAATATTAATATTTCCAAGGCAGAATTAATAAAAAATTCCTTAAACCCGATTATTAATCTAAATAACAGTCAAGAATGGTATTCTCAAAAAATATATGGTCCAACAATAATTAAAGATCATGATGAATATAAAATGTGGGCAAGTGGAACTGATGGAATTAAAAGACAAATTGGTTTATTTACGTCAATAAATCTAGTAGAGTGGGTACCAAACGTAAATAATCCTATTTTACCTTGGAATCTAATAAATCCTGATGATGTGGGCGTAGAGCATCCGATCGCACTAAAACTCGCTAATAATTACTATTTATGGTTCAACAATTTAACAAAATCACAAAAATTTAA
>PFMK01000096.1:0-222 GCA_002785215.1 Candidatus Gottesmanbacteria bacterium CG_4_10_14_0_8_um_filter_37_24 | reverse complement strand
GGAGTGATTCCCAGGAATTAATTTTCCAATCTGAACCAGAAAGTTGGGAAGCACAGGGAAAAACAGCACCAACTGTTTGGTTTGATACAATCAATAGCACCTACTACATGTGGTATGGGGCGTACGGACTATACAACGGAAAGGTAAACTGGAGGATAGGTCATGCCACTTCTACTGATGGCATAAACTGGACAAAATATCCGGAACCTGTTTTAGAAGCCG
>PFMK01000037.1 GCA_002785215.1 Candidatus Gottesmanbacteria bacterium CG_4_10_14_0_8_um_filter_37_24 | reverse complement strand
GAACAGATTAATCGTTTGTTGGTTAATCTCTACACCAATTTTGGTGCTAAATATTGACAATTACCCGAAGAAACTAAGCAAAAAAGAAAAGAAGAAGAAGTAAATTATGACACAGAATTAAAAGAAAAGATAAAAAGGAAAAGAATTGAAGTAGAGACAACTTTTCCTACATACAATCAGTTACAAATAAATAAAAAAGATGAAACCCTAGTCCCATTTACTGGGCAATTTGTGATTCCGGATACTAATTTAATGATATTATATCCTGATAATCTTATATTAAATAGAAATAATAATTTTCCTGATATTCAATATTTTGATGATCAATTGAGACAAAAGAATTATCAAAGAAGTATGCTGTACTTCAAATATAACAATATAAAACACCAATTTACAAAAGACCAAGAAGCGATTGAATTTATATTAAATGAGATAAAACCAATTTTTTATGGTTATGCCAATGCTCATTACGAGTTGAATAAACAAATTGATAATTTTAACTTAACAAACGGATTAAGGTTGTATTTCATAGAATATGGAGAAAAAGCAAATTGGATGAATGGAATCTACAACAAATTAAGCATATTAATAGCGTTTCCCGATGGTAAATATCTTATTTGGGAGGGCTATACAGATTATGACGGAGGAATGGGGATTTTAAAACAAATACTATCTACTCTGAAACAAATAAATTGAAGTGTCACTTAAGTAAAAATATTTAATCTAAAATTTTCAAAATAGGTTCTAACTTTATATATGGTCTCCCGCCATCACGTACAAACATAAATGAACAATTGAAATATGTGTTTGTAGCAATAGGAAAATACGTTCTGACTCTTAAGCCTTGAAAATTGTTGCAAAGCTAAGAGGAGGTGGGATAAGAACCTAATAACTTAGTTTTAAAGCTGCAAAAATCATGGTTCCCGCGGCTATTAAACGCACAGCGTAAACCTTCAGCGTATGCTTTTCCAGAAGTTGGGGAGCAAAGATAGAGAAGATAAAGGCCAAAACTATCGAGATAGGAAGAGAAGTAATAATACTAGTAATAACTACATTATCTTTATATGCCCAAATTTCAGTAATAACTCCAATAAAGAGAGCTAGAGACATAGAGAACACAGTACCTATCTGTTTTAAATTAAGTTTGTGTATATCGTTCTTAAATAGAAAAAAAGTAGGCAAAAGAAATATCTGGGAAATAATAGCCATCCAAAGCGTCACTTCCCAATACCCATTTTTTTCAATTGCTCTTTTGGTAAATATACCCATGAGCGTGTATGACAATGTACATAGCATAGCAACAGCAACAGGCCATCTAAAGAACGAACGAATAGAGAGTTTTTCATCGATAGTAACAATCATGCCGGAAACAAGAATAAAGGCAACCAATAAATATTGAAAAGGTTGTAGTATTTCCCCTAAAAATAATGCTCCCAGTATTGCCACAAAAGCAGTTCTTAAGTTTAGAAGCGGCATGAAAACAGATATATCCAAAAGTGATAAACCGATGATATATAGAATACCAAAAGCGGTATTAAATACGGCTACGAGAATTAGACTATTCCAATGCGTGGGTATTCCAACTTTATTGGTGATAGCCAGAGGAATGGTAAGGCACAAAGAAAAAAACATCCAGAGGAAATTAAAAAGCCATGGATTTTTTATAGAATACTTAGCTGATAATTTACCAATGACAGAAACTAAAGCAAACGCAAAAGAAGCGATCCAAGCAAAAACATAGAAAGGCATAGGTTAGATTAAGCTGTGATTTCTTTAGTAATCCACCATTGTTTAAATTCCGTACATAAACCGTCATTATCTAATTGAATTTGAAAAATTCCGTCTAAATAAGCTTTTATATTCCTGCCTTTTCGAACGAATGAAGCGTTCCAATGCACTATACCCAAGTTGTGTGAAAAAGAAATTATTTTATAGCTGAATTTGGTATTGTCTTGTGATTTTGGGACATCCTGCCAAAGATTAATTAGATCCTTTTTAGTTGTATGCGGTTTTTCAAAAGGAGTCTCGAAATACATAAACTTATCCGAAAATAATTCTTTTAAACCTTCAGGATTTTTATCAACCCAAATATTTTTGAGTTTAATAAGCCACTCATCAAGTCGATCACAGTTCATATTTGTGCGACCTATTTTATCATGAAATATATAAGATTGCAGTTTGAACGCGGTGTGAGATAATATAAAATAAGCTCAGAAAACGGAGTGAATCGTTTTGTTTATATATTTTTGACTTTTAAATTTTAACTTTTGAATTATATTGGATATGTACTCGCCAAACTTTTCCATCACCAACAAATTACTCAAGAGCATTGGTACAGTTGAAGCCGCAAGAGAGGTAATCATCAACGCTCCGATGTTGCCGGTATACGAGAAAAAGTTTCGGGAAGAAGCGATTGTAAGAACTGTTCATCATGGTACTCATATGGAGGGAAATGAGTTAAATTATACTGAGGCTTCACAGGTTTTAAAAAGACAACCGGTTGTCGGACGAGATCGGGATATTCAGGAGATCATGAACTATAGAAATGTTTTGAATTTTTTGGAATATGTCGGTAAAGGGGAAATATCTGGTAGAAAAATTACTGAGGCTGTTATAAGGAAAATTCATACGTTGACAGTAGAAAAACTTCTAGCGATAGAACAATGTGGAAGTTACAGAAAAACCCAAGTAGTGGTAAAAAATTCTTTGACAGGAGAAATTACCTTCAGACCTCCACCGGCAATTGAAGTTCCATACCAGATAGAAGATTTTTTATTATGGTTGAATAATATGGGTAAAGAGGAGATGCACTCTGTAATAAAAGCAGCAATAACACACTATGAATTGGTTAGAATACATCCTTTTGTTGATGGTAACGGCAGGATGGCCAGAGCAACAGCTACTCTGGTTTTATTCTTAGATGATTATGATATCAAGAAATTTTTCTCACTCGAGGAATATTATGACCGTGATGCTTCAAGATACTATAATGCGTTAAAATCCGCTTCAGACGGAGTGCTGACATCATGGATTGAGTATTTCACGGAAGGGCTTTCGATAGAACTGACAAGGATCAAAGAAAAGGTACTTAGGCTTTCAACTGATCTTCATCTTAAGGAAAAGTTAGGCGGTAAACAAGTATTTTTATCCGATAGGCAAATAGCCGTCATGGAATATATTCAAAGAACAGGTTATCTTAGCAATCAGGGATTCAAAGATCTATTTCCGGGTATTTCAGAAGATACTATCCTTCGGGAAATCCATGATTTAATGAAAAAAGGAATTGTTAAAAAAGAAGGCAAGACTAAAGCGGCAAGATACATGTTGAGATAATTTCTATTACTATGTTATTCAGACGATTATCAGAATATTTTACCCGACTGGAAGCAACCACTTTGCGACTGAGCATGACGGAAATATTATCCTCATTATTCAAAGAAGCGAAAAGTAGTGAAATCGGGGAAATTTGTTATCTTCTTCAAGGTAGAGTAGCACCGTTATACGAAGCCATAGAATTTGGAATGGCGGATAAAATGATGATTAAAGCAGTGGCCATGGCCACTGGTATTACTACGGGTGAGGTAAATACGACATTCAAGCGGGAAGGAGATCTGGGAATAGTTGCAGAGAAATTCAAAATTCAAAATGTAAAAGGTAATCCGCCAGCCTGCGGTCAAAAGGCAAAATTGACTATCAATGAGATATTTGAAGTGTTAATAAAAGTTGCAATAATGGGAGGAGAAGGTTCACAGGATGAGAAGATTAATCTACTTGGAAATTTGATAAGAGAGATCGATCCTCTTTCCGCCCGTTATGTTGTCCGCATACCTTTAAACAAATTACGTTTGGGCTTTTCTGACATGACCATTCTTGACGCTCTTTCGTGGATGCTTTGCGGAGACAAAAAATACCGTTCTGAAATTGAGAGAGCTTATAACGTACGACCGGATTTGGCTTTTATTGCCAAGACAGTAAAAGAAAAAGGTATGGAAGGACTGGCAAATATCAATCCCCAAGTTGGTATTCCGATACAAATGACTCGAGCTGAAAGAATGTCGTCAGGTAGGGATATAATAGACAAGATCGGTAAATGCGCCATCGAACCAAAATACGACGGATTCAGGTTACAAGTACATTATTGTAAATCCGAATATCGAAATCCGAAGTCCGAAATAAATTTAAAACCTAAAATTCAAAAGAACCTATTTAACGAGGAAAAAAAAGATTATGTGAAACTTTTTTCCAGGAATTTAGAAGATGTGACGAAGATGTATCCGGATGTGGTTGCCGGAGTTACAAAACAGGTAAATGCAACAGAGGCTATTTTTGAGGGCGAAGCCATCGGTATCAACATCAAAACAGGACAGTATCTGCCTTTTCAGGAGACGGTACAACGTAAAAGAAAATATAATGTTGAGATCAAAGCAAAAGAAATTCCCTTAAAGTTGTTCACATTTGACCTGCTTTTTGTAAATGGTGAGAGTCTGCTTTCCCAATCCTTTTGTCAACGAAGAAAGAAACTGGAACAGATCGTTTCAAAGGGTGAGGATATCTTCGTAGCCAAGCAGGATATTTTAGACGATCCCGCCCGGATAGAAATAATATTCGAGGATGCCGTTTCTAGAGGACTGGAAGGAGTGATGGCAAAGAAACTTGACGGTGTGTATCGGGCAGGCGCCAGAGATTTCAACTGGATCAAGTACAAAAAAAGTTACGCCGGGAAACTGACTGATACAATTGATACGGTGGTGATGGGATATGATTTTGGTCAGGGTAAAAGAACGAGCTTTGGAATAGGTGATTTTTTAATAGGGGTATTTGACACGAAAATTGAAAAGTTTGTAACTGTAGCTAAGATAGGAACAGGTCTTACAGATGTAGAATGGAAGGAATTGAAGATCAGGAGTCAAAAGTTCAAAATCGACAATAAACCAAATAATTATGATGTGGATAATGCCATGGGTTGTGATGTGTGGATGATGCCTAAGATAGTTGTTGAAATTCGTGCTGATGAGATAACCCGTTCTCCGGTTCATACTGCCGGAAGGATGATGGGACCGTCAAAGTCAGGTAACGCTCAAGAAGTAAAGGTGGCAGGATTTGCTCTCCGGTTTCCCAGACTGGAAAGATTTAGAAACGATAAAAGTCAAAATGACATTACGACACTTGATGAGGTAGAGAGAATGTACGAATTACAGAAACAGAAATAATATTATCTTATCGGTTTTCCTCTGATTATCGGTTTATGGAAGACTTTTGCCAATAGATAACCAAGATAATAATCGATCAACGTATGTTTCACCAGCATTGAAAAAAACCCGACATTTGCTCTTCGACTGCTGGGCCAGCAGATAAGCTTTTCGTCAAAATATACTTTTCCCACTTTCTTAAGCCTGGACAGAATATCAAGCTCATCTCCGCCGAAATCCAGGAAAGTATTATAATTACCGATTTGGTCAAAAGCTGTTTTTTTGAAGGAGAGATTAAAGGCCGGTACATAGACAACTTTGTGGAAATATTGAAATATTTTTCCCAATTTAAAATATGTTATTTTCCAAAACCAATAAACCCACCATGGTTTTTGACTGAATATTCCTCCTCCGCCTACCGCAATTACGCTCGAATCTTTATCAAAATCACTGATAATTTGTTCAAGATGTGTTGGCGGATAGATTGTGTCTGCATCAGCTCCAACAATAATAGATCCCTTGGCAATTTCTACGCCTTTCTGGCGTGCCAAGGTGACTGAGGAGTTTTTAATTATGACCACTTTTGCACTGAATTTCTTGGCAATGTTTACTGTATTATCGGTGGACCCACCGTCAGAAACAATGATCTCGACATTTTTAACAGTTTGGTTAACTAATGATTTCAGGGTGTTCGTCAGATATTTTTCTTCATTAATGGTGGGAATCACTACAGAGATAATTATCTTTTGGTCAGTTAACATAAGAATATTATGTCAAATATCTATTTAAAAGACAAAGATATACTGAATAAACTTGAAATTTCAGCAAACCCTTCTAGACTTATTCCGATAAAATCGGGATACATCACGAGTTTCGCGTTATTCTAATTCGGGTCCCCGCCTGCATCGTTTATTGCGAAGCAATTGCGGGCAGGCTGCCACTTCCTTCGATTTAGTTATTTAACTCAGGACAAGCGCAAAGTCCTCGTTTACCCTGAGCAAAGCCGAAGGGCTCGCATCACCCGTTTTATTATTAGGGTATGCGCGAAACTCATATACAGTAAGAAGGGTGTATATAATATACTTATAGATAAATAGTTAACACTATTATGAGAAAGATAATAAATAATAGGTTAGTCCAAACTTTTGCTTATAGCATATTGACGCTTGGAGCAATCCATTCTGTGGTATTGATGACTGCGGTCTTTAAATATCAGGATATTGAGTTTGTAAACTTGTTTTATATTCTGGATTTAAACTTGATCTTTCCGGATTTAGGAAGAGGCAGTTTGAATTTTATCATTTCATACGGATTTTTTATTTTAATTTTTTTGTTCGTGTATCTATTATTTACTAAACCCGGTAAATAAGGAATTTTCTTTTTTATAACCTCAATCAGTTCTTTTTTATTTATCCGAAGGATTGACTTATGAAGATATAAGGTGCGGATATAGCGAATGGGATATTCACCTACATAGGTAGACAATCCTTTAAGCGGGTTCTTTTCAATTTTTCTAGCGGAACAGATAATTTGCATGCGGGGGATATACCGGATTTTCCCTACTTCAGATAGGTGGCATGAAAGATCAATATCTTCGTGTACTTGTTTATCGTCCATATGAACTTTAATTTTCTCCCAGGCTGTTTTCCTTATAGCCATGTTAGGACCGAGAAGATGTACAGTTCCGGTTAGGAGTTTACCTAATTTTACTGACAAGACATAAGAATACTGTTTTGTGATTTTATCCGGGATTCTCTTAAACGGGGAAAGCCATGGTCCGGTAATTGCTATTAATTTCGGCCACTTAGTAAATGTATTATTTATGACTTCCAGCCAGTTGTAAGTTACTTGTGTATCCGCGTCTGTTCTGGCAATTATTGATCCTCTTGATTCTCTGAAACCTCTTTCCCTTGCAGGAGTCATTCCTTGCCGTTCTTCTGTAACTACTCTAGCTCCATATCTTTTAGCGATAGTTGCCGTGAGGTCTGTGGAGTTATTATCAACCACAATTAGTTCAAAGTCTTTAAACGTCTGATTCCGGATTGAAGTCAGACAGGCGGGTAAATATTTTTCTTCATTAAAGGCAGGTACCACAACAGAAATCAGAGGCTTTTCATTATTCATGGTATATATTATATAATAAGTTACTTTATGGAGAAAAATTTATACTTTTCAGTAATAATACCTACACTAAATGAAGAGAAGTGTTTACCCACGATATTAACATCTATCAGGAATCAGACGTTTAAAGACTTTGAATTGTATGTATGTGATGGCGGGTCAAAAGACAAAACAAAGCAGGTGTTTGAAAAATATACGACTGGCCTACCGAATTTCTTTTATATCTTAAGCACAAAAAAAAGCGTAGGTTATCAGAGGAATTTAGGAGCAAAACATGCTAGGGGAGAGTATCTTATTTTTCTCGATGCGGATGTTGATGTTTCCCCTACTTTTCTGGAAGAGTTGCATATATCAACAATTAAAAGAAAATTCTCTATGGCTACGACCTGGATACTGCCGGACAGTAAAAAAGCAATCGATAATCTGATGATACTTTTTGGGAATTTACTCAGCGAGCTGGCAAAAGAAGTGAATAGACAGTTTTCCGGAGGATATAACACTATAATCAAGCGCGATATTTTCTGGAAGTTGAATGGATTTAGGGAAGATCTAAAAATTAATGAGGATCATGATTTGGCAATAAGAGCATTCAAAAAAGGAATAGAATGCGTTATTCTTAAAGAACCAAGGGTAGTTTATTCTTTGCGCAGGTTTCGTTCAGAAGGGACTATTAAGCTGTTGAGAAAATACACGTACGGTCAAATTTACAATCTATTAAAAGGACCAATCACGAGAGAACTTTTTGATTATCAGATGGGTGGAGATGCGCATATGTTAAGGAAGAGAAAAAAACCGGATCTGATAAGATTAAATACCTATCTTAGAGGGATTGAAAAATTCGAGAAAAAAATCACTGAGTTGTTCAAAGAATAAACACATTTATTATACTGAAAAAACTCAGGTTCGAAATAAGTTTTTCCAGCATATACCCCTCTAACAGCTATTGCAACCATTCCGGTTGCAAACCTGAGTAAGATGGGTATAATCAGACACGATAATAATATGATAAAAATAATTGCTGATCTTCAACTTCACTCAAAATACAGCAGAGCCGTTTCCCAACAGATGGAAATTCCAAAAATTTGGGAATGGGCGCGGATTAAAGGGATTAATCTAATCGCTACAGGTGATTGGACACATCCCATCTGGATGAGGGAGATAAAAGCAAACTTAGAAGAAATGGGTAATGGACTTTTAAAATTAAAGAAAGAAAGTATCCCTTTTAATCTGCAGGACTCAGGTGTCAATACTGATGATGGGCCTTTTTTTCTTTTAGCCACAGAGGTGTCAAGTATATATTCTCAGGGAGGTAAACTCAGACGTATCCATAATCTGATATGGTCACCCTCTTTAAAAAACTCCGACAAAATTATCGAAGGCTTGAAATCTAGGGGTGCAAATTTACATTCAGATGGAAGGCCGATTGTTGGACTTACCAGTATGGAGATTGCTGAAATAGTTTTTTCTGTAGATTCGCATAATCTTCTTATACCTGCTCACGCCTGGACGCCCTGGTTTTCATTGTATGGTTCCCAATCAGGTTTTGATTCTATTGATGAATGTTTCGGTAGTTTTGCCAAGAATATTTATGCTATTGAAACAGGTCTCTCAAGTGATCCGGCCATGAATTGGAGAATCAAGGATTTGGATAACCGGACTCTACTTTCTTTTTCAGACGCTCATTCAGGACCAAAGCTCGGAAGAGAGGCAACGGTATTTGAGTTATCGAAATTAAGCTATGAAAATATTAGAAGTGTAATAGCCGGACCGTATACAAGTTTCCAAAAGGGTGAAGATAGGGATATAGATAACAAGATTATTTACACAATAGAGTTTCATCCGGAGGAAGGGAAATACCATTATACCGGACATAGGAATTGCAACATTAAACAATCCCCATCAGAAACTAAAGCAAAAGGAACAATTTGTCCGGTTTGTGGGAAGAAACTGACAGTAGGAGTTATGCAACGGGTGGAAGAATTGGCCGGAAGATCAGAGGAGGAATTAAGAATAGTAAAGAAAAAATTACCCGGGACCGTACTTGAAGGTATCTATGCTGAATCTTTCCCTCAGAAGCCTCCATATGTTATGTTTGTGCCACTTCTTGAGATATTGAGCGAATCGATGAATGTTTCTCCAGCAAGCCAGAGTGTTCAAAGCGAATATAAAAAGTTAACAGACCAGCTTGGCAGCGAGTTTTCCATTTTATTGGAGAAACCGCTTGATGAAATTAAAGCTATTTCCGGAGAAAAAACAGCTGAGGCAATCGGTAAAGTCAGATCCGGAGATATATTTGTAGATCCGGGGTACGATGGAGTGTTTGGAGTAGTAAAAATTTGGTTTGACAAAAAGAAGGATGAAAAGGTGCCAATAGAGGAAAAAGAACAGCTGAGTTTTTTCTGACAACTTGCTTGTAATCCTGGACTATCCTTTTTAATTTCTTTCCATATGGATTTTACTTCGGAAGTTAAATATCTATAATATACCAATATATGTTTATATGCAGACACTTGCCGTTAACTGAAATTGATTCTTGGGAAAAATATATAGATGGAAATTCTACTGCTTCTTTTTTTCAGAACACTGACTGGTTGAGATTGTATTTAAAGCATTTTCAAGTCAGGGATTTCAGCCTCGGGATATATGAAAATGACAAGTTAGTTGGTTTTGCGCCACTTGAGCTTAGAGAAAAAACCGTTGGTTTCTTGGGAATAATGCCCGTTGTAGGAAATGAGAAAATAAGTGATTTTGGTGATATTGTGGCGTCAGCCGGAAAGGAAAAGGAAGTGTGGGAAACCATTATGTCCCAATTCCCAAATCCCAATCCGCAAGCTGACGGATCAAAAATCACGATAGAATGTAATTTTATTCGAGGAAATTCGATAAGTTACAAAATATTAAAGAAACTGGGAGGAAAGATTGAGGAGGTTGACAGTGCGCCAAACATTGATTTACCAAGAACATGGGAAGAATATTTATTGTCTTTAGATAGACACAATAGGCATGAGATTAAAAGAAAAATAAGACGGTTAGAAGAAGCAAAGGCTTTTAAAGTCTGTTTTGAAGGAAATCCTGCGGATATCGATGATCTATTCCGTTTAATGAAGCTGTCTTCAGAAAAAAAGAATATATTCTTAAGTCCGAGAATGGAAGAATATTTTCGGGATTTGATAAATTCTTTATGGAATAATAAAAAACTAGAACTTTGTTTTTTAAAAATTGATGGGAAAAATATAGCTGTAGTAATATTATTTAACTTCAAAGATGAAGTACTGCTTTACAATTCCGGTTATGATCCGCAGTATTACAAATTGGCGCCGGGATTGTTGCTTAAAGCTTATACCATAAAAAGGGCTATAGAGAAAGGGAAAAAGAAATACGATTTCCTTCGGGGCAATGAAAGATATAAGTATGATTTAGGAGGAAAAGAGAAGAAACTATATAGAATTAGGTTCTTAATATGAAAAAAATACTAGCTGTTTTTGCCCATCCTGACGACGAGGTTTTCGGTCCCGGAGGGACAATGGCTAAATACGGCCATGAGGGGGTAGAAATTCACATTCTTTGTGCGACCAGAGGAGAGTCCGGAGACGAAAAAAATTTCAAATTTCAAATTTCAAATAATAAATTTGAGGATAATAAGTTAGGAAAAAGGAGAGAGAAGGAATTGTTAAGATCTGCGGAAATATTGGGGATTAAAAGCGTGGAATTCCTGAATTTTATAGATGGACAGTTGTGTAATAATCTTTATCATAAATTGGCAGATAAGATTTCCAGGAAGATAATATCTTTTAAACCTCAGATTATCCTGACAAACGAAAGATTGGGAATATCAGGCCATCTTGACCATATTGCAGTTTCCATGACTACTACCTACGCATACTTAAAAACAAAAATAGCTCAGAAACTATATTATTATTGTATGAATGTAAAATTCAGGGAAAAGGCCTTAGATAATTATTTTATTTATTTTCCTGAAGGTTACCAAGAAAACCAAATCACAACCAAAATAAACTACGAAAAATATTGGGATTACAAAAAAAGAGCAATGAAGATGCACGAAAGTCAGTTGAAAGATGTAACTGCACTGCTTAGTAGATTTTCCCGTCAGCCAAAGATCGACCATTTTATTCTGCAGTATTATCAAAATCTTAAACCAGAACTGCCAGAAACAGATTTTTTTTCAGGTGTATCAATAAAATAATCACGCATAAGTGTTGTTGACTATGAATTTTTATTGGTGTTATGCTTGATCTAAACATACTTATAAAATATTTAAAGTAGGGAGGTGAAAAAATGGCAGATAAAGAGTATCCTGATGAAAAAATGTTAGGAGTGATAGCTTATTTAGGATGGTGGATTACAGGTCTTATTCTTCTTATAACTCAGAAGAAAAATGCCTATGTCCGTTTCCATGCCATGCAGTCTACGTTACTATTCGGTGCAATCACATTATTATTCCTGGTTTTCGGAATAGTGCCGATTATAGGATGGATAATTGGACTATTAATTTCTCCTGTCATATGGATAGTTACTTTCGTACTGTGGTTACTTCTGATGTGGAAGGCTTATAACGGAGAAAAATACAAACTTCCTTATTTTGGTGATTTGGCAGAGAAACAACTTGAAAAGATGAAATAATCAAAGACAGAGGTTCGCTGAAAATAGCGAAAATAATATCTGGAATAAAGAGTAAATCATGATATTTAATAACCGATTTACAGCTGGTAATTTGCTGGCTGACAAACTGGAGATTTATAAAAACGATAAGGAATTGTTAGTGCTTTCTGTTCCAAGGGGAGGAGTAGTTGTCGGTAGCCAAATTGCATATCATTTAGATACCCCCCATATAGCAATAGTCGTAAAAAAATTATCTGCACCTCATAATAAGGAGTTGGCAATTGGCGCGATATCTTCAGATGGCAGCAAAATAGTTCGATGGGATTTACTATCTAAAATCGGCATTTCAAAGGAGTACCTAACAAATGAGGTCCTTAGTAAAAAAAAGGCGATAAAAATACTGGAAAGAAAACTACAGGGTAATGACCTTTCCTCAGAAATAATTAAATTCAAGAAATATGTATTAGTTGATGACGGTATAGCAACGGGAGCGACAATACTGGCCGCCATAAGACAAATGAAGAGCATAAAGATGGTTGGGGAAAAGGAACGGATGGCCGGACTTATTCTTGCTATTCCCGTGATTGCCAAGGAGGTTTATAATAAGTTAAGTTCAGAAGTTGAGGAAATAGTTTCTTTGGATATACCTGATAATTTGATATCCGTAGGACAGTTTTACAAAGATTTTTCTCAAGTGTCGGATGAAGAAGTCATAAGGCTCCTAGAAAACAAAATATGAAATTAATCGTCGGACTCGGAAACCCCGGAGATAAATATACTTATACCAGACATAATATCGGTTTTATGGTGGTGGAAAAGTATGTGAAAGATGTACTGCCCCTGATGCCTTCTCTGAAAGCTTGGAAGAAGGATAAAAAATTCTTCTGTTTACTCTGTAAATTAAACAATTGTATAGTAATAAAGCCTCAAACTTACATGAATCAGTCCGGAAGTGCAGTGAAGTCAGTAGCAAATTTCTACAAAATTAAGATTGAAGAAATTTGGGTAGTACATGACGACATTGATTTGCCTACAGGGAAGATCAAGATAAGGAAGGGTGGGGGAAGTGCCGGGCATAATGGAATAGAATCTATAATAAATCAACTAGGTAATCCTGATTTTACAAGATTTAGACTGGGTATCGGTAAAGGTAAGCTTGATTTACACCATAACACAGATAAAAATCTCCACAGGAGGGAAATAGAGAAATTCGTACTATCTCCTTTTAAAGATACTGAAGGAGGGGATATCAAGAAATTAGTAAAGAAAACTAATGAGGCATTAAAGATGGCAATTGAAAAAGGGATAGAAACGGTGATGAATAGGTTCAACTAAGGTTGATTGCTGGAAGGTCAGACGTAGAGATATTTTTTTTCAATGTTAGGCAACAAAGGTAAAATCCTTTTTTTGAAGATAAAACTAAGAGTATTCAATATGAGAAGGTAAAAGACAGAAATTCCGCTTGCGAACAACAATCTTTCCATTGCTGTTTGGGGAATCAGACTCAGCCAGATTTCTTTACTTAGTCCAAATGTCCAGACCCACAGTGCGCCTCCAACGGCATGAGCTGTGAAAGTAGCACCCAGACTTCTGATAAACAGATTTTTTCTGAAGAAGTATGAGGCAATCGGGATAAGCCAAAACATGGAATATTGCCAGGCGGATCTTCCTATCGGATGTAAGTTAAAGGCTATTATTGCCAAAAAAGGAACGATAATATTTGCCGTTCTTTTTTTAGCAAAGTAGAAGACGGCAAAAAGGGTGGGAAAAATGCGGATAATGCCTCCAAAATCAAAATTCTTCCCGTGTAAAATTATATTTACAACTTGTATTAAGAATACGGAGAATATCCCGGGAACACTTCCTAACACGGCTCCGAAAGAGGGGGCGATAAAGTCAAACAGGGTGAATTTAGTATTTGAACCAAGTACTCTGGAGAATGGGATTTGTAATGAGATAAAACCAACGAAGGTGAAAATAAAAATTGAAACCAGTGTTTTGTTTTTCATAGTTCTTATTCTAACAAATCTATTATTACTGTCAACGGTAAATTAATTTTCGCCTGATCCGCGCTTGTTTGTTATAATGCTTACGTTATGTTGACTACATTAGAAGAAGCTCTTATATATTTAGAGAAATATATTCCTCGCCCGCAAGCGAAATTTCCCGGACTAATTGGATTAAAACGCATTGAGAAATTGCTGTCTATATTAGGAGCTCCTCATCTTTCTTATCCTACCATCCATGTGGGAGGGACATCGGGAAAGGGTTCCACAGCGACGTTTATCGCCTCGATACTAGCCACAGAATATAAGGTTGGTTTGTATACAAGTCCGCATCTTATGAAGGTGAATGAGAGGATAAAGATAATAAGGAAAGTCAAAAGTCAAAATGCAAAAGTCAAAAGTACAATTCAAAATTCAAAAATATTTCATACACTTGATATTTCTGATAGAAACTTTATTCGTGTGCTTAATTTGTTAGTTCCATTAATTGCGGAGATGGATAATACTAAGTATGGTCCGCCAAGTTATTTTGAAATTATCACGGCGATGGCTTTTCTGTATTTTAGAACGCAGAAAGTTGATATTGCTGTAATTGAAGTAGGATTGGGCGGTCGGTATGATGCCACCAACGTAGTTAAACCTTTGGTTGCTGTGCTTACCAACGTTGGTCTTGATCATACGGAGGTCTTGGGTAATACAGTGGAAGAAATTGCACTTGATAAAGTAGGTATAATTAAAAAAAACATTCATGTTGTAACGGGAGTTACACAACCCTCCGTAAAGAAAATTGTACGAAGTAAATGTTCGGAAACTAATTCTCAATTGTTACTCCTTAATAGAAACTTTTCGTATAAAGTAAAGAAGATAGACTTGAATGGTAGTGTATTTGATTACCGGGGAAGTAGTGAATACCAGAATTTAAAGACAGGGCTTGTCGGAGAACATCAGATAAGAAATGCAAGTTTGGCGATAAAAACAATAAAGCAATTATCAATTATCAATTATCAATTTACAATTGGTGAGATCAGACAGGGTTTAAGAAATGCCTATGTATCTGCTAGATTTGAAATTCATAACCGAAAACCATTAGTTATCCTTGATGGAGCACATAATCAGGATAAGATGAAAGCTTTGGTAAAGGCAGTTAAAGTAATCTATCCGGGGAAAAAAATAACAGTAATTCTGGCAATAAAGAGTGATAAAAACGCCAAGGATATTCTGCGAGAACTGGTAAAAATTTCTCAAAGAATTATTTTAACCCAATATAGATTGAGAACAGATGTAGGCGATACGGTTTCACATGATCCTAACCTCCTTTCCAAAATCGTAAAAGAAATAGACCCTGCAATAGACATAATGAAGATTAAAAGTCCTCTTGAAGCGTTGAGATATGCTTCTTTCCATGTTTCTTCCAGAGATTTGATTCTGGTAACAGGATCGCTATACTTGATAGGAGAGATTAAAAAATTTTCAATGGTTTAAATATGGGTAAAAGAGTGTTTTCAAT
>PFMK01000080.1 GCA_002785215.1 Candidatus Gottesmanbacteria bacterium CG_4_10_14_0_8_um_filter_37_24 | reverse complement strand
ATCAGTGTACCGCTACAACAACCCAAAATTCAAGGTTTTGTTACTAGTTCTAGTCAATATGAAGTAAGATATGAATTCAAAAACGGTCAATTTGTAGTAGGTAAACCAATAAAGACGGGTTCAATCTCTTCAACCCCTCAAACACCAGAAGAAGAAGCTAAATCTTTAGTGATAAAATTTGAGGATCTACAGAAAAAAAGAAATTCCGATGTTCTTAAATTGTTTACCCCCTCAGCTTCAAAAGAAGAAGCAGATACTTACTCTTTTCTTATGGCATTAGACTTAGAGAATTCATCACCACGCCTCTTTAAGACCGCAGGATTCGGTTATAAAGTCATAGAATACAAATTAGGCTCAATATTGAAAGCGGAAAAAGGATTTCGTGTGGAGGTAGAAGAAGCTCGTTCAAGTTATGATAATACAGGAGGTGGCTGGGTTAATGTTGGAAAAAAAGTATATGTATTTGAATTAGTCCATATAGGAGGTAATATCATGGTTGATAAATATTATCCGAAAGACGGGAATCATGGAAAATATGATGGATTTTTATAATTAAAAAATATGAAAAACTTTGTAATTATCGCATGTGTAGCTGTTTTCATAGTAATCGGATTCTTGGCAAACACTCGTGATAGTGATAACTCTTATTCAAAAGATAAAGATAGAATTTCTGAATTAGAAAACTGTTTAGAAGAATATAAATCAGTTCAAGAAGAATATGAAACTGCTATTAGACAAGCTAAACATTCACTTGAGTATTTTGGAGATGGATCTGATTATCAGGATTTAATTAATTCAAGAGATGAAGCTGTCAGCAGTCTTTATATTGGTAGTGATACTCCTATCTGTTATTAAAACTAGACACATCTAGACAAGCATAATACTTTACTCGTCCCCCTGATGCGCCAAGGAATCCCAAGCTTTTTTAATGAGACCTCCGGGGTAGGTGGTCTACCCATGTAATCATTACACAACTTGAAGAGTTAAATTAAAGAAGAAAGAATAAATAAGACGGGGAAAGTACCTAAATTAATAAGAAATTTAATTGTCTTGATAAATTATATAGCGAAGGCTGTAATTTTCATTGTGAAATTTCCATTAATTCTTAAACCATAAATTGCATCCTTTACCGGTACGACAAACTGGTGAGTCTGCATACTACTAGAATCTAAATAGAACGTTTCCTGATCAGTCCAGTGATTATATATATCGGGTCCGTTACGTATTGTTAAAGTCCCGGTCCCTATTGATGTCATTTTTACGAATAAAAGTCGTCTACCTGTCAAATCCATATCAGGCGAATGATGCAAGGGGCCGTATGTACCATCAATTAGAGTCCATTCCTGTGCTGTAGGTAGTAATCCAGGAGCTCCAGTTGCTCCTTGGGGTCCTGTGGCTCCTGTCGGTCCCAAATACCTGTTGCCCCGGTTGATCCAACTTCACCCTGAGTACCTGTTGCTCCAGTTGATCCTGTAGGTCCATTTAGACCAGATGGACCCTGTAATCCTGTATATCCTATCGGTCCCTGAGGTCCTGTAATTCCCATAGGACCTGTAGCTCCAACAGGACCTTGTTTCCCAGTAGCGCCTGTTGCCCCTTGTTGCGCCCTGTTTTACTGATTTGAAAAACTTATCAAATATATTTTGAGGGATAAAAGTAGAATTATTAGCGGCTGATACTGTGGTAGCTGAAAGGGATAAAATCAGGAATGATCCAATTACTGCAGAAATAAACTTCATCTTAATTTTCATATATATTTTACTTATTTCCTGAATAATACTCCTACATCAAACAGTTTGTCAATTTTTTGACTTCTGGTTATATTTCATTAAACATAACTGGAGCTATCTACTGCTTTACTCCGCCACGTGATGCGCCAAGGAGTCCCAAGAGGTTATAATAAGGCCCCCCCCGGTGGCCTTTTAGTGTAATCGTTACACGCAAGTATTGAAGTGATATGTTTGGGTTTGATTTAAAAAACAGGTTCTAATAGCGTCCAGTTGGTGGTACTATCTTTCGCTAAAGCTACAGATAGCAGGCCTTAAAAATGAATAAAAAAATAAAGTATTATAAAGCAAGTTATAGCAAATGTCCCAATAGCAAATGTTCCATACATTAATTGACAATCCAAATATCATCAGTTATGCTCACGTAACTCTGGTTTACAACTGAGTTACTCAGTATATACCCTTCTAATCCGCTTTTTCACCCTATCGGGTTGCAAACCGGAGTAAGAAGGGTATAATCTATTACAAGTATGCCGCAGAAAAAAGTACAGTACTTCGACGTAAAGAAGCATATTATAAAACTGATAATGAAAAATGGCGGATGGGTAAATACTCATGCTCATATAGACAGGGCTTATACCCTTACTCCCCAAAATTTTAAATTGTACCAATCTCCCCTTTCTGTAAAATGGGGCTTAGTTGATGAAATAAAACGCAACTCGACAGTAAGTGATGTGTACGACAGGATGGCGCAAGCAGTTGAAAACATGCTGCAGCAGGGCGTAACTGCTTTAGGGACATTTATTGATGTAGATGAAGTCATCGGGGATAAAGCAATCAAAGCTGCTGACAGAATACGGGAGAAGTATAAAAAAGATATCCGGATTAAATTCATCAATCAAGTTCTCAAAGGTGTATTAGATAAAAAAGCAAGAGAGTGGTTTGATATTGGAGCTGAGTTTGTAGATATTATAGGTGGTCTTCCGGGAAAGGATAAAGGCAGAGAAGATGAACATCTGGATGTGTTGCTTACAACAGCTAAAAGAATGAAGAAGATGGCCCACGTGCATGTTGATCAGCAGAATCTCGTTATAGAAAAAGAAACGGAACTTTTAGTTAAAAAAACTGTTGAACACGGCATGCAGGGAAAAGTGGTTGGTATTCATGGCATATCTGTTGCGGTCCATCCGAAAGAGTACAGGAAAAAGTTGTATAAATCCATGAAAGATGCGAGAGTCATGATGATATGTTGTCCAACAGCATGGATCGATAGTAAACGCTCAGAGGACCTTGTTCCTACACATAATGCTATCACTCCGGTTGATGAGATGGTACCTGCGGGAATTACTATTGCTTTGGGAGTAGATAATATTTGTGATATTTATTTGCCACATATTGACGGAGATATGTGGACCGAGCTTCGTCTAATGATGGCAGCTACTCGTTTTTTCGAAATTAAGCAATTGGTAAATATTGCCTCGGTAAACGGAAGAAAAGTTCTAGGGTTGTAATAAGAAAATATGATAGACTATTTTCTTACGGCCTATTGATTATAGCAATTTCTCTCTGGAGAATGGAATTTGCCTTGAGACGTTCTTTCTCTTTCTTTTCAAGCCATAAAGAGAGTTTTTTCGCATCTTTCTCAAGTATCTTTATACTTTTTTTAATGTTTGTAGGGCTCGGACCCCCAAAGGATTTTGTAAGCTTTAGAATAACTCGGGGATCCTGCCACTGAGCTACCTGCTGTACTCTTATCGGGATTTCTACTTCTTCTTCAGCCAGAGCTTTTTTTACAGATTCAAAGGTAACTTTATTTCTATCTTCTGAATATTTAACGGCTTTTTCAATAATAACTTTCGTTTTTCTGAAAGGAAGTTTGTAATGAAAAGCCATCTGTTCAAGAAGCGTTGTCGTCCCGATAAATGCCTTTTCGCACCATTCCTCCATTTTCCCCCGATCAAGCTCCAAGGTTTTTATAACCCCTCTTACAATACCAGGGGCAAGAATACATTCTCTTACCAGATCGCAAATAAGGTATTTCGCCCATTGGGAATCCCTGTTATAGCCAATAAAGTTTGCTTTTCCCATACCCATCAGTCCTTGAAGAAGTCCTGCTGCAACACTTGCCTTTCCTTTGATTACCTCAAGCGCATCAGGATTTTTCTTTTGCGGCATAATAGAGCTTCCAGTGGAATACTTGTCGGCGACTTTTACCATACCAAACTGCGGGGTTGCAAAAAGTATCAAAGTTTGGGCTATCACGGATAAATGGTTCATAAGAATAGTGATATCAAAACCCAAGTCCGCTTCAGCTTCCCAACGGTTAGTAATTTCATCCACTGAGTTTACTTCAGGACCTTCAAATGCCAGGAGTTTACTTGTAATATTGCGGTCGATAGGAAAAGACGTACCATAGGAAACAATACTGCCTAATGGGTTGTAGTTATGAATGTCATACCAGTGTGTAAAACGCTTTGCATCTCTTAGAACCATAGCTGAGAACATGAGCATGAGATGACCGAATGTGGTAATCATTGCGTGTTGATGGTGTGTGAAACCCGGCATTAATACATTGTCATATTTTGCCGCTGACTGGAGAAGTGTTTCATTTAGAACTAATAATTCAGATACAAAATTGCGTACCTGATCTCGTAAATAAAGCCTAGTATCCAGGTTGGTCTGGTCGTTTCTGGACCGTGCAGTATGAAGTTTGCCGGCACTTTCGACACCATACTTTTCTATAAGCCAAAATTCAATATTGGTATGTACGTCTTCTTTTGTTACATCTAATTGAAATTTACCTCTTAAAGACAGCTCGTCAATCTCATCCAGTCCTTTGAGTATTATTCTGGCATCTTCATTGGAGATTATTCCCTGCTTGAATAACATTACGCAGTGGGCTTTATTTCCGATAATATCATAGGGAAGAAGGTGTAAATCAACCGGCGGTATGCCTATAACATCGCGTCCTGCGGTAAATTCGATTACAGCTTTTTCGGGTTCCGTGTCAAACGCATGTCCCCAGAGTTTTTTATGTTTCATTTTATTGTTTACCTTATAAAGCAATAATAGGCTATTTGTCAATGAATATACTGGATCCGGACAAACTTTTATCAGTTGAAAATATTCTTACACTATTTCTATCAGCTCCCTTATACGGATTCGAATCTCATCAATAGGAATATTACTGATTCTTATGCCCTATACCATGCGGTATAGAGCTAATATTATTATATTACCAAAACAGTTTTACTGTGGCAATTTTTTTAAGGTCGAATAATGTCTCCATAATAGTTAAGCATCATTTTGAGAGATTTTCATACTTTTAAAATTGGATAAAATAGGTCCACACTAGTCAGTCCAGTTCTTATCAACTCCGAGGGTTGATATTCCGGATGCGTCCAGCCCATTCACACGGGCGGTGTGTAAACATGAAATTATTGCTCCACTTGCATCCATTCCCTGTTTATATTAACTTGGATATAGATGTCAAGAAAAGTACACGTCATCAAAAGAAAAAAGATATATGTTAAATCAGGTAGTAAAAAAACATGGTATTATTTCCGTATTTCCCTTATTTCTCTTTTTATGGGTTTTGCCGTTTATACTGGAGGCAGATACTTTTTTCCGCTGTCTGCTCCCTGTGCCAATTCCCTGACTTGCCAAAGCGATCTTACGGAAAAAATTGAAAACGGAGCAACGGGCATGTTTCAGGGACAAAAAGTTATCCCTCCGATCATCAGTCTTGCTATCGATGAAAGTGGACAGAAAGTTCTAGGACAGAATGTACCCATTGGGGAAAAGCATATCTATGTTGATTTGGCAACACAGACTTTATACGCCTATCAGGATGATACCAAAATTTTACAGACATATATCTCTTCTGGAAGATGGGGGAAAACTCCTGTTGGAAATTTCCATATTTGGTCTAAATTAAGAGCAACACGTATGTCCGGAGGATCGGGAAATGACGCCTATAATTTGCCCAACGTCCCGTATGTCATGTTTTTTTATCGCGACTACGGTTTACACGGGGCTTATTGGCATAATAATTTCGGACACACCATGAGCCATGGTTGCATCAACCTGCGTCAGGTTGATGCAAGGGATTTATTCAA
>PFMK01000006.1 GCA_002785215.1 Candidatus Gottesmanbacteria bacterium CG_4_10_14_0_8_um_filter_37_24 | reverse complement strand
GTTTCTAGAACTCGTGAATGCGGCCTAAATTAGAATTTTTTGGTATAATTTAAGTGTATCAATGGCAGTTTGTCGCCAACTGAATTTATTGATTCTTTTTCGTGCAAGAACAACTCGTTTTTTGTACTCATCCATTGGTAAATTAAGAACGTCAATAATTTTATTTTGAATATCGTTAATATTATAAGGATCAAGATATATTAAATCATCTCCCCAAATTTCATGAAATACGGAAATATTTGAAATTATCGGATAACAACCGCATAATATTGCTTCTAAATTAGGCAAACCAAACCCTTCCATCAGGGAAGGAAAAACCAGACATCTGGCAAAACTGTATAAATTTATTAATTGCTTATCATCTGCATTGCCAAAAAATATCACTGATTTATCCAAACCAAGATTTTTTACAATTTGCTTTAGTCTAGGATAGAAATACCAATCATCGCCCGCTAAAACCAAGGAGACATTATGTTTTCTCCTGACCTGCTTAAAAGCAAGTATAAACCTCTCTAAATTTTTGTGCGGATAAGCATTCCCAACATATAATATATATTTAAATTTGTAGAAATTTATTGGTTTGATTGATTTATGAAGATTAAAAAAATTAGTATCTATAGCATCATAAGTAATTGCTAATAAGCTTGGATTAATTGAATAATGGTCAACAACTTCTTTTTTAGTTGTTTCTGAAATTACCGAAATATAAGATGCTTTTCTGATACCAATATTTGTAGTAATTCTATAACCTAATCGCTTAATCTTATATAAAATTGCCGGAAGCGTGCTTGCCGAACCTGTATCAAAATGATCAATAATAAGATCGTGAATAGTCAATAAATATTTTTTAGGATAAAGAATTGGGACGTTAAAATATGGAAAATGTACTAAATCAAGATTGTCTCTTAAAAGATAAAAAGGCACATATATCTGTTCTTTAATTGTATGCCACTTAACGTTTAGGATTTTTTTATGCCACCTGTTATTGGGAAGTAGGAACTTATCGTAGTCTTCAGAAAGAAAATAGATAAAATATTCATTTTTCTTATCGATAAAAGCAAGCTGGGAAATAAGGTTTCTTATGTATCGTCCAACTCCTGTTTGGGAATATAATCTAGCATCGATACCTATTCTCATGTGATGTTAATATTCAGAAATTTAGTCATGTATTATTCGCTACTCAAACTTTTATTTTAATTAAATGAAACATTTCCTTTATTCTAATTGCTGCCAAAATTAAATTAGTAATTAATTTTGGATATTTTTCTTTATAGTGTTTATTATAGAATATTTTCATCACTTCAAACCTATGACATGTAGCTTTTATTCTCTCTGCTTTAGTAGCTTTTGAGAGATATCTCGTATGTTTCTTAATTCCGCTAGAAACTCCCTTAAAGTGAATAATTTTAGTTGATGGCAGATAATAATTTTTCCATTTGTCCATTTTAAGTCTATAACAAAAATCAATATCTTCTCCGTACCAAAAAAAATCTTCATCAAACCACTTAATTTTATCTCCTGCAATACGTCTAACTAACATAAACGCCCCGGTACAGCTATCGATCTCGTGAATTTTATTCATATTTTGATAACCGAGGTGATAACCGTTTAATATTCTACTGTATGGAAAAATATTCGATATACCACTGAATTGAAAAATGGCATTCCAAGGATTAGGAAATCCTCTATGACAAGCGTCATCAAGTTCACCTGAAGGAAGTTCCACCTTGCAGGTCATTGCTCCTGAATCGGGGGTATTATCCATAAATTCGATGGATTTGGAAAATACATCCGGACTTACTAAAGTGTCTGGATTTAAAATTAGAACGTATTTGCCATTTGAAGATCTAATTCCCTGGTTGTTTGCTGCAGCAAAACCAACATTATTCTTGTTCATTATCAGATGTACACTGGGGTATAAGAGACTTATTTGCCTGATGGATTTATCATTGGAATTATTATCTACTATAATTATTTCTATTAATTGTTTTGGGTACTGCGTTTGAAATATCGTTTTTAGACAATTTATCAAAACGTGATAAGAATTATAATTTACAATAATAACGGATAATTTTTTATTTATTGCCATATGCTGCCTCTTCGTAAATTCGATCAATAGTGTTTGCAATAATGGACCAATTAAATTTACGTTTCACTAGGTTCCTACTATTTTTTGAGAGCCTTTGATACATTATATTATCAGTTAATAATTTGACTGTTTTACATGCTAAATCGTCATAATCATCACTGATTAACACATCAACTTCATCTCTTGCTCCAATTCCTTCTATACCCGTCGGAGTTGTAACCACCGGAAGACCTGTTGCCATAGATTCAAGAATCTTGTATCTGGTTCCTCCGGGTCCGTATATTGGAGCAAGAAGTACATCTGAAGAACTATATACACCTCTAATATCCTTAATATCCGAAGAAATTTTTATAGAATCTGACGCAAACTTGATAATATCTTTTGTGGGATATTTTCCTACAATCCATAGTTTGGCTTTGGGTAATTTATTTATAATTTTGGGCCAGATTTCCTTTACCATAATTGATACTGCTTCGCGATTTTGCAACCATTTAAAATTCCCTACGAAAAGTACTGTTTTGTTTATATTGGAATAGGAAGAACTGGTTTTTTTTTCAGGAAAAAAATCAAGATCCACTCCATTTGGTACTAAATTAACATCCAAATTTGGTATAAGTTGTTGCATGACATTCTTATCAGCTTCAGACATAGCCACAACTCTGGTTGCTTTATGCCAATACTTTTTTTCCCAATATCGAATTTTATGAACATCTAAATCCATCAGCAGTTTTAGTGGAGCAAACTTAACCTTCTCTGTATAATGCTGATAAACCATATACTCTATTGTCTGTTCAGCGAGAATCGTAGGAATATTATTAGGGGGAATATTTGGCATAACATAGAATGTTTCTGCGTGAATAAGATCGAAATGTTGCTTATTTGTTATATATTCAATTTCATCCCTTAATTGTTTTTTTAGATACATGCATACAACCAATGGGTAAACGCTGACACCTGCAAGAAAAAGACTTTTTAATGACCATGGTGGCCTCTTTAAAAATACTTTTACATCTATACAGTACTTTTTCAAATCTGTAATATATTTTTCCTCTGATTTATCTCTGATGAATGAAAATAATACAATTTGATGTTTCTTCGACAGATTTTTAAGTAAATTATAACTTCTTATCTGTCCTCCTGAATAAAGTGGATAAGGTAAATAGGGCGTTAGCATGAGTATTTTCATACATGATTTATTTGGGTAAATCTTTATCCGGTACTAGTTGGATAATTACATATTTATCAGTCATTTCTATCAGTTTATATTTCTGTTTTTGTGGGTCTTTCGTTAAAGTTTGAGATAATAGATCCTTTGTTAAGTCGTCATAATTTACACTTACATAATAATCCGCTCCCATCTTGATCATATCATCTATCGACTTCTCAATTACTGGCCATCCGGCTCTTTTTGTCTGATATAAGAAAGCGGTATCACCGTTATATGGAGCAATAACAAGGGCTTTATCGTGGGTTTTCCTTTCAACCGCATTTCCCGCTTCAACTATCTCAGGATGATTAATATTATAATAATCTCTTATATGATACCAACCAAACATTTCCATGAAAATTATCAATAATAATGTAATAAAATATATGGTAATTTTTGATCTAAAATAACCGGCCAGTATAAATAAATTGATTACACCTTTAGCTAGAAAAATTGTAATTATGGGAATTGTAATTATTTGGTAATAATCATGCCTCACATTTCCTGTAGCGACCACACAGACATACAAAAGCATACTAAGTAGCCAAATGTGAAAAAACCAATTTTCTTTTTTATCTTTATGTATAAGTCCCATGATGAAGAGTGGTAAACCCCAGTAACCCAGAATTAATCTCGATAGCCTATCAGCAAAAATCCAATAAAAAAATGCTCCTTTAAATCTTATCCCGTCACCATTAAAAAGCCATGTATTTGCTGGAATACCTTCCGGAAAATGACTCATCCAATATCGCCATAAGATAAAAGGACATATGCTAATTGCAATAAATATTATTAAGGATAAGACGGATTTATATGAATAACCATTTCTCTTCAACCATATATATATCATTGGTAAAAACAAAAACCCTGCGAAAGGTTTTACTAGAATGGATGAAATAGAAAATAATAAGGCAATAAAAAGATAGGTATTTATTTTCAGTGCATTAATAATTTTATTATTTATCACATGAGTAGAGTTTTTTTCATCAATCCACTTATCTATGAAATATATCATGCCAAGTGAGGTAAAAACCATGAAAGGCTCCGGGAGTATTACTCGATTATAAAAAATATTATAAGGCAGTACGGCGAAAAAAAGTGATGATAATACTGCACCAGAGCTTCCTAGATATTTTTTGCAGATTTTATATATAAATATTAAGGTTCCTAAAGACGCTAGAATAGAAGTCAGTCTACCTGTGAATTCAACATTATAACCTACTACGATCTTATCTATAATGACACTAGCGATATTATATAAAGGAAATTCGACAAATCTTAATCCTTTCGGATTATCTTTTCCTGAAGCTACATTGGAAAGATCATCATAGGTAGGAAATAATATATTAAGACCTTGTTTTACATAATTTCGAGTCACAGCGGATGTATCTGCTTGTCTCCATGAGTGCCAATCAGCCAGAGGAGTATGAATTTTATACATGCGTAAATATAAAGCTAAAATCAGTATTAGTAATATTTTGAAAGTATCACTTTTAATAAATTTCTTTATTTTTGATATGGTACTTTTTAAAAATTCGTTAAATCCCGGAATTGTGGGTAAGGGAATATCATTACTGACATTCTTTCTTGATAAGCTTATTCCGGCAAATATAAAACCGGTTAAGGACCAAAAACTGAAGGCTACTTTGGAAGACTCAAATACATCTATGTAGACTGCATTTGTCAATAATCCAACGAGAAGACCACCTAAACCAATAGTCAAACTATATAATAAGGGATCTTTAATAACATCTAGATTTCGCCAGATAAAATAGAGAGCGAATACCAAAGTTCCAAAAAAAGAAATGAAACCTAATAATCCAGTTTCACCCAATGATCTTAGATAATCATTGTCTGTGGATTCGGCTTCGGTAAATTCATTTACCTGAATTTTATTTAATGTCGAATAACCGCTTCCAAAAATAGGATTACGTTTAAAACCACTAATTGCTCGCGGCCATAATGCATCAAACCTTATTGCCGTTGATAAATCATACATGAAAGCGTTCTTTGAATATGTCCTAGGTACTGTTATCAATACACCACCAGCCGTTGGTATTTTCAGCGGATCATCTTGAAAAACATCACTTGGACGGTTTAGGAATGATGGTGGCTGATCGCTCTTTGAAGTAATTTCGGAAAGTGCTAATTTTGGATTGTTTTCAAGGAACAGTGCCCTTTCAGTTGGTGGTGTTCCTATTGGTGACATTATAAGAGATTTAATATTTGCTAATCTTTGATCAACTTTTAACAATTTAGTAAAACGCTCTGACAAATCTCCAAATGAAAGCATTACGACAATAGATATGATTGTTACAATAATCCATCTGGATGCTGCCCATTTTATACCCTTTTTATACGACCAAAGAAAGAACAAAAAAGTAATTCCGACAATATAAGCAATAAAGGAAGTTCTGGAAGCTGTTAGTATTAACGTCCAGAAAGCAGCTGCAATAATAATAAACACTATGCCTTTCAAATACCATTTTGGAATCGCAAAAAAAATACTCCATAGCATAACTAAAGCCATCATCATAAAAGCAGCTAAATCATAATGCCCGCCAAAGGTGGAAAGAACCCTGGCATGCTCTGTAAGATATAGCATCCATCCTTTAGAAAATTCCCGATTCATTGTCGAAAAAGCCGGCCAATAGAGATATTTTTGGCCAAAACCGTATATAGCTACACAAAGAACGGTAAATATAAATATAGAAATATATATTTTAAGTATTTTGAAATTGTTAACTGTTGAGTAAAAAATAAAAAAGAGGGAAAAATATTCGATTCTTCTGAGGTAATGCAGTATTGTTTTTCCGACGTGTATCATTTCAAATGGAACTGTCTGAGTAACGAATATTGCAGAAATAACAGATAAGAAACCAATAATTATATAAGCAATAATTGGTTTAAATAGCACATTCTTGGTTAAGTTAATCCTTCCTCGTAGAAATTGTAGGCACCACAAAAGGATACAAAAACTCACTACGAAATCCTCAAGTCTGACTCTTACAATATACCCCGGTAAAGCATCTAAAAGAGGTAGTTTAGGATATAGAGGTATAAAAATAATTAGGAAACCCGCAAAAAGTGAGAGTAAATAATTATCTAACCATCTTAATAGCTTTAACATAAATATCAATCCTTTCGGAATGTCTACCGATTATACCAAATACGACAATCCGCAGCAAAACTCCTAAAAACAACAACACTTTAAGAATGAATGTCTGCAAGAGAGATTTATGAGTTTGATAAAAATAGATTAGCGAATGTAACTCCTCTATTATACCTGCAGCTTGTTGGATTGACGATGATGCTCCCTTAACATGATATATTTCCGACTCTGGAGTATAAAGGATTTTATAACCTTTCTTTTTGATTCTGTAACACCATTCCATTTCTTCCCCATACATAAATATCTTTTCATCAATTAAACCCACATCCTGAATAACTTCTTTGGTTGTCATAAAACATGCACCTGTTACCCAATCAATATAGCGTTTTTTTTGATAAAATGATTTGTCTTCCACATGATATGAATGAATAATTGATTGAATAAATGGTATGTCATCTATAAAAAACATCCAAATAAAGACTTTCCATAAATCAGGAAAATACCCACATGAAGGTTGAATCGAACCATCTTCATTTAATAATTTTCCACCAACCACTCCCAATCTATTATCTCTTCTGATTTCGTTAGTTAATGGTCTTAGTGAAACATTATTAATTCGTGTATCGCTATTCAAAAGCAGGATATATTTTCCTTCTGCTACTTTTATTCCCTGGTTGCTACCTTTAGCAAATCCATAATTTTTATCATTACGTATAAGTTTTACTTTCGGATAAAATTGTTCTACATTGCTAACACTTCCATCTTTTGACGCATTATCAACCACAATGATTTCGGATTTATCAACAATATTTGCATATGACAATGCTTTATGAAGACTGTCTAGACATCTAAGAAGCAACGAGGAAGTGTTAAAATTAGTTATAATAATACTTAATTCCATTATTGATTGAGATATTTTATTGATTTTGAATAAAAGCTATTGAAACAATCTTGCTCTTCCTAGTCTGTAATGAGGAGCTTTATTTACTCTTTCACGAATATAAATTGCTGGTACGCCACCAACTATAGTAAAGGGGACAACATCCTTTGTCACCACTGCTCCTGCAGCCACAACTGCTCCTTTACCTATATGTACTCCGGGTAAAATTATTACTCTGGGTCCTATAAAAACATAGTCATCAATAATGACATCTTTACATACAGCATGAAAATCATCACTGTCTACGTCATGTTGTGAGTTATATATATAAACTGAAGATGCTATAGCCACATGGTTTCCTATCTTAAGAGTTGATCTACCGTCTAAGAATACATGATCGCCGACAATACTATCATCTCCTATCGAAATTCCTTTAGGATTAAAAAGGCGTAAAAATGTATGTATTGTACTTCCATGACCAATTTTTATTCCGAAGAGTCGATATATACACCGTCTAAGATGGTGACTTGGAACGTATCCTACTAAATATAAAAACATCAAAGTAAAATCAAGAAGATAATTTGATAGTCTAATCCCGACTTTTCTTATAATCATATCAGGAGTTAATTTCATTCCTTGTTTGTCTTGATACATAATTATTGTTTAAAAGCATTCAATACTGTCAGTGTCTTTTTTGCTGTATTATCCCAGTTAAATTGCCGAACCCATTTATAACCTTCATCAATCTTACGGTTTAGTTCATTCTTACCTAGTGATATCAATTTATCTAAAGAGGTGACAATACTATCAATATTATATGGGTTGTCTATATAAATTGCCACTTTGCCTCCAATTTCTTCCAAACTACTATTTTTGCTTATCACAACTGGAATTCCTATCGACATTGCCTCAATTACTGGCAATCCGAAACCTTCATATAAACTTGGCATTAGCAATGCCTTACATCCGCCTATTAATATAGGAAGATCTTTGTCCGAAATATATCCTGTCATAATTATCCTATCTTTGAGATCCAAATCCGAAATTATCTTGAACGTACTATCATACATCCATCCTCCTCTCCCTTCACTGATCATTCCCGCTATCACTAATTTAATATCTTCATGATTTTTAATAAATTCATGAAAAGCTTCAATCAATCGGATTAGATTCTTTCTCGGTTGAGCAGTACCTATAAAAAGCAAATAAGGTCCTTTCATGCCATATTTAATTTCAAGTTTTTTTATCTCATCTTTTTTATCCTTAACGTATTTATTAAATTTTACCTTATCGATACCCAAATAGGTTACTTCTATTTTTGACTTATCAATATTATAATATTTTGTTATTTCATTTTTAGTAAAATGACTGATTGTCAATATTTTTTTTGCCTGATGGACCGAAAAGTAGGTCCAATATTTCAGTTTAAATAAATCAGATTTTTTAAAATATAACGGATATTTATGAAACGCTAAATCCATGATAGATATTACACTGGGTATGGGAATTGGAATTGGTGAATAATGATTTGGAGACAAAAAAACATCTGGAGGCTTATTCTTTCGTAATTTATTTGACCATAGATAAGGCATCAAATCCTTTTCAATCCACCAACCTGGAGAACCAATTTTCACATAAGTCCACCATTCTCTTTCATCAGGTAAATCATGCATTTTTGTATTTTGCAAATAAATCTGAAAGGACATTTTATCTTCATTCTTTATGTCTATTTTTCGATAAAGAGCCCATAACAACTCATATGCATATTTACCTACTCCCACTCTGAATTTATTGTTGGCTTCGTTACCATCAATACCAATAATCATACTTTTATTTTTTTATATAAATTAAAGACGACATAAGCGAATATTATATATAAATTAGGAAGTACGGGCAGCAAGTACCTCGGAAACACTAATTTGAAGGAAATTGAAATAAGGTAAAATGATATCCATAACAAAAATAAAGCAATGTATTCATTCTTTTTAATAAAGTTTAAATATATACTAGCCAAAGTGGATAACAATCCTGCAGGCCATAAAATTGACCAAGTCGAAACATTTTTATAACTGAAATCATCATACCATTTCTTCCATTTTCCGCTAATAATAATTCTGAAAATCTCCCCCTTAGGGTATTCCGGAACATAAGATCTATATAATTTGATAATATTGATATGAAGTAAAACAAAGTCTTTCAAATCGTGATTTAAAAAAAATATTATATATCCGAAAAAATAGACCAAAACAGACCATACACTGTTTACCAAAAATTTCCTTATAATTTTTCTTTTAATTAGTAAAATATAGACTAATAAAGTAATATATACGATAAGCCCAACGAAAAACGACTTACTTAAAGCAATAATTCCTAATAAAACAGAAACTACCGGTAAATATTTGAGATTTTTTAAAGAAAGAAATATGAATAAAAAACAAGTCTGTATCGATAGGGTTTGGAATAAATCTAAGTATGATCTGACAAGTTGTTCTTTAAATAATAAATCTATACTAAGTAGTAGTGATGGAATAATCGACAATGATTTGTATGGGAAAATACATGACGAGATTTTAAATGTAATAAAAAGCAGTAGTAACCCGATAATGATTTGAATGATTATTGCATTTTTAAAAATCAATATTGATAGCCCGAAAAGGTATTTAGTTAATGGCTGGAGTTCGAAATTTATTGTGGAAGGATCTTCAAACCTGATATATTTTATTCCGGCCAAAGAATATAATTCCGGATCATCTATATATTCAACAAATTCATTCTTCCCAACATTATATTGTGAATGTTCATATATTACATCATATTTTTCCATATCAAACGGTTGGATGAAGTAATCCCTTTTCTGAAAAAGATAGAAACTAATATTTATTATGATAAAAATTAATAATACTAAAAAAATATATTTATCACTTTTGTTGTTCAGTTTAATCATTGGTATACTTTTCTGTTCTAACAACACTCTCATAAATATCAATCATTTTTGAAACGGCTTTTTTCCAATTATACATTCTTGATCTTTTAAATCCTTCTGTAATCAGATTAAATTTCAAATCTTTATCGATAATTAGTTTTATCATCTTATCAAGAATATCATCATGCAAATCCGGATCTACAAATAATGCCGCCTGACCGGACACCTCCCTTAAGCTACCTCTATTAGAAGTAATAACAGGACAACCACAAGACATCGCCTCCAGAACTGGCAAACCAAAACCCTCATAAAATGACGGATAAACAAATAATGATGCCGCTGAATACAATGCGGGTAAATCCTGTTTTCCGACATAACCCAACATACGAATATATCTAGAATTATGGATTTGAAAATTCCAACCCTGCTTACCAACGATAATCAATTCTATAGGTTTTTTTCTAGATATGATTAACTGATTGGCTAATAATTTGTTAAAGGAATTTATTATTGCTTTGATGTTTTTCCTTGGTTCCAATGTGCCAACCGCCAAAATATAATCATCTTGAAGATTATACTTATATTTTACCCTATTTTTCTCTTCTATCGTGGCTGGTTTGAATTCTTCTGCTAATCCTGGATATACCACTTCAATTTTTGAGGGATTAAATTTCAAAACGCTTATTAAATCGTTTCTGGTCGAAACGGAATCTGCAATTACCATATCACACTCTTTCTTCACCCAATACAGTCTGTTTTTTTGATTCTCAATAATTTTTGGATGGGAGAATTCGGGATATTTATATACTACTAGATCATGAACCGTAGTAATTTTCTTGGCTTTTGAACGCGGTTGTATCCAATCTGAAGAATGAATAAGATCAACATTATTTATAAGGTTCTCCAGATTAAATTTATGTACCTTATTCCATAATTTGGTTAAAATAGATTGCGGTATTGGGAATAACTTATACTCGAAATTATCGTTATCTTTTTTAATGTCTCTAATAAAAGCTTTTAGAATATGCAACTTTCTTAATGAAAAACCGAAAAGAATATATTGATTTTTATGATCATATTTAATCAAATTCTTGACTAGATATTCTGTATAATTTGCTACTCCAGTACCATTGTAAACAATTTGAGAAATATCAATAGCTATTTTCATAATGATATACGAAACCAACACCCTGGTAATTCTTTATATCCACCAATAGATAACGACTGCTTAAAGTTTGTTGCACTTTATTGTCTTTATCAAATATGTCTTTTAAATAGGAAATATAATAGAAATTATTACTCTTTGTACATTTATCCAGAGTTAAAGGACCACATATCACCTTTTTCTTTTTACTATACCATGTATAAGGAGCGAAACCATTCTCTACTGTAAAAATCACGGGGTCATTATTTGTATCTAATTCACTTACTAAACCTCTCCAGTTTTCCCTTTGATATTTCTCATTCAAAAAGTAGAAAAAGTTAGCAGTTAGACTGATTAACACTACCAATATTAGAAATAAAAAACTATATTTATGCAGATCTATCAATCTTGAAATAATAATTAAAAATGGAGGAAGAAGAAATATCAAACGCCAAACATTGGCAATGGGTACAAATAAATTAACGATACAGATAATAATTAGTGGAATTAAAAACCAATTAATCACAAAAAATAATTTTTTATCCAGATCTTTTTTTATTGAAGTTAATATATATCCAAAGATTAATACGAGAATCAGGAATATTAAACCGTATAGAAATTTATTGTCAAAACTAATTCTACCAAAAGTGAACTTGATAAAAATCTGAGGAAATAACTTCCACAGCGGCAAAGTAGATAAATCCCGCCATTGAGGTAAGTTGGATAATATCATTCTACTTGTTTCTAACTGCTTTAATAAATTCGGTAACCATGGTAAATATGACAATAAAATTATTACCATTGACATTATCCAAGGATACATATTTTTTCTATTCCTGAATAATAAAATCCATAACATTTGCGGAAAAAAAATGAAAAAGTACATATAACTTGAATAAGCGCCAATTATTCCTGCGAAAATATATCTTATCCATTGTTTCTTAATATAAAACCACATTGATAAAGTAGTTAGCAGTGCTAATAATGAATACATCCTCAGTTCCTGCGAATAGTAAATATGAAATTGAGATATCGCAAGTAATAATGAACTTATTAAAGCTGTCTTTTTATTAAATAGTTTGTTTGCAATTAAATAAATAATATATACAGTAAATACTCCGAATAATACTGATGGTATACGCAAGAACCATTCATTCCAAATATTTAATTTCATGAAAAGATGTAGAATTAGATAATATAATGGAGGCTGGAAATCGCCTGCAATACCATACCACTGATAAGGAAATGAGGCTTTAGCTGTAAGGGCGGAAATTGCTTCATCAAGCCAAAAACTTTGGTTTAGATTGATAAGCCTAAAAATTAAAGAAATGAACAGAATTATATATATCATTACTTATATAATTTTCCTATATTTATTAATGATTTATATATTGAAACTGAAATTCCAAAATCATAAATAATTTTAAATATGACAAATTGGGGTATTTTATATTTTAAACTAATAAATAAACCAACCGATAAAGATATGGGAAATGAATAACGAAATAGATTAAATATTTTACGAGTAATGTTTCGTGTTAAATATTCACTTTTACCAATCCATTTCGATTGTAAATATATTTCCCCAAGTGAATCAGGATTCCGATGGCAATACCTAGCGCCTTTTACGGCTGTTGCCTCTTTATTTAATTTTCGTGACAATGTCCAGTCATCAGTGTAGCCGGTATTATCAAAACCTCCTATTTTATCAAACTGCTTTTTTAATATTGCACGAAACACTACCTGTTTATCCGGATAATAAATCGGTAAGACTCTTTCGTATACTTGGTCGTCTATTTGCCATCCGTTAGTCAGGTACCGATTCACATTCCAGCAAACAGCCCAGATATTATCTTTATTCTGCAAATATTCTTCTTTGCTAAATGTACCAATCGTCCTACCTTCCTTAATAGGGGTAACTAAATCGTAAATAAAATCACCATCAAACTCCATATCTGCATCTACAAATACAAGAATATCTCCCGTAGCCCTACCTGCTCCCAAATTCCTGGCTTTAGCCGGTCCCTGATGATTTTGGTTTAATAACCGAATTAATATTCCTTTACTCTTCAGATCTGAGATTTGAGATTTGAGAGAAGCGATATTTTCTGAACCATCATTTACTAATATTATTTCAAGCGGTGAATAACTTTGCTTTATTAATGAAAAAAGACAATTTAAGATTGACTCTTCATTATAAAAAGGTATTATTATTGATACCATTATTTGTATTTTACTATTCTGTTAGAGTCGAAGCAAAATTATATAAAAATAAGAAGAACCACTTAATCTTTCTTAAATAGTATTGCATCACCCTTTTTATAAACTACAGAATAATCCTTTGATAATTTATCTATGAATATTTTCATCTCTTCATATGATAGAGGTGAAAATTTATTAGGTCCATCATGTAAATCGACAAATATATATTTTGCGTTTTTTATTTCAGGCAACAAATAGATTTCATTTCTTTGGGATACATGGGGAAATAAACTGTTCTGGGTAGCAAATGCAACATTTTGTGGTACAAATTTTAATACTTCAAAGTTATCATACATCCAAGGTAAAGTTTCATAAAGCTGTTTCTTGAAAATTGAATGTACCGGAGCTTTAAAATATATATCTTGAATAATAGATGAAATAAACAAAACTATAGTTAAAAACGCTAATAACCTGGCTCTGTTTAGATTCTTTTTGTCGACCAATCTTTTGGTTGCATATATACTGGCAAGGGGTAAAAGAATTGAAACCGGAGCTGCATGATGATTTATATTTTGCCATACGGTAATTTGCGGTCCGGTATACAAAAATCTCATTAAAAACTGTTCAACTACGGGGATCAAAATTGAAATTGGCGCAAAAAAAGGTAGTAGGGAAAAAGATAATAAACTGGATAAAAGAGTCTGAATTTTTTCTGGCGGATTCACCATGCTCGTCAATGCAAAAGATGGGTCAGAGATCAATTTTAACGTAAATTCTGATGGAGTTTTTGCGCTGCTGCTTAAATGCGGATGATAATATGTACCCTTCTCAGAGATAAACGGCATAAAAAAATTAGTCAGAAAGAAAAAAAAGATAAAAGAAAAAATAAATAAATATATTCCCTCTTTTTTTTTGAAGTGGAAATAAATCGTTAAACCAATTGCGGCTACTAATAACGCAAGTTCCTCTTTGGTAAACAGAAGTCCGATAATACAAATCCATAAAAGTAGTTTTTTTTCTTTTTCCAAAGCATAAAATAGAAGAGACAGTAAAAGTGGAACAACCGCTACCTCATGAAATTCATTCAAAATAGTCCATTGAGTACCTATAAAAAAGAGGTATGAAAAAACTACGGCTAAACAAAAGGGGAAATTTTTTATCTTATCCCTACAGATAATATATAAGGGATAGGCCGCAAAAACTACTAAGAACGCCTGAGAAATTAAAAGCATTCTAGGATCTGACCAAATCCAATATAATGGAGCGAAAAGAAAAAGTATTGGAGCAAAATGTCCAGCAAGAATATTTACCTCTGATAAGGTACTGTAAGGATATACTCCTTTACTTATTTTCCAAATCAACTGATCAAAATATCCTAGATCCCATCCAAATGTCTGAAAATGAATATGGCTAGTTACAGAAATATATGAATAGATTATACCTGTTACCAAAATAATGAAAATTACCGAAATACTGGCGATATTTTTTCTTATATATTGTTTCATTTATCTTATTGATATAATAAATATTGATGAAATCAGCAAAAATATTTTTTATACTTATTTTAATAATACTTAGTTATCCTTTTCTAATCAAATACGTATATGTACAACATAATCAATTCGAACAGATACCTTTGATTTTACGCTTTCTAAATTCAAAATATCTGATCCAAGATTGGAGTATTAATTTAAATACCCAGTTTTCTCCAAGATATTTCTATATTTTATACATTGGGATTATAGGGAAATTCTTGAGTTTACCTTTGGCCTACTTCATCAATTATCTAATTATGGTTTCGCTGATCACTTTTTCAAGTTATTTCGTCGCAAAAAGACTGTTTAAATCTACATTTATTTCGATCTTAACGACAATTTTCATTTTATTTGGCCAAAAATATACACTTGGAAGCAATGATCTCATCGGACGGGATTTTGATCCTTCAAGACTGGCCTTCGGTTTGGTCTTAACAGCTTTTGTATTTGTTCTGAAGGAAAATTATATACTTAGTGCCATTCTGTTTTCACTTTCTACTTATCTTCATCCTCTGATCGGATTAGAAGTGCCGGTTATTTTTTATTCGTCTTATTTTATATATATTTATATTGATAAACGTAATGAAGCTCCACGGGCTTACGCCCGTGGTATCCTCAAATTCTTCGGCGAGCGAAATCCGCCGAAGCATTACCCTTCGACTCTCCTTCG
>PFMK01000084.1:347-4032 GCA_002785215.1 Candidatus Gottesmanbacteria bacterium CG_4_10_14_0_8_um_filter_37_24 | reverse complement strand
AATTATTTCTCTTGTAGGATTACCGCTTCTATAAAGAAATTCAGTTCCGAATTTGTAAAGATCAAATTGGGTAGGATCGTTATAGATTGGCAATTGACTGGGAAAATTCATTTTACCTGCTATAGGCAAAAGAGATAGACCTGCAAGAATTTTTACCAGAGGCGGGTTGTCAGGATAAAGCCGGTAGTCATTCCTGTAGACGTAAGCATATGAGGCTGCCATATTGGCCGGTTCATCATAAGTAGGGGTGTCGGCCATTGATTCGTAGATCAGGGTTACCGAAAGAAGAGCGAGTAACAAAAAGGGGATTATTTTTTTAGAACTGTCAAGAATTCTCACAAGCTAATTTTATCAGTTTTCCGGAGTGAGGACGAGTGGTAATGAGACAATACCTTACTTGACTGATTTAGTTACATTTTTCTTCAGGAAAAGAGGAATAATTTATAATACCCTTGCTTTTGAGAGGATATATTTTTCCCACTTCTTAGCTTTCTCGAGATCAGCTTTTCTGGAGGATAGTTTGACTTCGTTTACCTTTTTGGCCTTGTCAAACCCGACAATACAAACATAATCGTCGTCCCAGATTCCGAAATCCGGTTCAGAAACCTCATTTTTGATATCTTCATACAAACAATAGAGGACTTTTATTCCGGCTTTTATATCAAGTTCCATCTGCTTTATGACTATGTCTTTTTTAAGATCTTCTTTATTATCCAGTATCATTACGCGGGTTAAATTTCCCGTCCTTTTTACACACCTTCTTGCTTCTTCCATGTATTTTGATTCAGAATTCCAGTAATCAAGTTCGGTATACAGTGTACAGAAGCCCCCCTTTTTGAGGTTCCTGAAATGGAAAATCCCTTCATCATAGCCTTCCTGAGGATTCATATATATTATTTCTTCGTGTTTTACCCTCATCGAAACAGGCGATAATAATCTGTTTCTGTAGGATAAATATTTCTGATAAAGTGACAAATTTAGTCTTGTTTTGCACAGCTCCAAGACAAGCGGAAATTCATTCAGGTTTACTTCGCTGTTTAAATGTCCTGCCTGTTTGACCATGATAGTGGAACTTTCAAGTTTTTGGGCAAAATCAATTGAATATTTTTTTGGGACATAAGGATCATTGTCTGAATAAAGAACGTAGGAAACGGGGATAAGCTTTTTAAGTTTGTTAAAGTCAAAATCCGTTTTGTAGAAACTGGAATTGACTAATTGGTATTGCCATGGTGTGTCTTTTGTGGAAGGTTCCATAAACGGTGAGACGAATATTGCTGAGTCAAGGGCAATATGGAATTTGTTTACTGCATGAAGGATAAAGATAGGTCCAATTGAATGTCCGATGAAACATATTTTCTCTGACTTTTTTAACTTTGGAAGGATATTTTTTGAAAAAAATTCAAGCCAGTTTTCAAGGTTCTGGTTATGAAGTTTTTGGTTTGGGCCTTTTTTAGTAATAACGTCATAGTCTTCAACAGGGAATTGAGGAGAGAGCACTGTTTGTCCAAGCGCTTCAAGCTGTTCTTTAAGCTCCGGAAACCAGTTTCCTTCCGGCGAGCCAAATGATCCATGGAAAATGATAAAGATCATGCCTTGATTATATCTTAATATGAATATAATTCAAATATTTGCATAATTTGCTCATTTATGGTATTTTAGCTGGTTAATTATCTATTTTCATATATTTCTTTTTAAGGACAGTCCTTAGAAGGACTGTCCTTTTTTGATTTTGACAATATGCAAAATACAAACCAAAATATTATTCTGGGAAAAATTCTGGAGACCAAGATGGCCATTTTATCCTCAAAAGACCGTGAGGATATTGAGTCGTGGATAGTAAACAGCGTCAAGCTGAAAATGATTCTGAAGATGGATCATATTCTGGAGCAGGATGGAAAAATCAATTTAAGAAAGCTTTTCCTGGTCCCGATTTTCAAGATCTCCGAGCTGCAAAAAAGGGTAGCGGAGCATGCTCCCGAGCTAAGGACATTCTTCTATAAGGAACTGATGGTGGTTATAGAGAAAGCGGAAAAAAGACTGATTTCGTGAGTTAATTTACCGGAGTATAATAAAAGATAACCCCTTTTTCTTTTAATCGTCCTTCCTCGTCATGGATTTGCAGACTGCCTGCTCGGCGCGATGCTTCAAAAATGGGTTTATCCTGACTGGGGGTAATATCCTTCGGATCTATTTGTTTTGCCGAATCTATGTATATGGTGGATTGAGGTAATTCTTGGGTCATGGATTTGGCAAAAATACAATTTTGTGAGTGTCCTGAAATTTCCCCACAGTGCAAGCAGATTATAAATTTCTTTTCCGAATGTCCATCCGGAGGCTTTGACGTGACCAAAGCAAAGGTATCATAATATTCGATACGGGTAGAACCCTTTTCATCTTTTGGTATCAGTTTAAACGGATCTTTGCCTAAGTGAAGTTCCCATCTGGCTCTTTCCACCACTTCGTTTAATTTTGATTCCGATACGTCTTTTAGAGTGAAGATTATATGTGCCACTTTCGAGATCATATCCGGGCTATAGGCGGAGAGAAGAGAATTCTGTGCGGACATGATTTTGAAAGGAATGGAACTTCCGGGATTTCTTCCTTTCTTCCAATCCACCATAGCAATTGAAGCCATATCTCCCCCGAAGCCTCTCGGCGTGTAACCTTTCAAGTTTATCCTGCTTGCTGCGGCAATTACCTGAAATTTGTCCGGAGGCGCATACCCGAGTTCTGTACAGCCTTTATATCCGGCTTGTGGATTAGGAACAATCGTTACTCTTTTGACTCTGACGCCCTCTACGCGTGCTGCCAAAAAATGCGTAGCTTCATGCAAAGCCGTCTGGAAGCCGTCGGGATCATGCTCAACCGGTGCCATTTCCAGTCTGCCAAGAGGTATATGGCTCCAGTCAATTTCAGCAGGTTCATCACTGGTATCGGATGATACGGTTTCCAATATTCCGGGATTAGCTTGTAAAGCCTGTTTAACAGCAGGATGAAGATAGCCGATAGTAGTTTCAGGTGATCCAGCCATAGTAACCGCGTATTTTATCCTATAATATATGAATTTTCAATCTTCAGGAAAAAATTTGTTAGCAGGAATCTTATTAAAAACTTTTTTGTACGGAAGATATGTAAAAAAGTGATATGGAAATAAACAACAAAATTACTCCAACGATGAAGTAGACAATACTGCCAAATTTTATTGCCTTAAACGTAAGTGGATTAATTTCTGTTTTTGCTCCTGCTATTTTATTTACAAAAAAATTGTATTTTTCGTACCATTTATTGTTTAATTGAAGCACACCCAGCATTAACGTATAAGACGCAATTACGAGTAGAAAAACCGCATACAAGAGTATGCTTCTGCTGGATACAAGCAGTATGCCAATTACAATTCCCAAGAATGTTATGAAAAAAGGATTCATTTAATAAAAATACCCCAAATCACCAGGATAGCACCCAAGATGGATATAAAAATTCCAAATGATTGTTGGATATTTAAGGTAGTGGAAGTAATTTCTGATTTTACTCCACGAATCTTATTCTCAATTCTGATAACTTTTTCGTTGGTTTTTCTATTCGCTGTTATAATCCCTCCAATAATACAAATTACTCCTAAAATAATCATTTCTTTGTCCATACAGGATAAGTATGATTTAGTAATTCAAAAAATCAATAAGCCGTT
>PFMK01000084.1:0-311 GCA_002785215.1 Candidatus Gottesmanbacteria bacterium CG_4_10_14_0_8_um_filter_37_24 | reverse complement strand
ATTGAAGAAGGTATTGATGTGTGGTTTAATTAAAATAAATGGATCCTGAAACAATACAATTTATTAAGAACCAGTTAGCTAAAAATACCAGTGTTGAAGAAATAAGAAACTTGCTGAAAATCAATGGATGGAATTCGGAACAGATTGATCTTGCATTTAAAGCTGCAGTTGAGCAAACCCCTGAGCAAGTAAAGACTACAGGGAATAATTTTGTGAAGATGATAACCGGCGAAATGACTTTAATTACGACACAGACTTTCAAAAACATTAGGAAAAATTTTATCAGCTATTTTCTAATTCAGACCTTATTA
>PFMK01000022.1:13082-29021 GCA_002785215.1 Candidatus Gottesmanbacteria bacterium CG_4_10_14_0_8_um_filter_37_24 | reverse complement strand
CCACACCTGGAGCAAGTCCTGTAATAGTTGACGGCAGGATTGTTTTTTTAACATATGAGGGGTAGTTTACCATGTTTTAGAAGATAAAAGGTAAATCATTTACCAATTGTTTACCTGTGCTTGACTTGGTTACCCGGATTAGTTAGAATAGGTAAAGTATATACCTTTAGTTTACCTATTATTTACTTATGGAATTTTTTAAACTAGACAAGCCAGATTTAAATTTAGTAATACCATCTAAGGTTTTAGAGCTTCTTTCTAAAGATACTCAAGAATATGGAGAAGCAGTAAATAAAGCGTCAGAACCGAACTATTACTATTGGGATACAATTAAATATAAAAAACCTCCAACTTTACTAAGTATCGAGGAATATTGGTGGTTAATCAAACAAGTTAGAAAGATATCATCTCGAAAAACATCAATTAAATCAGAAACAGGAGAATATTTCATATGGAGGAGACCTTTTTCTGCGGATGAACTGTTAAACAGAATAGACGTTAAATTAGGTGGAGAAATATTTTCACATTACTCCCAAATAATAACGCCTTTCGGAAAGCAAAGATTATTAACTAAAAGCATCATCGAAGAAGCTATTGCCTCTAGTCAATTAGAAGGAGCGGCTACCACCACTCCAATTGCTAAAAAAATGCTACTTGAAAATCGATCACCTAGAGATAAGTCAGAACGTATGATTGTAAATAATTATAAAACAATGCAGGCACTTAATGAAAAGTATAAAGATCAAAAAATGTCAATAGATCTGTTAATGGAGTTGCATGCACTTATAGCAAAAGACACTTTAGAAAAAGATAAAATCGGTAAACTGAGGACTGACGGAGATGGCATTAGTGTAAATGATGGTACTAATTATATTTATCATATTCCTCCCAAAGAGGCATTTGTAAGAGAGGAATTACCTAGACTTATTGATTTTGCTAATGATCAAGATAAAGCAGGATTTATACATCCAGTGATTAAGGCGATTTTTCTACATTTTTGGGTAGGCTATCTTCATCCTTTTTATGACGGAAATGGCAGAATTGCACGTACATTATTTTATTGGTATCTTTTGAAAAAGGGTTACTGGGCGATTCAATATTTGCCAATATCATTAGTAATTAAAAACGCATATATACAGTATGGCATGGCTTTTGTTTATTCAGAACAAGATGATAATGACATTACATATTTTTATGATTTTCATATGCATAAACTAATTTTGGCTATGAAAAATTTTGATGAATATATACACAGAAAAGTTGAAGAAAATACTGTTATTGAAGGCGTACTTGAAGCTAAATATCAATTAAACGATAGACAAACAGAATTATTAAGGTATTTATTGATAAAAGGACAAGATCATTACGTGACACCATCATCTCATATTAAGCTTTATAAAGTAAGTAAAGTTACAGCATTAAAAGATTTGCAATTATTAATGAGACAAAATTTAGTTACCAAAAAAAAGACCGGTAGAAATACTAGATACTTTGGTACAGAAAAACTTTTTTCGCAAAAATAAAAATAGTCTTTATATCGGGTACGCCTCCGATTTAAGAAAAAGACATAAAGAATATAATTCCGATAATAATTTAGCTACTAAACCCCATATTCCCTCAAAACTCATTTTAGGTTCTAACACTGTAAATGGTAGTGTTTTAGAATAGGATTTCATTTTTTGGCTTCATCTTTTACATACAATATCCACTCACTTGACAATTTGATGGCTTACTATATGATATTTACATATAGATATGAGAAAAGATATTTCAAAACCCCGCAATTTCGGATATGTAGAACGATTCGTTGAACCCTGCGTTCTCCTTTTATTGTCAAAAAATCCATCACATGGATATGGATTGATGGAAGGATTGGAAAAGCATTGTGGAGAAAAGGTAGATATAGGTAATCTGTACAGGACATTAAGAAAAATGGAAAAAAATCAATGGATTAAATCTGATTGGGAAAAAGGAAACATTGGTCCGAATAAAAGGAAATACGAGATTACAGGAAAAGGAAAGGGAACTTTGAACGAAGCATATATCAGCCTTAAACAAACTCAATCACTCATAAATCATTTTTTTATCGGTTATAAAAAAGTATTCGGAAAGAAATAATTATTATGAAATTTACAATCATTCTATCCACAAAAAACGCTGAAACCAATTGGAACGCTCTAAGACTTGCCAATCTTGCCTTGAAAAAAGGTGACGAAGTAAACGTGTTTCTTATGGGGGAAGGGGTAGAATATGATCAGTCGAGTAACGAGAAATATAACATCAAACAACAGGTTGATACTTTCCTTCAATCAGACAAAGCGAAAATAGTGGCTTGCGGAACCTGTATGAAGTTGAGAAACCAGCAAAGTACTGACTGTTGCCCGATCGGAGGACTGGAAGATTTTTATACTCTAATTACGGCAAGCGATAAGGTATTAACATTTTAAGAAAGGGTGAAATTATGAATTTTGATTATACCGTTACTACAAACAAAACTTTTGACGAAGCAGTAAAAACAGTTGAGCAGGAGACTAAAAACGCAGGTTTCCGTGTTCTTTTTATCCATGACGTTATGAAAACTTTAGCTGAAAAGGACTTTACTATTGAATCCTTTAAGATAATTGAGATTTGCAATGCCAGAAATGCCTATAACGCTTTACAGGCAGACATGAAGATTGGTCTTTGCTTTCCCTGTAAAATAAATGTGTACCGAAAAGACGGAAAAACATACATTTCAGGAATGAGACCGATAATCCTAACTCAATTTTTCCCAGAAGCCAATCTTGGTTCACTACCTAAAGAAGTTGATGAAATTATTAGAGGAATCATTGATAAAAGTAAATAATCTTATGAAAAAGCTATTATTCATTATACTTTTTTTGTTCACTTTGACAGTAACACCATCCGTAGCTTTTGCTCAAGGAATGATGGGTTTCTCAGGTTCATCTCCCGATAATGCGGCAATTCAAAGCCAGCAACAGGAAGAACAAGAAGGTAAACAGCTTTTGGACAGTCTAAACAACAAAACAGTTACCTGTTCAGAGCTTAAAGATGCAGATTTCGAGAAAATTGGCGAATATTTTATGGGTCAATCTATCGGAGATACATCAAGACATATCGCGATGAACAATATGATGAAATCAATGACGGGAGAACAGGGGGAAGAACAAATGCATATTACTTGGGGTAAACGAGGTAGTTGTTGTGATACCGGGAAGGGAGGTGGTAATCCTATGATGGGTTATGGTGGTTGGAATAATATGATGGGTTGGGGTGGGTTTGGTGTCTTAGCATGGATACCAATGCTTTTATTCTGGATAGTTCTAATTCTTGGAGTAATTGCCCTTATTCGATATTTAAATGGTGGTTTTTCAAAAGAAAGTAAAACGCCAATTGATATACTCAGAGAACGTTATGCTAAAGGAGAAATCAATAAAAAGGAATTTGAGGAAATGAAAAAAAATTTAAGATAAGTCTTACTTGGAGAATTCATGAAAACTAGAGAAAGCGGAATGCCCGATGAAATGATGTGGGATACATTTTTTGATCCGGAAGTCATTTTGGATAGTTTAGGCATCAAAAATGTAGCCGGAAACATAGCTGATTTGGGTTGCGGTTATGGAACATTTACCATTCCTGTTGCAAAAAGAACTAAAGGCAAGGTATATGCGATTGACATCGAAAAAGACATGCTACGAATGACACAAGAAAAAGTCAAACAATCAGGCTTAAGAAATGTAAAAGTAATTCAAAGAGATTTTATGGTCGATGGTACAGATTTAGCCGACTCATGCTGTGATCTTGTGATGCTATTTAATATCCTCCACGCAGAAGATCCGCTGAAGATTTTAATTGAAACAAAAAGGAATCTTACCTCAAAAGGAAAAGTTGCCATCATTCATTGGATTCCTGATCCTACAACACCCCGTGGTCCACCAATGAGTATTCGTCCGCGTCCTGAACAGATTCAGGATTGGTTGAAAAAAGCAGGCTTTAATTTGAAAAAAAAGATAATTCCTCTCCCTCCATATCACTATGGTATTTTGGGAATAAACTCTACCTAGATGATAGAATAAGTAACTTATTAATAAGAATATCGGGGTAGACAAGGCTATCTCATTTTAATTTCCATGTCAGAAAAACTTCATAAAAAAGCACTACAACTTTCTTACTTTACTGTTATATATAATATTGTCGAAGGAATTCTCTCCATATTTGTTGGAGTAAGTACAGGGGGCATTTCCCTAGTTGGATTCGGTCTTGATAGTTTCATAGAAAGCCTGTCAGGAAGTATTTTGATTTGGAAATTTACCAAAAGCGGTCACATCTCAAATAGTCATACTGATAAAACTGAACAAAAAGCAATTAGGCTCATCTCATATACCTTTTTTATCCTTGGAAGTTATGTTTTATATGAATCGATAATCAAACTCGTCGAACAGAAGCCTCCGTCACAAGGTGTATTTGGCATAATTATTGCTATCATCTCAATTATAGTAATGATCGGCCTATATAGAAACAAAATCAACCTGGGGATGAAGAATCATATAAGAAGTCTGGTTGCTGACTCTAAACAGACCCTTGCCTGTATATGGATGTCAATAACAATGCTTATCGGTCTAGGATTAAACTATTTCTTTCATATCTGGTGGAGTGATGCGGTTGCAGGAGTAATTATCTCGATGTTTCTGTTTAAGGAAGGGTATAATACCTATAAAGAAAAGAAGTTATGCAGTTGCTGATGAGGATTTGTGTTTATTTAATTAGATCTTATAGGCATAATTAAGTGAACCGAAGGAAGCAAAATAGGTTCTAACACTGAAAATGGTTATTTTTAATATTAAGTTATGCTTCATAAGATAGCCTTGTATAACAGTCAAAATCGATGAATTAATGGTAATGTATTTTCCGGCTTTGGTGATAAAAATAATTATATGAACATACTTGATGAAATCAGAAATTCAAAGAAAAACAGCAAACAATTGCTGTTTGAGATTTCTGAAGCGATAAGAAAGGATAAAAAACTGTTATTTCAAATTAAAGAAGCGTTAAAAGCAGGCTCTAAGGTGGAAAAGGGAGTCTTGATGGAGTCTTTGGAATATATTTCAAAAGATGATCCGGGTATCGCAGAAGACATGATTGATACAGTTATTGAATTCCTGGATTATCAGGATTCTCCACGAGTTAGGTGGGAAGCCGCCAGAGTTATTGCCAATGTTTCCCAAAGATACCCGGAAAGGGCAGCAAAAGCTGTTGATAAGCTGATGTTGAATACCAAAGACAAAGGAACAGTTGTGAGATGGAGCGCGGCTTTAGCTTTGGGAGAGATTGCAAAATACAACCTTAATATTCGTGCTAGTCTAATTCTAAAGATAGGAGTAATACTGAAAAGAGAAAAAAATAATGGAGTGAAAAATGTCTATTTGAAAGCACTGAAAGCGATAAATAAACAGTGTTTGGTGTAGTAAAGGGAGAATATAACGGTAAATTAAACGAAGCCAAACAGAAGGTTTTAATACTGTAAATGGTCCTCCGTTACACTTCATCCCGCTTGCGGGGTTTCGCGTAGCCTTCTGTTAGAACTATAAAGCAAAAATTTAGATTTTTTACATTTAGCAATTTAATGCGAAGTGTATCATCTGATGGCTGGAAAAGCGAAGGACGCGTAGGGTGAAGAATACAATGTATTTCGTCTATCTATTAAAACTCTCGAATAACTCGATTTACACCGGATCCACTCCAAATATCAAAATCAGAATTAGGGAACATCAAAGAGGTGATGTGAATCAACTAAGGATTTTCGTCCAATGAAAGTAATCTGGTTTTGTACTTTTCTGCGAGAATAAAAGCAAGAGTGGTCATTTTGTTGAACTGGTTAATACCCTTTTTACTCCGGTTTGCACCCCCGGTATGGTGAAAAAGCGGATTAGAAGGGTATATACTGAGTAACTCAGTGGCAAACCTGAGTTACGTGAGTATACAAAGTATTGGAGTTAAACATAGGTATACCAAATAATACAGACCCCAAACCAATGGAAAGATTGAGGCATTTTGGAAAATAGTCCATAGAGAATTCCTAAGACCAAATTACTATAAAACTAAACAGGATTTTGTGAAGAATCTGGGACACTTTCTATTGGAGTATAATCATATAAGAAGACATGGAGGATTTAAAATATTACACCGTAAGAAAAGTTAATAACTGTTACCGAATTACTGGACTAGTACAACCGTCTCTAAATCCTAAATATGACAAGTAATCATAAGCTCCACAAATTAAAAATGAGCTTAATCAACTTAAAAATTGCAGATTTTATCATAAGTATTAAATTTTCTCCGACTATAAATGAAAATATTCCGATAGAGGGGATATTCAATACTCTTGAGCAAGATATTAAATACCACTTCCGTGATTTTATAACAAAAGAAAAAGTAAAGAAAATTGACTATACAATCGAAGCATTTCCTTTTTCTCCATATCTTACTCACAGGAAAAATCGAGTTTTCCTGTTTTTTTTTGAAGAAAATCCAACAAAAATTGTTACTTACCAAAATATAAGTATTCATGAGATGGTTATCATTGTGCGGTATGCTCTTTTAAAGCTTCTTTCACTAAACAAAGGAATGTTTTTTCATGCATCTGCAAGCTTGGTAAATAATAAAGCTGTTTTATTTTTAGGCTCTAGTGGTTCGGGTAAATCAACTATCGTTACGCTTTTGAAAAATAAACATGAAATTATTGCCGATGACACTCTAATACTTAGAGAGGATAAAAGTGGATTGTACTTCTACCAGTCGCCATTTTATGAAAAAGGGTTAGGGGTTAAAAGCCCAAGAAATAAATTTTTGGTGAATAATATTATTTTTATTAAGAAATCCAAACAGTCAAATATTAAACAAATAACTAATAAGGAGAAAATAATTATCAATCTTACACATCAACTTTGCTTGGAGAAAGTGTTCTTAAATATGCTACTACAGAATCTTTTTCTTGTTGTAAAGAAGTATAATTTTTTTTATTATCTTGAATTTCCTAAGAACAGAGCGGAGCTTTTAAAATTAATTCGTAAATCAAATAGTTAGGGACAATGCCCAGAACCTCCTGAACACATCCAACAACCACTACCGCATTGCATGCAAAGACCATTACAATGGCCAGGTTGATCTGCAAGCAATAAACCCTCATCAGTTGAAAACAATTCAATATCATAAAATAATTTATAGTATATAGTTTTCGTGATAATTTTCGGCTTTCGGTATTGGAATTTTTTTTTAATCATGGGTTTATTTCAAACTCAACAGACTCCTGTTTAGTAATTAAATTTTTTCTGATCTTAATTGTCAGTTTGTCATTTAATTTTAGGTCCCTAGGAGATATTGGAATTTTTGTATTGTTTTTGATTGAGTAAATACTGATATTATTATCAAGAAAATATTCTCCGATAATTTCACCTTTATTGTTGTTAATAACCAAATAATTATCACGGTCTCTTATAATAATGTTACCAATAGAAGCTTTTTGTTCAATAACTAAATAAATATTACCATCGCTGTTTTTATTCACCAATTCATAATAGTATTTTATAATATCCTCAAATTTCTCATCTGATAAATTCTTCTGGAACATTGTCGGAGAATTAATATTTGAGGGTTTCGGATTGCTATTAACTGTTTCTGGGGCAAAATTGTTTTTTTTGGAATAGTAAGATACATAAAAATAATATACGATTTCAGTTAAAGTAATTAGAATAAGTATTATAAGTAATATTTTAAAAATTCTGTACATTTTTTTCTAACCTGAAATTATTATAACAAATTACCAGGATAACTTCTTGAATGTAAATGAAAATAAAATAATTCTGTAAGAAAAAACCAATCTTTTGCGTTGTATTGATTGAATATTGATATTTAAATTCCTTATTCTATCCTTTATACTTAATTCAATAGGAATCTTTATCGTTGTTTCAGCCTCAGTGCTAGTTAAACTCTAACAAATGCAAAGTTCTGAATATAAGAGGCAATAAAATTGCACGTTTCACAGTTATATTTTTACTCATTCTTATTGCAGTTTATATGTTATACCCAGTTTGGTAAACTCCATGTCTATTCCAAAATTTAAACCATTAGCAGAAGCAAGTACAGGTACGAAAAAGATAGTTAAACTAATTTATAGCTATTTTATTAGGAGCATTCGGATTGGGAAGCCACAAACAATGACTGGGATTTAGGTAAGCTGTTGTTGGGATCATCTCCATAAAAAACGCAAAAGTGATGTGTGATAAAGCAGGTAACGTGGCTACATGCAGCGGTAAGTATAGAGATGAATATAACTTTGATGATTTTTCACCTAGGAAGAAGTACAAAGATTCTTCATTAATTCTGTTGGATTAAATAAAGATACCAACCGTCTAGAGGGGACAAAGATGGTAAAGCCTGCGAAAGTCTACTCGTGACTAATAAAAAATCACAACAACTGATTCTTTTTCAATATCTACTTGCCCAAAAAAGATTTCCTTAAGCGAATCAACTTACATAGAAAGTAGAAAAAATATCCTGACTTTATTGGTATTAATCCATGTGCAGTCTATGTTTTGGATAAGGTTGTTGCCAGGGAAGTAAAAAAAACTTGAATAATGTAATCTGAGATTATGGTATATTTAGTTAAATGAAAAAAAAGGTTTTCGTTTTATTTTTTCTCCTCTTTTTCTTGTTTGGGAATCCCATTCAGGTCGCTGACATATATACTACTGAAAAACTGATTACCGTGGATCTACACAAACAGATGCTTTTTGCCTGGGATGGAGGTAACATTATCGACAAAACCAAAGTGTCTACAGGACTCCGAAAAACCCCAACGGTAAAGGGCAGTTTCAAAATTCGCTATAAACTCACTTCTCAAACAATGAAGGGAGAATCCAAAGCATACGGTAAGTATTTCTATAAGAATGTACCGGATGTAATGTATTTTTACCAGGGATATGCAATACATGGAGCTTACTGGCACAACCGTTTTGGGAGCCCCGCAAGTCATGGTTGCGTGAACGTCCCGCTGGCTTTTGCCAGCTGGCTTTATGAATGGGCACCTAAGGGAACCAGAGTTGAAATATTCTAGATCGTAAAAAAAATGCCCTTTTGTATACAGTCTCAAAGGCAATGGAATAGCATTTGATACTGGTACAGGGAGAAAATAATATACCCCCTTATATTGTAGAAAGATAAAAGATATAATCAAATAATTATTAACTTACAATAATTTATTATGAATACACAAGAAGAAGTACAATCTCCGGAAATTTGTCCAAAGTGCGGATCGAAATTAAGTGAGGTGGTTGCCACACCAACAGGCAAGAAATTACAGCGCTGTTCGGCAGGACAATGGAACGCAGATACGAAGACAACAGAAGGATGCACTTACGTCAAATGGTTACAAATCGAGCCAGAGAAGCTTGAGGAAAAATGCCCGAAATGCGGTGCTGATCTTCTTCTTGTTGTTACCCGTTTCAATAAACGGATGAAGAAATGTTCCACCAACACTTGGGATCCCAAAACCAGGCAGGCGAGCGGGTGCGATTATGTGGAATGGATAAACGGTACGAGCGAAAACCTGGAGGAAGATTGTCCCGAATGTGGTGAAAAACTGGTACTTTTTACCACCTCATCGGGTAAAAAAATGAAGAAGTGCTCGACAAATAAGTGGGACAAGGAAAAAAGATGTGCAGTAGGATGTACTTATGTTGAATGGTTAAAATAAACTGGACTTCCGATATCTTTGATTTAGTGTAAACCCTTATTTAGTAAATCTACGGGTTGATAATGTTTCATTATCGTATTTTATTTACAAGACCTGAAAAACATTGACAGCTTCCGGTTAATACCGGAAGCTGTAAGACATGGAAGAAAGTTGTCTCTTATTTTGTATCCCACCCACCTTTCATCCCTCCAAAATGACCTAATCCCATGCGTCCGCCAAAGAAATATTTAAGGTCAATATTATTTTGTTTTGCCCAATCCTCCAAAGCCTGCTTTTGAGTCTCCTTAATAGTTTTTCGCTCTTCAGGTGTCATATTTTGTATATCTGACCTGCTGGTATCCCTACTATCCTGCAATTCTTTATGCTTACTTAGAATTAGCTGTTTTTGGGCTTCTGTAATTTTACCGTCTGTTACAGCCTGGCTTAATTTCTGCTCAAAATTAGCCTGCGTTTGAGACTGGCGGTCAGATCTGTATTGGTCAAAAACTGTCTGTACATCATTTTTATTAAGATTGAATTTATCGGCTATCATTTGAGCCAGAGTAGACATGGGACCACCATTTGTATTTTGGGCGTAGACCCTGCTTGTTCCCAATATGCCTGCTCCTACGATCGTCAGTACCAAAGCCGAGAGAATAATTTTCTTATTTATATTTATCACCCCCTTTCAAATTAAATATTCTTTATTCACGTACTATACGAACTGAAACTGATAAAATGCTTAAGGAAAATATGAGAGTCTTGTCGTACTCAAATAAAAGGTAGTAGTCCAATATTTGGGAGTTTATGTACGTGGTAAATTAAATGATGTATCAGAAAACCTGGAAAATATGATATTCCTTTGTATACCCTTCTTACTCCGGTTTGCGACACGGTATGGTGAAAAAGCGGATTAGAAGGGTACATACTGAGTAACTCAGTTGCAAACCTGAGTTACGTGAGTATATGAATAAAATCCAGTTTACAATTCAATATCTTTTTCCTCAAAGTAGTCATAAACCGCTTTGGATATTTCTGCAATACGTTCTTCTGCCCCAGAAGGATTATCACTTTCGGACAAAACAACAATTAAATATTCATCTTTATTGGTAAAAACTATCCCGGCATCATGGGTAAAATAACCTAACTCTCCTGTTTTATGTGCAATAGACAGGTTAGAAGGAAGGTATTTGGGAAGTTTATTATTCAGAGTTTGCCTACTAAGAAGTTCTATCATTTTTTGCGTATTATCTTCATTGGCTAACTCGTTCTTATATAACTTCTCCAAAAAAAGTGCAATATCATAAGGAGTTGTTTTTGGCGGTTCGCCAAGTCGTGATTCAATAAGACCGTTTTTCTTAAGAAAATCAGAGACATTAGAGAGCCTCACTTTTTCAGACAAAAGGAGAGCAGCATAATTATCCGATATAGTGATCATCTTATTTAACGCCTCCTTCACGCTCACAGTGATTGTTCCCTCAGTCAGTTCCGTCGATTCAGAACCAATATTAAACTTATTATTTAATACCTGAATGTTCTGGCTTAATATGCTATTCTCTTTAAGTTGTCCGCTTTGGATTTGAGTAAAAGCTGTTGCCATAACCCAGAGTTTATATAAACTTGCAGTGTCAAACTCACGATGTTCATTTAGGTAATATTCTTCTTTTGTATTTAGGTTTCTTATAACGATACCATAAGTTCCTTGGGCTTCTTTCAAGGCTTTATCAATAGTATTTTTAAGTCTTTCATTAGTAATTTTTGCCTGGGGAGGAATGACAGTAATATTAATTGGTGTTTGGGTAGCTGGTACCAGGGGGTTAGTAGGTACCATATCTTGTTTTTTAGCGCTTTTATTTGAAACAAGAAAAATTATCGCTCCTAAAATTATAATACTTGCTATCAGTATGAGAGTTTTTTTAAATTTCATTTTAATCCTCCAAATCCTCTGTAACATCCTCAAATTCGTATAAATGGTTGGTATCCAGAAAGACGTAATTCCTGTCAGGAAGCAAAGACAGATTAGCAGAGAAATACAGATTAAATATCGCTCTGAAAGAATTTACCGGAGTGATAGACGGATACAGTATAGATTTTGATACACCGGGGAGATAATAAGCGGATAGGATAGGAAACTTTTCTCGCATCAAATCTTTGTTTGCCTCTTTCCAATTATCCGGAGGTATGAGCTTTCCGTTTAATAAATTTGGTCCTTCATCTGCCTGTAGAAGAATCACAGGAGGTTTAGCACCATTTTTTATTATTGACCTGATTGCCTCTTCTAATTTGTGATTTATGCAACTTACCTGATTGGCATAATTTTCTTCTTCTGATTTTTCTCTTATTAGTTCATAGGAAACGTATTCACAATTTTTACCGAACACATAAGGACCGTGGGGGGCAATTATATGAGTAAAGACAAATTTAGGACCAGGTAGTGTTGCTACATTCGGGAGCTCTTCGAACTGGTAAAGAATTCTTGCTCTTTTATCATCGTCTGATTCACCTACTATAGCTTTCGGGATAAAACGGGAAATAAACGGACTTAACATAGATGAGTTTATCAGCATGTAGTTGAATTCACCAATTCCGCCTAAAACTTTTTTTTCGATAATGTAATTTTCATCTGCCAGACGGCTAAAATGAGTAGATCCCCACCAGGATCCCATTTGGTAATAATGATACCCTAGAGATTTCAACAAACGGACCACATTGTTATTTTCTATTAGCCGGTCGGTAAGTGTTTGATCGTTAGAATTTATATTTACAGAGAGATAATCCAAATATTCCATATTCAGGGAAGATGAAAGGGATAGAAATGTTTTAGGATAATTGGAACTGCTTTGGGTAGCAACATAAAAACCCATATCTTCAAGAAAGGAAACAAACTGACTGTTATCATAATTGAAGTATTTTTTTAAGTTTCCCGTTGAAGTATAGCTGTCCGGGACAATGTAATAAATATCAGGAAGAATATTTTTATCCAAAGAAATAGAATCGATCTTTGATAAAACCAGGGGATTATCAGGTCTTTTCTGCAGTTTGCGAATAATTTCATATCGCATTATTCCGGATAATGGAATTAATGTGCTGATAACAGCTATTATCGTCAGATATCTTGATAAGAGGATAAAGGATCTTTTTGCTCGTTTAATTAGTAAATATATATATAATAGTAAAATCACTAGAACAAGGAACATAACATGGTTACTCCCGATATCTATAGTCCAGGGTAAGATATGTAAACTACCAGTAAAAAATACAACATCCCTATAAGAAAAAAATATAATTAAAAAGATTGAAGAGTAAATAATGCTTTTATTTATATTTCTTAGGATAATTATCGTAAAGAAATATACTATCAGAGAAAAAAGGAATGTGATAAGAAGCGGAACAAGGATTCGAGGCAAAGTAAGCTCACCAATGTTATGAGCAAAAAGAATCAGGACAAAGGATAAGGAAAAGAGAATTGGCGCAAAAGGAATGAAAGTAATAGATTTGGTAATCTTTCTCATGTTTTTCATTTTTTGATCATAAGGTAGAGGACTCTTTCTGATTCCGGGATTTTAGATTTTTGATTGATAGTGAAAAACCGGGAGAATTCTTTCTCAAACTTACTTTCATTATAATCGTCAAAAATATCAGCGCGATTTTTCAATAAAAGGCGGACTTTTTTATCCTCTTTAGGAACGAATTCGATGATAAGTGATGAACAAAGATGAGCAAAAAATTGAGACAGTTTTGAGATAGACAGATTATTACTGATTGCTAGATGATGAATAATCGCTAAAGCCAGAATAGTATCAGGTAGGGGACGCGAAAGAAACGAATCACGTTCTTTATTCCCCCAACCTATAGCGGGTGTGGGATTCATGATGTCTATGCAAAGAGGAAGAAGATTTCTTTCGCCGTTTTGTTTTGTCATAAGATAATTTTGTTCTACAACAGAAGGGTCATTATCTATAGATATGGTGGGTATTCCTATTTTTTCAGAAATCCTGCTGAATATTCCCGTGTTTGATCCGATATCCCAAAGAGATTCTGGATGAAGAACAGAAAGATACTTATTAACAATAGATTTTTTTTCACCGAGTGATTTTTTATTATAATTCAAACATGTCTTATCTGTATAATAGTGAGACCATACAGTTTTATTACGTTTTATATGCAGAGATTTGACGCCATCTTCAAGGCTTTCAATAAGACCCAGTAGGGAATTTTTACGAAAAGACCTTATTTTTTCTTTATCCAAAGATTTGTCGGTCAAACTCCTATAGCTTCTAGCATGAAGAAAAATATTAAGAAGCAGAGATAATTTCAATCTGGAAGTTAATGGAAGTAATTTGACGGCGAGATCTAAAGGGACACCATTTATATGCGTCTGCAGTAATTTAATCAGACGGATATCGGAATAAGCAGAGAGAGCCAGAGGAGCTAAAAACTGTTCACAAAACTGCCTGTATGCGATCCAAGGCTTTCCTTCCTCATATTTTTCAAAGGAAAGAGTATCTATAAAAATGGGTTTTCCGGACATAAATTGTATGTTGAAACTACTTGCATCTTTTAGACTCATATTATATGAAAGAGATATTTTCTGGATCTGGAGCGTAAGGAGAGCGGCATCTTTTAATTGACTGAAACACCATTCATAAGGATAGGAGATGAAAGGAATAAGACAGGGTTCAAGTATTTTATAAGCTGCTTGCTGACTTTGAGAAATAGTAACTTCTTTATGGGGGACAAGTAGCGAGTTAGAGATTAATCTGTTGTAAAGACCGGACCGCATAAGAAAGTCATAATTTTCCCTATAGTTGAAATTCACCTGCCGGAGGATTCTTTTGTTTATTTTAAACACAAAACCGCTCGGATCTCTATAAGATGAGGCCACGTTATTTATTTTCATCAGGATTTTCGGAAATCTTCTGGGTAAATTTTTCACTAATCAGTTTTTTAATCTTTTTTACTGCGGATTTTAGAAAAAATAAACTGCCTAGAAGTCCGGCCACAAGTAATTGAAAGACATAACTTCCGGTTCCCGGATCTAGATAAGCCTGTGCTGGTTTTGGAAACAATAAGAATAACAAAACACAGTATAAAAATATTTTTATCATAATCTAACTATTTATTATAAAATAGTTTCTCTTACTGAGAAACAGCTGAAAATATAATAAATTCCCTGGCGGTAATTCAAAAGCCCTAACTCAGTATTGGGAAATACCTTCTCACTTATATTTTATCGGTAAGAAGTCTAACATTTTTCCCATGATCTATTATTTTCTTAGGAAGGATATTGTATCATCTAAAACGCTATTTATTCCACGGGCCTTCAGGCCCGTGGAATATCATTATAAATAATGCCATTATCTTGCAGATGCACCGTCTGTTGCAGTTCTGAACATAGGATTTATCTGGATATTTTGAGCGGTAATACTGCCGTCTGAATTGTCTTTGCCAAATACCTCGACTTTCATACCGGTTTTTAAATCAGCTATTGATCCCTGGTCGGTTTTGCTGATTGTGGTACTATCAGGAAGAAGTACAATTTTACTGCTATTGTCCTGAAGTTTAACCGTGATGGATTCATTATCCAAGCTTATGATATCGCCGGTAATTGGTCTGCCGAAGTTTCCGCCCAGCCGGCCTTGAGTGTTCTGCCCACCTTGTCTTCCTTCTTGTCCGCTTCCACCTTGAAATTGTCTGTTAAAATTCGAGACAGGGGTTTTAGACTCCTGATATTTCATTCCTCCCAAAAAACCGCCAATTCCTACTAAAACGGAAACTAAGCCAATTACAAAAAAGTTATTTTTCATTTATCTCACCTCCTTTTAAATATTTATTGAAAAAGTCTATAGATCTTTGCATCGCCAGTTCAAAATTCGGCGAAGAAATATTATGATCTCCACCAGGATAGTTGTAATATTCCGCATATTTTCCTGCTTTTTCTAATCTGTCTTTAAGGTTGACAGAGAATGTTACCGGTACTTCTTCGTCATTTCCACCGGTATGTAATTGAATTGGGGTGGTTACATCTGTCAGGAAATGTGTAGGATCAATTGAATTCCAAAACACAGAATTTGAGTCAGGTGTACCATATCGGTCGGTTAGTGTTTTTCTGTAATTATTCCTTTGTGATAGTTCACGTGTTGAAGGCTGATATCTGACTTTTCTTTGCCAGTTATTCATCAGATCGTTGTAAGTACCGACCACACCTC
>PFMK01000022.1:0-13055 GCA_002785215.1 Candidatus Gottesmanbacteria bacterium CG_4_10_14_0_8_um_filter_37_24 | reverse complement strand
CGAAGGGTAATGCTTCGGCGGATTTCGCTCGCCGAAGAATTTGAGGATACCACGGGCGTAAGCCCGTGGAGCTTCATATCTTTCGTATCGACTACAATATCACGTGATATTATATTGCCTCCCATAGAATGTCCCCACATGCCGATTCTTTCCGGATCAGCTTCTTTAAAACGTTTTAAACTAGAAAGTGCATTTAAGGTGTCTATAGCATAGGAAGGAGAGTAATATGCTCCTTCAGGTTGGCCTTCCGAATTACCGTGTCCCCGGTAATCCGGTTTATAGACGATATAGCCATTTTTTGCTAATGCAGCTACATAAGCGACGTAACGCTCGGTAGTCTTATATGCATCCGGAGGAATATATCCGTGGTTGAAAATGATTACAGGCCAACCATTTTTCGGTTTTATGCCTGTAGGAATAGTCAGTAAACCATATATCTTTAACCCGTCTGATTTATAAGAGGCGATATATTGGATGTAATTAGTACCGGCAGGCAGAGTCTGTTCGATAACAAGCTCGCTTACCGGATAGTCTTTTTTCCGCATAGATATAATTGATAGAGGATTTTCCTCAATTTGTTTCTCTGTATTATTCCCTAAAGATAATTTTTGTGGAGTATTTTCCGCTAGGATTTTATTGTAATGGTTTTTATAATAGTATGCTAAACCCACAATAGCTGTTATGATAAATAATATATAAATATATTTTTTATTCACAGATAGCTATTATATTAGGAAAGTTTCCTGAATATTTGCTGAGAAATAATTAGACAGCTATCTGTACAGATAATATAATATTTAAACATGAATCTATCTTATTTTGTCAAAAAATTCCCTCTGGAAGAGAGTTTTCCGATCAAATCAAGACCTTATTTTAATCATTCAGTTGAATTTAAGAAAATATCTACTTCAAAAGAACGGGCAGAAATGTTGGATAGAGTAGGACTAAACGTGTTTTTCTTTCCTTCAGAGATGATTACCGGTTGTGACTTTCTATCGGATTCCGGTACTACTACTATGACGAATGAACAGTGGGCCGCGCTTCATCTGGGGGATGAAGCTTACGGGTCAAACAGAGGGTATTTTATCCTTAGGGAGCAAATTACGAATCTTTTTGGTGACGGTTTTTTTAACGCTCTTGAATTAGCAAGGCCAAATGCATTCATTTTCCATCAGGGAAGACCATGTGAAGATGCCCTTTTCACCGTTATTGGTCAGTTAGGGCGAGGATTAATTATTCCCGGTAACGGTCATTTTGACACGACCGAGGCCAATATAAAGGAAAATCATATACAGGCGGTTAATCTTTTCTCTCAGGAACTAAAAGATGGGAACTCAAAGTCTTTTTTTAAAGGTAATATGGATGTAATAGCCTTGAAAAAATTATTAACAGTTTCTAAAGCGAAAATTCCCTTAGTTTTTCTTACAATTACAAATAATACCGGCGGTGGGCAACCAGTGTCTATGCAAAACATAAAAGAAGTATCTGAAATTACCCATTTTTATAAAATTCCTTTATTTTTTGATGCCTGCCGGTTTGCAGAGAATGCCTGGTTTATCAAAAGGTATGAGAAGGATTATAGAAATAAAACGATCAAAGAAATTGTTCAGGAAATGTTTAATTTTGTAGACGGATTTATCATAAGCTTTAAAAAGGACGGCTTAGTAAATATGGGCGGTGGTTTGTTTTTGAAAGATAGAGGTTTATTTATCAAAAAATACCCGCATATTCCGGATGCTTTGATGAATTATCAGATAAGGACAGAGGGTCATCCTTCTTATGGAGGGATGTCAGGTAGAGACATAATGACTTTAACAATTGGTCTGAAGACGGTTATAAAAGAGGAATATCTTGATTACAGAATAAACCAGGTAAGGGCATTTGGTAAAAACATGCAAGAGGAAGGAATTCCTGTACTTATGCCCATAGGAGGGCATGCGGTATATCTGGATATAAATAAATTTTTTGATGGTACAAACATGAAACAGGGTGACTTTGGTGGTATTGCATTCACGGCATTACTTCTGGCAAACTATGGATACAGAGCATGCGAGTTAGGTTGTTTTGCTTTCGGTTCTCACAATCCTGAAACAACAGAAGAAATATTTCCTGAAGTGAATTTTGTCCGGTTTGCAGTGCCCAGACTCCGGTATGAAAAACAGGATTTAGATTCAGCTGTCATTGCCGTAAAAAAGCTTCATGAAGACAAAGATAAAATACCTCCAATTGAGGTAACATACGGAAAAGATTTACCGCTACGTCACTTCAAGGCCAGATTTAGGTTCAAGAGTCAAAAAATAAAATAACCTCATCTATTCTAAAATATCAGTGAATAAATAAGTAATCTGACCAAACCGCGTTTTGATAGTATAATACATTCCATGTTAAAACTATTCACGTCTTTACAAAATCAACCCTGGGTATTGGGTTTGGTGGCTGGGATAATTATTACGGCTTTTAATACTTTTGGGGCTTTATTGGTGTTTTTTTCCAAAAAAGAAGTATCCCAAAAGACCTTAGATATTTCATTGGGATTTGCTGCCGGTCTGATGCTGTCGGCAAGTTTTACGAGTTTGATACTTCCCGGAATTCAAAAAGGAGGAGTGGTTCCCGTGGTAATAGGAATAGCTTTAGGAGCTCTTTTTTTCGACTGGGTAGATCATCATATACCTCATACCCATTTTGCAGGTCGTCATGAAGGAGGTGGAAATAGAATAGGCGCTTTGTGGTTATTTATTATTGCCATAACAATTCATAATCTGCCGGAAGGCCTATCTGTGGGTATTGCCATGGGTTCCAAAAATTTTCATCAAGCCATCATTCTCATGCTGGCAATCGGTTTACAAAATATTCCGGAAGGATTTTCCGTAGCTTTTACTTTTTTTGCAAATAAAATGGGAAATAAGGTGCAATCGGTATGGATGGGAATTAAATCAGGATTAGTGGAAATACCTCTGGCAATGCTAGGTGCCTTCCTGGTTTCATGGATGCATTTTCTGTTGCCGTATGCCATGGGATTCGGAGCAGGGGCGATGCTTTATGTTGTAAATGATGAGATAATTCCAGAAACCCATAAAAAAGGTCATGAAAGACTGGCGACTTTTGGTATCATTTTTGGAATTATTCTGATGCTTGTTCTGGATATGATGATAGGAACTTAAGGGATAAGCAACCAGAGAAATAATCTTCATCGATAATATTTCTAGAATAATATTTTATTGTTTCTTCTTGATCTCGAAATAAATAATTGTAGGATATTTTTCCAATAATATTTTTTCAGGATTAGTCATAAAAAATTAAATATATTCTCAGCTATTTTTCAGATAAGAGGTATAATATCCTAGTTATGAGAATATTAGTGATTGAAGATGAACATAAGATTGCCAATTCCATAAAAAAGGGGTTAGAGCAGGAATTATATGCCGTGGATATCGCTTATACGGGTGATGATGGGTATGATTTTGCTTCGACAGAAGAATATGATTTAATAATTCTGGACAGATTATTGCCCGGTTTGGATGGAATAGATATCTGTAAAAAACTTAGGGAGAAACAAATACATACGCCGATTATACTTTTAACCGCAAAGGGTCAAGTGCACGACAGAGTTGAAGGATTAAACTCGGGGGCTGATGACTATTTGGTAAAACCGTTTGCTTTTGAGGAGCTTCTTGCCAGAATTAAGGCTTTGACAAGACGACCGAAAGGCAATATAGGATCTGTTTTGGCGGTGTCTGATTTATCTTTAAATACTCTTACTTACGAGGTTAAAAGAGGAAAGATAAAAATTAATCTTTCTCGCAAAGAATTATCTTTATTGGAATATGTGATGAGACATCCAAATCAAATTATTACCAAAGACCAAATTATAAATCATGTGTGGAATTATGAGGCGGATATATTACCGAATACTGTTGAGGTTTATATAGGTTATTTAAGAAGTAAAATTGACAAACCGTTTAAATCAAGCAAACCGCTTATCAAAACGGTAAGAGGTTTTGGTTATAGAATTTCGGAAAAAAAATAATATGTTTCATTCGGCACGGATAACTTTGACTTTGTGGTATCTTGCTATCATCATGTTTATCAGTATCTTATTCAGTTTAGTAATTTATTCTGGAATAGATTCTGAACTCTTAAGATTCGAACGTCTGCATAGTTTGCGCATTGAGAAAGAACAAGAAGGAGATTCTATTTTACCCCCTTTGCCCCGCAGGCTTGCCAAAATTGATCCTGAGATGATTAAGGAAACAAGAAACAGGTTATCATTTGTGTTGATCATAATTAATTTGGGAATACTGGTAATTTCCGGCGGTGCGGCATATTTTTTAGCGGGAAGAACACTTGTTCCGATTAAGGAAATGGTTGAGGAACAAGACCGTTTTATTACAGATGCATCCCACGAACTTCGCACGCCTCTTACTTCCCTCAGGTCAGAGATAGAAGTAAATTTACGTGATAAGAATCTGTCGTTAAAAGGGGCAAAAGAACTTCTCATAAGCAACTTGGAAGAAGTTGTAAATATCCAATCCCTTACAGACAGTTTAATGGAGCTTGCCCAATACCAGAAGAAAAACGGCAGTTATCCTTTTGAAGAATTGTCGCTACTTAAAATTATTAAAAAAGCACAGGATAAGATTTCTGCTTTTGCCAAAACTGAACATATCAGTCTTAGAAACGAAGCAAGAGATTTTGTCTTTGAGGGTAACAAACACAGCCTTACGGAGCTTATTGTTATATTGCTTGATAACGCGGTCAAATACAGTCCTAAAAACACCAAAGTTACCATCATCTCGGGAAAAAATGATCATACAATTACCGTAAGTATAAAAGATGAAGGAATGGGTATTAACCAGAAAGATCTTCCCTTTGTTTTCAAAAGATTTTATCGGGCGGATAAAGCAAGATCTAAGGATAAAGCAACTGGTTATGGTTTGGGATTGGCAATCGCCAAAAAAATCGTGGAAGTGCATAATGGAAAAATCAGTGTTGAAAGCAAGCTAAATCAAGGTACCGTATTTCATATACAACTGCCCATCAGACAGCACAAGAATTTATTTTAATCTTAAGCTTATTCTCAGTATTCGGTGATAAATTTGGGATACGGAAAGTTGTGTTTATGTCTTATAAATATAAAGACGGTAAACGAATAATAAATTATATTAAATAATTGATATGGAAATATGAAACACATAGTAAGCAACATAGGCATTTTAATATCCAAAAAGAAAAAAATATCCATAGCTGTTGTTCTAATTGTGATACTAGTGGTAATATTCGGGAAAAAATATATTGTGAAGACTGCCGTATCACCCCAGTACCAAACAACAAAGGCAGAAAAAGGGACGTTGGTAATTACAGTTACCGCTTCAGGACAAGTATCTCAAGCTAACAGCGCCACAGTGAATACCAAAGCTTCCGGTGTGGTCAACAAGATTTATGTCGAAAATGGTCAACAAGTAAAAACAGGAGAAAAGATAGCAGAGATTGATCTGGATCTTGAAGGAAAACAAAGAGCTGCCTCCGCCTGGTCTAGTTATCAGGGAGCCAAGAACTCTTTGGATACGGCAAAGATAAATTATTACTCATTGCAGTCAGATTTATTGACTAACTGGAAAACATATATGGATTTGGCGCAAACCTCAATGTATCAGGATTCCGATAAATCACCGAATACGACAAACCGACAGCTTCCTGAGTATATGACCGTCGATAATGATTGGTTGTCGGCAGAAGCCAAGTATAAACAGCAGGAAAATGTCGTGGCTCAGGCGCAAACTTCCTTTAACTCTGCTTGGCTGTCTTATCAGCAAACTTCTTCAACTGTGTATGCTCCAATTTCAGGGACTGTTACCGGCCTCTCACTCCAAATAGGATCAGTTCTCACTGCCCAGTCAAACACTTCAGGGACTGCTACTTCACAAAAGATTGCCAGTATCCAGACAGGTGCCTCACCTGTCATACAGGTCAATCTTACTCAGATTGATACTCCAAAGGTGAAAGTGGAAGATAAAGCTACTCTGACTTTTGATGCTTTTCCCGGAAAAACTTTTACCGGAAAAGTGGTAAGCATCGATACCATAGGTTCTGTAAGTTCCGGTGTAACAACTTATCCTGCTGTTATTAAGCTGGACACTGAAGTTCCTGAAATTTTCTCCAATATGACGGCATCTGCCACTATCATGACTCAAATAAAAGATAATGTTATCCTTATTCCATCAAGCGCCGTACAAACTCAGAATGAACAACAGACTGTCAGAGTTTTGAAAAACGGCAACATGGAACAGGTAGATGTGGAAACAGGAATATCATCCAGTACACAGACGGAGATAGTATCAGGTTTATCTGAAGGTGATGAAATAGTAACCAGTGTCGTTTTTTCAACAACTAATGGACAACAAAGAAGCGGGCAAACCCAATCACCGTTTAGCAGTTTTGGAGGCGGAGGTAGTATTAGGATGGGTCGCTAAATTGTATGTCAAAATCTCCAATCATCCAAATAAGCCATATTTCTAAAATTTATAAAATTTACTCAGTTGAAACAGTTGCTCTCCTGGACGTTTCCTTCAAGATTGATCAAGGTGAGTTTGTAGCGATCATGGGTCCTTCAGGCAGCGGAAAATCAACTTTGATGCATATTTTAGGAGCCTTGGACAAGCCAACATCCGGAGAATATATTCTCGACGGAAAGAACGTGGAGAATCTTACAGATGATGAACTGGCAGAGATAAGAAACCAAAAAATAGGTTTTATCTTCCAGGCATACAATCTTCTTCCCAGAACGACTGCTTTAAAAAACGTTACACTACCCATGATCTATGCAGGTATTCCCAAGGAGGAACGAAGAGAAAGAGCAAAGAAATATTTAAGCCTAGTCGGTTTAAGCGACCGTATGTTACATACCACCAACCAGCTGTCAGGTGGACAACAACAGAGAGTAGCCATAGCCCGTGCTCTGTCTATGAATCCATCCTTACTTCTTGCAGATGAACCAACGGGCAACATTGCTTCAATTCAGGCAGAAGAAATTATGAACATATTCCGAAAATTAAACGATGAAGGACATACTATTGTTATGATCACGCATGAAGCGGATATTGCCCAGCATGCTAAAAGAATTATCCATATCAGGGATGGAAAAATTGTTGATGACATTTCAAATAATAAACAGAAGAAGATAAAAAGTTAAGACAAATATTATGGATTATCTTGAACTACTTTTGGAAAGCATCGGAACATTGACTTTAAACAAGATGCGGACAGGACTTGCCGTCTTAGGAATAGTAATTGGTATTGGTAGTGTTATTGCTTTGGTTTCTCTGGGTCAAGCCACTCAACAAGCTATACAGTTGCAAATTCAATCTTTGGGATCAAATTTGCTTACAGTCAGACCTGGAGCTATTAGTCAAGGTGGTATAAGAGGTGCTGCTGGAGGCAGGACCACTCTGACTTTGGATGATGCTGGTGCAATTTCCACATCTAATCAAATTTCTACCGTAAAGTACGTCTCTCCTGAGACTGAACAAAGAACTCAAATAACTACAGGTAGTAATAACACCAATACCCAGATTATAGGCGTTATACCTATCTATGCCACTGTTCATAATGTCACAATTGCTTCCGGGAATTTCATTTCCCAAAGCGATATAGATGGTATGACAAAAGTAGCAGTTCTTGGCCCTCAGGTGGTTACTGATCTATTTGGTGAAAATGTTAATTCCATTGGAGAGTCTATAAGAGTTAGCGGGCAGACTTTGACTGTTATAGGAGTGACTACTTCAAAAGGAGGATCAGGATTTATGAATCAGGATGATATTGTTTATATTCCCCTTTCTACCGCTCAAAAACAATTATTCGGCACAAATTATCTTTCCTCAATTGCTGTTGAAGCCAAAAGTGCTGAAGTGATGGTTGATGCCCAAAACGAAGTGGGGTATCTTCTTCTTTCTCGTCATAATTTAAAAGACCCTACCCAAGCTGATTTTTCCATCATGAATCAGCAGGACATTTTAAATACAGTTTCCTCAACCACAGGCACATTCACTGCTCTTTTATCAGGTATAGCGGCAATCTCCCTTTTAGTAGGAGGAATAGGAATTATGAATATCATGCTAGTGACAGTAACAGAGAGAACCAGAGAGATAGGCCTTCGAAAGGCTCTTGGAGCCAAGAAAAAAGTGATTATTACACAGTTTCTGACAGAATCAATAATTTTGACTTTCACCGGCGGTATTATTGGAATCATTGTTGGTATTATCGCCTCATACATTATCTCCAATCTCACAGGCTCCATCTTCGTTGTCTCACCTCATTCAATACTGCTTGCTTTTATAGTATCAGCCGGTATAGGTATACTTTTCGGCTGGTATCCGGCAAGACGGGCTTCAAACCTGCAGCCTATCGAAGCGCTTCGTTATGAATAGTAAAAAAATACTAAACTTGTTGAAACACTGAATTTTTTTAAGATATGAATAAAATCCAAAATCCTAAATCCCAAAATTCAGAACAAGGTGATAATAACTCGGAAAATATTATCACTGTTACAAATTTAACAAAACGTTACAATGGGTTTACTGCAGTTGATAACATTTCATTTGAGGTAAAAAAAGGTCAAATATTTGCCTTCTTAGGGCCAAACGGGGCTGGGAAAACGACTACTATTAAAATGCTGACCACCTTACTGTTACCTTCCAGCGGATCAATAAGTCTGAACGGTTTTGATCCAAAATTTAATCAGGATAAAGTAAGACAGTCTTTTGGAATAGTATTCCAGGATCCCAGTTTAGACGATGAATTAACAGCGTATGAGAATTTGGAATTCCATGGAGTGTTATATAAAGTTCCAAATGCAATCAGGAAAGAAAGGATGGAAGAACTGTTAAAGCTGGTAGAATTGTGGGATAAGCGGGATTTATTGGTAAAAACTTTCTCAGGAGGTATGAAAAGAAGGCTTGAGATAGCCAGAGGACTTTTACACCATCCTAAAATATTTTTTTTGGATGAACCGACACAGGGGCTTGATCCTCAGACAAGAAACAAAATGTGGGAATATATACTGGATCTGAATACAAAAGAGCAGATAACAATTTTTTTTACCACGCATTATATAGAAGAAGCGGAAAAAATAGCCCAAAAAGTAGCCATTATAGACCACGGGAAAATTGTTTCGTCAGGTACTTCCGATGAACTGAAGAAAAATACAAAAAGCAACACATTGGAAGAAGCTTTTCTTTCGTTGACGGGACATGAAATAAGAACAGAGGAGGCAAATGCCATTGAGCATATGCGCATGAACAGAAGAATGTGGAGAAGAGGGTAAAATAATGGCAAAAATAAGAAAATAATATTATGAGTACAATTTATATATTATGGTTGAGACAGATAAAAAGATACCTAAGATCAAGATCTAGGATCATCGGATCTTTGGGTCAACCGGTATTATTTTTATTTGCTTTGGGATTCGGATTCGGCCCTATTTTTCAGAAAGCCGGACAGGGAAATTATATCCAATTTTTAGCACCCGGAATAATAGCCATGAGTATTCTTTTTACATCAATATTCAACGGTATCGAGATTATTTGGGACAGGCAGTTTGGTTTTTTAAAAGAAACTTTAGTTGCTCCCGTATCGAGAATTGAAATTATGCTTGGCAGGACGCTCGGTGGGGCGACAGTAGCGGTATTTCAAGGAGTAATTGTATTTGGTATAGCTCTTCTTGTCGGTTTCACGCCTATAAGTTTTAGTGGTTTTCTACTGTCAATAATTATTATGATTCTTATTGCGACGCTATTTACAGCTTTAGGTACGGCGATAGCGTCAGTTCTTGACGATATTCACGGTTTTCAGCTGATAATGAATTTTCTTATCATGCCGTTATTTTTTCTTTCCGGAGCATTGTTTCCTTTAAACGGACTTTCAGGAGTAATGAAGGTAATAACAACAATTGATCCGCTTACCTACGGGGTGGATGGTCTGAGAGGAACTTTGGTTGGAGCGTCACATTTCGGTTTATTGACTGATTTTTCAGTTTTGATCATCATTATGGTCTTGTTACTGGGAGTAGGCAGTTATCTATTTTCCAAAATTCAAATCTAATTATTCTTTCCGATTGTACTTAGCCATTTGCAATAATTATCTTCCAATTTATTTTTTATTTCCTTGGCATTTTCCGAAATAAATTTATTTATGGGTAATTCCCTGGAGAAATATATTTTAACCTTAGGCAGAATTTTTCCCAATAGAGGGTGGAGTCTCAGGTAATCCCAGTTTGAGGTGCCTTCAGAATAAACCTGAACAATGTATGTATTTTTGCTTTTTCCGACACCTTTGATGAAATATCCCACGCCGTCAAACCATTTTCCATCCGTACTCCTTCTTCCGGGATAAATTATTACTAGTCCTCCCTTTCTGACTATTTGACTAGCCTTATTAATATTAATAATATTTTTTTTATGTTCAATATCTGGTGAATACTCTTTTTGAGGATGGAAAGTATCCATAATTTTTTTCAACAAACGTTTTTTGATCTTAGGGTTTTTATGATGTCTGATATAAACAGGAATAAGATGTTTATCAATTGAGTTACCTAGACCAGTGAACATAGCATTTACCATAAGATAAGTATCTTTCCTTGTCGGTAGTGAGGCAATTAGGGCGATTGTTTCCGCTTCAAACGGATGGTTTGCCACAATAATGACTCCTTTTTCTGCTAATATAATATCCAATTTTGGATATTTTCCGATAATTTCCAGACTGGTGTTTGTATATTTGATTATTCTTCTTGCAGCATCTTGCCAACCGTATTTTTTGATATCCCGGTCTAGGGTTTTTATAAATTTACCTATAATTGGAAGTTTATGAATATTTGACATTTTTTAGAATAGCCGGTAATTATAAATATAATTTTAGAAGATACAAATTAAATTATTTTACTATAATTAGTTGATAAATGGGGAGATTAATGGATTACATGAATAAATGCTGATTGTAAAGGGGTCGCATATATTTAGCGATAGCTTTGAAAATGTCTATTTTTAATATATTTTAGGGAAGATAAAGCTTAACGTCTTTTTTGAGGAGAATTTATCTTCCGCCACAACTGCAGCCCCCATTTCCTCCACAACTTGATTGCGCTTGGGAAACAGGTTCCTGCGCTTGAACAATTGAAATAGATTGAGAAGATAAACCGTTGCTGTCTACCACTTCCATGACGCCGGATACCATGCCCATCCAACAGCTGAATTTATATCTTCCGGGTTTTTGGGGAGTAAATTCCTTGGTGCTCACCTGGCCGTTAGTAAGAGGGATTTCTCCGCTGAAAAGATCTTTGGCAATGACAGCATTGGTGCAACCGCTTGTACCTTTGTCTGTTATTTCCCATCTGACCGGTATACCTGCCTTAACCTTGAAATAATTTGGAGAATAGCCGTTTGAGGAAGCGTCCATTTTAATCAGTTGTTTTCCGTTCACAACCGGTGGAAGGCCGGCATCTGAGGCAGAAGCAGTTTTATTGTTTGAGGGAAATAAATTAAAATCGCTAAGACTGTTTACGCCTAACACATTCAGTTGGGAATTGATAGTAAAAAGAGCAAAAAATAACACAAGCACTCCGGCTACATGTGCAAATTTATCTGACAGGTGCGGTTTTTGGGTAAAACCGACAGAAGCAAACGAGATAAGGAGTAGTACAGGCAGTGTCCCCAGTGCAAAGGAAAGCATGATGAATGCTCCCTGCCACGGGTTTCCGGATAAAAGTGCCAGACTTTGGGACGTAATTGTAAAACCGCAGGGAAGGAAGAAGGTAAGTGCTCCCATAATTGCCGGCATATACTTACCTTGAAAATTACTTTCATCTGTGACATATCTGGTTAAATATTTGGGAGCGACAATTTTGATGCTTTGTAGCTGTTTTACTCCCAGCATCTGCAATCCCAGAATAATCATGAGGATAGAAACACTCATTACCAAAAAAGATGTAAATTGTATGGAAGGTTGGAGGGTTTTACCGATAAGACCAAGTACTGCTCCAAGTATGGCATAGGAAAGCAGTCTGCCTATATAAAACATAAAATGAGGCTCCATCTTCTCTACGGTAGAATTTTTCTTCTTGTAAAGTTCATGCCATTGTTTGGACATGGAAAGGACCAGTCCTCCAATAAGCGCTGCACAGGTGGACATGCCGGCCAAGAGTCCAAAGACAAAAAACATCGGTAAAGAAGAAGTGGTATTGACGTTGACGATTGATATAAGGCCTGTTTGATTCACATAAACAAAAAGAACAATAATTATTAAAGCGATCGCTCCAGTTTTTACAAGATCGCTTAGAGGTGTATTTTGTTCAGGAAGGATGGGTTTTTCTGAGAAAAAATAGTTATCTTCATTAAATTTCTGGTTGATTTTTTGGACAGGAGGTATTTTGCCTGTAAAAGCGATATCTACATTTCCGGTGGCCTTTGTTGCCTCTGCTGATTTAATTCCGGGTATATCTAGCAGTTTTTTTTCAATTAAAATCTCGCAGGAGGCACAATGCATGCCTTTGACGTAATATGTCTTTTTTGTAAGTGTCTTTACCATCTTGAGTTCTATTTATTGTATAAAGCTGTTACTTTCAGTATTTCTTTTATCATCTCTCTTTTTCTCTTTTCGTTTTTTGACTCCATGGCGCTTTTAAAGCAGGTCTGGAGATGGGATTCCATTAGCATCTGGTGGGCGGATTTCAAAAGTCCGACAACAGCCAGATTCTGCTGCATAATATCTATACAATAATTGTCTTTTTCCGTCATCTGGATGATTTTCATTAGAAGACTGCTGGCTTTTTTAAAATTGATTAAAGTTTTATCTTTGTATATATTCATAAAAGTATTTAATACCTATACCATAGGTATAGGTATATATTACATTAGTACAGTTGAAATTTCATGTCAAGAAGGTAAAAAGGATAGAGTAAAATAGAACAGTAGGGTAATTGTCAATATTTAGCACCAAAATTGGTGTAGAGATTAACCAACAAACGATTAATCTGTTCTTTCAAACTGTAACTTTTGTAATTGTATCTC
>PFMK01000035.1 GCA_002785215.1 Candidatus Gottesmanbacteria bacterium CG_4_10_14_0_8_um_filter_37_24 | reverse complement strand
AAAGAGAAAATTTTACAATATTCGACGGGGCAAAAAGCGGTGCAAAAGTAGCGGCTATGAGTTTAAGAACCGGCTCGGAAAGTTAGGGCTGTCAAGAAAAAAATGGCGGGAATTGATTTTCTGGTTTTTGTTAGAACAACCGATTAGGGGAATTGAAAAACAAACTCATATAAACCATTACTCCACGGAAAAAGCCGTCAAAATATTGAGGATGATTACGACCAAAGATGTCCCCGGAATATTTTCCGGGACAGTTGAAGTTGATAAAACTTATCTTGGAGGTCAAAAGAAGAACAAACGAAAAAGCCAGTTGAAAAAAGAGCCGGAAAGCAGACGAGGTTGGGGAACCGCCAAACAACCCGTCTTTGGCATTTTAACTAGGAAAGGCAAGGTGTTTGCCAAATTAGTCGATGATACGGAAGCCAGAGATTTACTGCCCATAATTACTAAGAAAGTGAGAACCGAATCCAATGTTTACTCTGATACTTGGAGGGCTTACACAGGGTTAGCCGCTAAAGGTTATGTTCACCGAACGGTAGAGCATGGAGAAAAAGAGTATGTCCAGAAAGATAACCGGAAAAATCACATCAACGGCTTAGAGGGCTTTTGGGGCTACTTGAAAAGAAAACTGGCGGCTAAAGGTGGGATTCGCCGGAAATATATTTCCCTCTTTCTCGGAGAATATGTTTGGAGGTATAATTATCGAAGTTTAACAATCGAAAAACAAAGAGAGAGGTTGTTGAAAAAAGTGACCGATTTTAGTGGCTAAAATCATCACTTACCCTATAATACATAGGGCGAAGCCAGTCCGTAGCCTTGGCGAAGGATGGCGGAGAGGGCGAGATTCGAACTCGCGAGGACCTATAAGGCCCTAGCGGTTTTCAAGACCGCCGCACTAGACCAACTATGCGACCTCTCCAATATTTAAATTATAGGTTTTTTCTCTTATTTTCAAATCGGATGTTCGGATATAGAATAAGAATAAACTTCAAACACAATACTAGCCCATCCAACCGCTCCAAAACCACTATTTATAATATTGATTATATCATTTATGGGCTTTTGTTTCCCGCAGGACTTCTGACTTTACACCTCATTTGCTAAATCCACCCAACCTACTTCAACCTCGGGGAATTTCTGGGAGATGACAGACATAAGAGCTTGGACACCGAAAACCTCTGTGGCATAATGGCCACCGGCTATGAAATTTATTTTGGCTTCTCTGAAAAGTTCCCGGTTCCACTCATGCACTTCACCTGTCACATAAAGGTCGATTTCTTTATCAATTAAATCCTGCATACCAGAAGCATGCGGCGCACCTTTGCCTGAAAGGGCCACCACCCTTTTTATCTTCTGGGACCCATAATCGTAAATTTTGCTGCGCGTGCTTAAAAGCGGTTCAAGAATGGATCTTAGTTCCGCAAAGTCTTTCTCTTTCTCGAATTCACCCAAATAACCCCAAGGATCGCCCCTGTGGGGATATGGCTCTATGGGTCTTGCACCTATTTTTTTTAGTATTTCCACATTATTGCCTATCTCAGGATGGGCATCAAGTAAAAAATGATAGCCAAAAAGAGACGTGTTATTTTTTATAAGATAAGAAATCCTCTCCTGATATATAAGGTCAAAACGGTTGGATGGAGGAAAATTAAACGAATGATGTACAATCAAAGCGTCATAGAAATGTTCTTTTGCCCTTTCAAAAAAAGATAAAGAAGCAGACACTCCAAATCCGATTTTTTTTATCTCTTCCTTCCCTTTTACCATAAGTCCGTTAGTCATATGCGGATCAATTTTTTCAATATCCAGTTTTTTATCAAACATCAGATATTCATCAAGATATGTATGAAGCTGGTTAAGAGTAATCATTATGTTTATTGTATACTCACGTAACTCAGGTTTGCAACTGAGTTACTCAGTATATACCCCTCTAATCCGCTTTTTCGCCGCGTCAGACGCGGCTCAAACCGGAGTAAGATGGGTAGAAATTGTTGGATCCTATTTGTGAAGACTCATCTATCTCCAAGCTTCACAGATAAGCTTGAAATCACAATACTTGCACCAGGGTCCGACTTTCGGCTTAAAAGAACTATTTTCTATCTCCCCTGCTTTCGTTAATAGTTTTTCTTTTGCCTCTTCCAGCTGTTTATTATTTCTGGTTGAAGTAACTTTCTCTCCAAATTCCAAAAAATGAAAAGTTAAGATTACCTCCCTTGCTTTCTTGCCGTAAATACCTTTATCCGTTGCAGCCAGAGCGTATACTGTCATCTGTAAGTTTTTTGATATCTCTTTATCGGTTGGTCTTTTTCCTGTTTTATAATCAATTATCTCCAGTTTCCCATCAGGAGTTCGGTCTACCCGATCGATCTTTCCTCCGATTGTCAATACCGGAGATAACTTAATTTTAAAAACCTGCTCAAGGTTGACGGGAATAAGCAGTGGATCGTAATATTTATCAAAATATGAAGACAGCATCCTTGTCCCTCTTTTTTTCATTCTTTCCTCATATTTCTTATCTCTATATCCTACCGGTATCCAAACTTGATCCAGTAACTGCAAGAGTTCGTCCTTCAGCGGCTTTTGCCCTCCCTTCACTTGCTTATAAAATCTCTCAAGCGCAGCATGAATAGAAGTTCCGAAAGCACCGGCTGCATTAGTAGGTACCGGTATTTTCAAGACATATCTGTATTTGTACTGCAACGGACAAACGGAAAAATTATCTATCTGTGAGTAAGATAGATATTCCAATGGAGGTCTTAAAATTTGCCCGTCTTGTTCTTCTTCTTTCCTCCAACCGTCAAGACTTGACTCTTTTCTTCCTTCCAGTTGCTTTTGCCTATCTCCCACATTCTTCTCGCCTAATACCTCATACACAAAAGTGGATATCTTTCTCTCTCTTTTACCCTCTCCATAATAATTTGCGGCAGTCAGAAAAAGCATATCCCGAGCCCGGGTCATCGCTACATAAAATAGCCTTCTTTCTTCCTGCAGATGGTAATCTCCTTCCGGTAAGATTTCCTTTACCAGATCATCCGGAATAGGTATCTGTTCCCTTCTTTCACTCGTCGGAAATCTTTGATTTACCAGATTTACAATAAATACTACAGGGAATTCCAAACCTTTGCCTGAATGTATTGTCAGGATATTTACAGCATCATTCAAAACCCAGTCCGTATCGGCAGCAAGCGGACTTTCTCCCAATTCCAGACACATATCAAGCCATTCCACTGTTTTCTCTATGCTGGCATCTTCATGTTCTACTTCAAATGTTTTTATCTTGTCGAAAAATTTTGAAATATTTAACGCTTCCTTTTCCTCATTGGAGCTGTGATATTCTGTAAGTCTTTGTAGTAAACCTGTATCTTCCAGGAAATAATAAAGGATCTGACCGGCTGTATCCTTTTTTGACAGATTCAAATGTCTGTCAATCATTTTCTTCATTTTGATAAGTTTCTCTACCGTTTCTGCAGAAAGTCTAGGTATCAAATCCCAGTAATTCTTTTTCTTGCTCCAATGCGTATGATCATTGGTAGAATATGCTACAACTACGTCCATCGCTTCAAATAAAGAAAAACCAAACCCCCTGGCAAAATTATTCAAAAGAGTTATATCTCCTATATTCATATCAATCACAAGCATTGTCAAAACACTGTATAAAGCCACTGAGTTATTGACGTCGTAAAGCAACTTAAGGTATGAAATCAGATGCTTCACCTCAGTTTGTTTGAAAAGCATTCCCGGACCTAAAAATTGATAAGGTATCCCCGATCTTGCCAGAGCTCTTACAAATGGTTCAGCATGATTGTTGGCCCTGACTAGAATGGCAAAATCCCGCCAGGAATATAAATAATCGTTTTTCTTAATTTTACATGTGGTTTTTAATTCCTTAATTTTTTTAGCTACGGAATCTGCTTCATTTTCCACCCGGTCAAAATAAAGGAGTTCCACCTCCCTACCTTTCTTTTTATTCGCGGAATAAAGCCTTTTGTTGATACTTTCTTTTTTCTCCAATCTGTCCGGATTATTAAACTGGATAAGTTTATATGAACTATCCAATATTTGCGCTGTAGAACGATAATTTTTCGTCAAAACGACTATCCTAACCTCAGGAAAATTAGACTTAAACTGCAGGATGTTCGAGACAGCAGCTCCCCGCCATCTGTATATAGCTTGATCATCATCACCTACCACAGTGATATTTTTCTTCCTGCCGGAAAGTAGAATCGCCAGTTCATTCTGGGCGAAATTCGTATCCTGAAATTCATCAATCAGGATATATTTAAACATTTTCTGATAGTCTGACAGTACGTTTTTCCGGTTCCTGAATAATTTTAAAGTGTTTGAAATAAGGTCGGAAAAATCCATCAATCCTTCTTTTACTTTTAATTCTTCATATTTTCTGTATGCGTAAGCTAATTCCTTATATTTATCAATCTCTATCAAATCATCCGCTTTTGATTTTTGATTTTCGGTCCATCGGATATATTCATATGGCGAAATATCTTCATCTTTTAATCTGGAAAAATGGGTCAATATACCTTCGATAAATTTATTCGGGTTGCCTAAGGGCCTGAAATATTCAAGATTAAAAGAAAAAAGATTTTTCCGCAGTAATATCACAGCCTCTGATTCCGTCAATAAACGATACCCCGGATCAAGTCCTATTTGTAAGGCCTCCTGCCTCAATATCTTCTCACCGAAAGCATGGAAAGTAGTAATCCACATCTGGGTATATCCGTAGGGAAGGGCTATATCTACCCGTTCCTCCATCTCCCTGGCAGCCTTTTCAGTAAAAGTCAAAGCCAGGACTTCTGAAGGTTTTGTATGCTTTTCCAGTATCAACCATTTTATCCTTTCGGTTATAACTGTAGTTTTACCGGTTCCGGCACCGGCAATAATGAGAAGAGGTCCGCTTTCATGCTGTATTGCTTTCAACTGTTGGGAATTAAGTTTATTTTTCATTTTATTCTCCATATCTTTCCAACCATTATAACATCGGATAAGGAGAGAGAGTTTCTATACAGGATTAAAATCTTTTGAAGTGATTTCAGCTTATCCAGAACGATAATTATTATAATAAAAAAAATGACAACATTATTTCCGAAACCTGAGGTAAGAAAAATTCAAAATATTTCAAGATAGTATCGCTTATTTCTTATGAAAGAGGAAATCTAGTTTTTTCATCGTTTAATTTCTTTTCGTTCTCTTCCTCATTGTCCAGATTGTCGGTATGCAACAACTTTTGACCTAATAATGTCATATTATTTGTTACGGTACTCATCTGATTATATGCATTATTTAAATGTCTGTTTAAGACTCCCATAGTATCCTGTAATTTCAAATAATCCTTCTTTATTGCTCTTATGATCTGCAGGATATATTTTGCCTGTTTTTCAATTTTTTGTCCCTCCATAGACATAAGTATTGCCCTAAGGTAAGCATAAAAAGTCATCGGAGATACCGGTAAAACCCTTTTTATTGAAGAGTACTCAAATAATTCCAAATTATTTACGATTTCATAATATACTGCTTCACTGGGTATATACATCAAAGCGTAATCACTCGTACCTTCCTCAGTCAAAATATATTTTTTGGATATATCATCAATATGCTTCTTTACGTCCCTCTCAAATTCTCTCTCAAATAACTTACCTTCTTTTTCGTCTTTGGTTGAAAGCATTTTTCTGAAATTTTCTAAAGGGAATTTGGAATCGACAGGTATTATACCGGCAGTCGTTTTAATAGCCGCATCTACTGTCACTCCTGATTTAAACGTATATTGCAGGAAAAAAGACTGCTGGGGCATCATTTGCGAAAGAAGTTCTTTTAATACCTGTTCTCCAATATTTCCTCTCAGTTTCGGGCTTTTCAGGAAATCCTGAAGATCCTTCATCCCTCTGCCTATCTCGCTCATCTCCCCAATGCTTTTTTGGACAGCAGCAATGAACCGGGCGGCGTTATCAAGCCGTTCGTTCAAAACTCTGGTTGATTTATTTAACGTGTCGGTAATATTTTTATTTTGATCATCGATTCTCTGGTTGGTACTTCTTAACCACTCCAGAATTTCAGATGAAGGTTTTAACTTTCTGACCAGAAAAATCATTATGATAAATCCGGCAATAATTACGATTAAAATCACAAAGAATTCTATATTCATATATTTTATCGACTTTCCAGATAAATCTGACTGTTGGAGTAAAGTCTTGAATTTTAGCGTTTGAGTTTTATGTTTTCTTTTAGCCGTTTCATTCTATCACTAAAATATTTAAAATGAAATTATTATATCTTTATATCAAAAACTGATTATGAGGCGAAAACTTAGAAAAGAAAATATTATTAAGCTCTTGTTTTTTTCTGTACTGTTTGGCATCTATGTTTATATTATTCCTCCTGTTTACATTTTATCCTATTTAGGGTTTTATGTAATATTTCTATTTTGGATTTATTCGACTGTCCGTATATTTATTTCAAAAACCAGAAGTGTTTTTTGGGCGCTCATCATCTTCGTCTATTTATTATTCCGCCAATTTGAGATCAGCAATCTTATAAATACGCTGCTTTTATTGGGAATTTTCCTGACATTAGAGCTTTATTTCAGAAAAAGATAGCTTCCTGATATAATTAGAAACCTATGAGTAAAAAATTCTATATTACTACAGCAATCCCCTATGTGAATGCAAAACCTCATATTGGACATGCTCTTGAGTTTGTCCAGGCAGATGTAATCGCCAGATATCATAAACTTATTGGAGATAATGTTTTATTACTGTCAGGAGGAGATGAAAATGCCTTAAAAAACGTCCAGGCTGCGGAAAAGGAAAAAATTGGGGTTCAAGAATTTATTGACAGAAATGCAATACTTTTTGAGGAATTGGCAGCTAAATTAAATGTAACATTCAACGTTTTTCAAAAAGGAAGCGATAAGAAACACCATTTTCAATCAAGCCAGGAACTATGGAAAAAATGCTATGATGCCGGTGACATTTATACGAAATCTTACGAAGGATTATATTGCGTCGGATGCGAGGTTTTTTACACTCCAGATGATCTCGATAATAAGGGGGAATGCTTCGAACATCCCGGGAAAAAATTGGAAAAGGTATCAGAGGAAAATTACTTCTTTAAGTTGTCAAAATACCAAAATGAATTGATTTCGCTTATCAATAGAGATACTTTAAAAATCATCCCGACAACAAGAAAAAATGAAATATTATCATTCTTAAAAAAACCTCTGAATGATATAAGCATATCTAGATCAAACGAAAGAGCAAAAAATTGGGGAGTTCCCGTTCCTGGAGATAATAAACAGCGCATCTACGTCTGGTTTGATGCTCTCAATATTTATCAATCAGGTATCGGATTTGGCTGGGACAATAACGAGTATGAAAAATGGTGGCCGGCTGATGTCCATGTGATAGGAAAAGGAATAATTCGTTTCCATGCCGTCTACTGGCCAGCTTTCCTATTGTCAGCAAAACTCAAACTTCCCAAATCATTATTTGTCCATGGTTACTTTACCATCAATGGTCAAAAAATGAGTAAAACAATCGGGAATATTATAGATCCGTTGGAACTAATAGATAAATACGGAAGTGATTCACTTCGATATTATTTCCTGAAGGAAATTCCTGCTTACTCTGATGGAGATTTTTCTGAAAGGAGATTTAAAGAGCTCTATAATGCTGATCTAGCCAACGGACTCGGTAATTTAATTTCTCGGGTCGCTAAACTTTCTCAAGATTCAGGATATAAGATTCAGGATATGAATAAGGAATATTATATTGATGGATATGGAGAATATAATCATCTTTTTGCTGAATTCAGATTCAACGAAATACTGGAGCTTATCTGGCAAAAGATTACAGAACAAAATAAATATATTGATTCAAATAAACCATGGAAACTTACAGGCAATAAATTAATACAGATACTCAATCATTCCATCGGGAATATATTTGAAATCGCCTATCTTCTCAAACCATTTCTTCCAGAGACAACAGATAAAATATTCAGACAGTTCAGGAAACCTACTATTAACTTGGAGAAACCACTATTTCCCAGAATCAAATAATACCATGTTAGTAGATACTCATGCTCACCTAAACTTCAAGGCATTTGATAAGGATGTAAGTGAAGTAATCCGCCGGGCAAAAAAATCTTCCGTCAATAAAATTATCGTCCCAGGAGCGAAAATCGATTCCAGCAAAAAGGCGGGCCAAATAGCTGAGAAGTACCCTGGTGTATACGCTGCTGTAGGAATACATCCTCATCATGTACATGAATTTACAGAAAACGGTCGCAATGTCATAAACACACTTAATAGACTGGCCAAGCATAACAAAGTGGTAGCGATTGGCGAAATTGGACTTGATTATTATCGTTATAAAAACTATCCGGAAATCACCAGAGATGAAATATCGGCTCAAAAAAAATTATTTATTCTGCAGATGAAAATCGCTGAGTTGTTCAATCTACCGGTAATCATCCACTGCCGAAATGCTCATGATGATCTATTTGAGATACTTGATAAAATTCTAACTAATACAAAATTCACTCATTCAGGTGTTTTCCACTGTTTTGGTGGAAATCTGATTCATTTAAACAAAGCTCTTGAAATGGGATTTTTTATAGGATTTGACGGCAACATCACTTATGGTAATCTTCGGTTAAGAGAGCTTGTCAAAGCTACCCCACTTCATCGTATAGTCCTTGAATCTGACTCCCCATACCTTGCTCCAGTACCATGCAGAGGAAGCCGGAATGAACCAGCTAATCTTCCTTACATCGCGTCTTGTGTGTCAGATATACATAATAGAAATCTTGAGGAAATAGTTAAAACTACGACACAAAATGCTATGAGTTTATTTCTTCTTTAATTATCACTATGCTAAAATACGTTAATTCATGAAAAATTTAATTGATAGATATCCCAAGCAAATAACTCGATTTTTCGAGACGATACTTCCTTTGACTACTTGGTTTATCATTACTTTACCTATTTGGCTTTCACCATTTCATCCGGCAATTGTGGCATATTTCATCCTGTCTTTTGATGTTTATTTTTTATATAAATCCCTCTCCGTTACATTTTTCTCAACTTTATCATACCTGAAGCTTAAAAAACTGTCAGACGTAGATTGGAGAAAAAAAGCAGGTGAATTAAAGAATTTTTCCAAAGTTTATCATACCCTGATCATCACAAATTACATGGAACAGACGGATAAAGTCAAAAGAACGCTTGAATATTTAACTAAGCTGGATTTTCCATTAAAAAGAATTATTATTATTCTAGCTATGGAAGAACGAGAAGGAATAACAGCAAAGGATCGGGCAGCAACACTAATAAATTTATATAAAAATAAATTTGGCCTTGTTACTGCAACTTTTCATCCGGACATCAACGGGGAAGTTAAAGGCAAAGCCAGTAATTCTGCCTGGGCTGGTAAAGAAATAAGCGGAATTATCAGAAAAAAAAGAATCAATCCTTCTTATGTCACTGTTACTTCTTGTGATGCAGACTCACTACTGTCTGACAAATATTTTTCATATCTTACGTATGTCTTTCTTTCTGATCCTGAGCGCTATTTCCATTTCTACTGGGCCCCTGTACTTCTTTACAGTAATTTCTGGGAAGTACCATTACCCATCAGACTCCAGGCAACCATTTCCAGTATCATGCGATTATCTACGCTATCTAAATCACATAACCTTATCCAGATATCCACTTATTCTCTTTCCTTAAACATGTTAGAAAAGATTGGTTATTGGGATACTAACATTATTCCGGAAGATTGGCATGTCTTTTTACAGGCATTTTTTAAACTCGGAGCAAAGGTCAAAACCATTCCGTTATACCTTATTACCTCAAGAGATGCCGTACATAGTCATACCTTACTTGGAACATTCAAATCAAGATATGAACAGGAAAAACGTTGGGCCTGGGGAATTACTGACGTACCATATGCTCTTAAGAAATTATTTACTTCTCCTCATATTGCATTATTACCCAAGTTATTCAACGTATCATATGTAATCGAAACACATCTATTCTGGCCTACTTCATTTTTTATACTGACTCTTGGAGCCTCGATACCGGCAATCATGAATCCGGTTTTCAGCAGAACCACCCTGGGACATAATCTTCCCAGAATCTCCGGTCTTATACTTACTATCACTACTATCTTTCTCTCCGTTCTTATTTTTATTGACACCAAATCACGACCAAAAAGGCCGAATACTTTTTCTATAGCCAAGACACCGCTTCTTATCTTTCAATGGATTCTACTGCCTGTTGTATCTTTTTTCTTTTCTTCATTACCGGCTCTTGAAGCTCATACAAGACTGCTTATCGGTAAAAGGTTAGAATACAAAGTTACTGAGAAAATTTAGATATCAACTCCTTGATAATAATAAGATCATAGATCAATATAGAATGTTTAATTCAATAGGCAATTTTATTTTCTATCATACGCCAGTTTTTCTACTGATCCAATCGATTTGGAGAGATGAAGCTTTTTCATATTTTATGGCCAAACCGCCAGTCATCCAAATAATCATAAACACCGCTAATGATTTTAACCCTCCTTTATATTACATATTTTTGCACTTTTGGGTGATTATCGTAGGAAAATCGGATGAATTATTAAGAATTCTATCTTTCATTTTCTATCTTTTGACAATTTTTGTTGCTTATAAAATAGCAAAAAAAATTACCGACAATAAATTTGCATATTTTGTTGCTTTGTTTACCATGTTTAATCCTATGCTTTTGTATTATGCTTTTGAAATTCGCATGTATTCATTATTCGCTCTTCTGACATTAACATCATTTTACTTTCTTTATGTAAAAAATTGGAAAGGCTATTCCTTATCTGTAATTTTAGGTCTATACACACATACTTTTTTTCTTCTTATTCCCTTTTCATATGCCTGCTTTGCATTTGTCCATGGAAAATGGGTAAATAAAAGAAAAGAGTTAATAAATATTATCAAACCCTATCTTTTTTTCCTACCATGGGTGCCAATAGTTATTAAGCAATTTATAAAATCCAGAGACTCTTGGTTGTTTCCTGTTGATTTTCAACTCATAAAATCAGTTCTTGGGAACTTATTTACCAACTATGAAGGGACCCCGGGTAATTGGTGGAGTATAACTTTTATTTTGTCTCTGCTCATTGTCTTTTTTATGATATTGTCCCTAAGAAAACGCAGGAAACTGGCAATCAGTATTCTTTTTCCGATTTTCTTGTCTTTGACTCCGATTCTTATATACTCTGTAGCTGTGAAACCGGTTTATGTAAACCGTTATCTCATCTTCATTACAGTTTTTGAAATTCTATCCATTTCACTTGGTATATATAATATTCTAAATCACAGAGTACGCTTAGCTGTATCAATCTTATGGTTATTTTCCGCTATTATATTTAATATTCAAATTTCTCCTTTTCATAAAAAAACAGATTTCAAATCTTTATTTAATGAAATTAATAACCATGCAACCACGAAAGATTTTGTTTTTACCCGGACTCCAATTGCTTATCTTGAATCAGCTTATTATTATAAATACCCGCTCAATACTTTTATCTACAATCCAAACAATATCTCCATTCCTAATTATATTGGTGTCACTTTGATATTTCCTGATGTAAGCAGAATAAATTATTATTCCAACGCCAGAAATTTCCTAGTGAACGATGATGCTACCTATCAATTAATCATTAATAACTGATTGAATAGAAGAACTATATGTATATCCGGTTTAAGAACAACGTGGTATCTCTTTTAAAAGACAGGGAATTAAATCTGGTGTTTAGATTGTTCATTTTAGTTATGATTATCTATTTGATTATTACTGCAATTAAATGGAAAAGTTTCAGTCCTCAACTACCGCTGTTTTACTCTCTGCCAAGAAGTTCAGATCAGCTTGGTAACCCTTTTACATTAATGTTGCTGCCATTTTTTTCTCTAATATTCTTCATAGGAAATTTTGTTATTGCTTCTTATTTATATTCGAAGGAAAAATTGGCATCTGTCATCCTGGTAATTTCAGGCTTGGTCCTGTCAATTCTTCTTTTAATAACGTATATAAAGATTGTTTTACTTATTACCTAAATTTATGTTTGAATATATTTTTCTTATTACTCTTGCATCAACAAGTATCACATTCTTGTTAACCCCAATCACTATATTTCTGGCAAACAAATTTGGACTTATAGATAATCCAAAAACACGACCACATCCTGCACATACTCATATTGGTACAATTCCCAGAGGGGGTGGACTCCCTATTTATATCGGCATCTTTATTCCTTTGCTAATATTATTTCCCAAAACGCAATATTTCATTGGGATATTTCTGGGAGCCACAATTCTAATAATAGTTGGACTTTGGGATGATAAAAAAGATCGCTCTCCATATGTGAGATTTCTAGTAAATTGTTTAGCTGCAATTTGTGTTATAGCCGCCGGTATTAACATACCGTATATTACAAACCCTCTCGGAGGGATACTTCATCTAAATAACCTTACTTTCACAAGTGATTTAATCGGTATCCAGAACTTAAAGATTTTACCTAGTCTTCTTACTTTGATTTGGATTGTATGGACAACTAATATTGTTGGTTGGTCCGGAGGCGTTGATGGACAACTACCGGGATTCGTTTCTATTTCCGCGATTATTATAGGCTTGCTGTCTCTCCGTTTTGCCACCAATGACCCGAATCAATTGCATGTAACTTATCTTTCTTTCCTAACTGCCGGAGCTTTTTTAGGATTTTTACCCTGGAATTTTTATCCCCAGAAAATTATGCCCGGCTACGGGGGGAAGAGTCTGGCTGGATTTATGCTGGCCGTTTTATCTATCCTTGCTTTCAGTAAACTTGGAACCGCTTTGCTTGTACTGGCTGTCCCTATGACCGATGCTTTATTTATGCTTGCTAAAAGACTACTCTCTGGACAATCACCAGTATGGGCTACTTCAGGCCATCTTCACCATCATCTTCTCAGACTAGGATGGAATAAAAGTAAAATCGCGATATTTTATTGGTTAATTTCAGCCATTGCCGGAATAGGTGCTTTAGTATTAAATTCACGGCAAAAAGTTTTTGCGGGTATTTTGATTATAACTATTATTGCTGGTTTTTTACTTTGGATAAATTATTTTCGGAGGTTTCCTGATAAAAAAAATTGTGGAAGGTATTAGTAAAATATCATTTCACTTTTTCTGCATAACGGTTTGATATCCATCCTTCTTTTCCTTCTTCATAATTAATCTTATACCAACCTTCCTGCTCTTCAATAAAAACACTCTTTTCTCCGGGCTTCACTCTCCCAATTTCCTTTGCACTGGTTGATGGTCCGCTTCTCACTCTAAGGAAACCAGTCGGGGTATCTTTTATCAGAACATACTGTTTATCTCCTTGTGTAATTTCTCCACCTGGCGTGGGTGTAACTCCTTCAACTAAAGCACTGTCTCCTGATAATGCCATCTGAAAATTAACTGTTACCTTATATCCCTGCATCGTTTGAACTCTAACTGTCCGACCAACAAAACCAGGTGATGAAATGGCAACGTCATTTTCTCCGGAAGCTACGTCACGAAGCACAAGTGGAGTTATACCTTTTTCCTGCCCGTCAATAATTACTTTTGATGCGTCTGGAGAAGATAATACAACTATTTGAGCTTCGCTACCTGAAATTTTTTCTAAAAATAGCATATCTCCTGATGAGGTTAATTCGCTTGAACCCAGCTCACGCTTCACATAAGTCAATAAAGAAGGTTGTAAAACTATTTTCCCTTGCCAAGACACTACCTGAGAAGATGTATCTTCGGGGATAAGTTTCAATACATATTCACCTGCTGCATGTTTTCCTTCATATGGAGTCTTCCCTATAAGCTTATCATTCAGAAAAACATCTGCACTTGGAGAAGATACCACTTTCAATCCGGATACAGCACCAAGTTGCATTTTTGATATAAACTGATAGCCTACAAAAGCAAATACGACAATTATTATTAAGATAATAAACAATAGCTTTTTACTCATTGCTTTACTATATCATCCTAGCTTTACTATTTCAAGAAATTATTGGAAATTATCAGGATTTACTATAGACTAATAATCTTAACAAGATATAATAGAATTATCATGAACGAAAAAATCATTGGTTACACCTTAATAGTATTAGGACTCATTATTATCTTATTGTCTACGTTAAACGTCTATAATGTATTTACTAACAGAGGAGAACCAATCAAGTTATTTAACTTCTCAGGTATTTCACTTAATCCAACACAAATGATTTCAAATAATCTACCTCCTGAAGCTACAAAAATTATTACTCAAAATCAAAGCAATAATGTAGAACTCATTCCTGCTGACATGCTGAACAAAACATCGAATATAGGAGCCCATCTTCTCCTTATGGGTTTTTTAATAAGCGTTGGATTCAAGATATCATCACTTGGCACTATGCTCGTGAGACCGATCATAATAAAACTTAAACAACAAAATATTGAATCTCACCCTGCAAATCAATCCTTAGACTCTTCTGTTTAAAAGCCGCAGTATGCTTCGGGATTGATACTGACCGGCATTTGTTTACATCACTCTAAAGGACTAAGTTTGGCGCTGTCGAATGTATCAATCATTTCAAATAGAATTATTCATAAACCAACAAGCTCCGATTTTATTCGGAGCTTAGTTTATTGATAATATCCATTTTTGTATTTATTAATAATCACCCATTCCGCCCATACCACCCATTCCGCCCATTCCGCCCGGCGGCATGCCTGGATTTTCTTTTTTCTCTGGAATATCCGTGATTAAAGCTTCTGTAGTAAGAACCATCATTCCAATTGAAGCAGCATTTTGTAACGCAGAGCGGGTTACTTTTGCCGGATCTAATATACCAGCTGCAAGCATTGAACCAAAACTGTTAGTCGCAGCATTATATCCATAATCAGTTTTCCCTTCATCCAATGCTTTTTCAACGGTTCTTAGAACCCATCCATCGTCTTCTCCAGAATTTTTGGCAATCCAACGCATAGGCTGAGCAAGCGCCTGATATAGAATATCAACCCCAATTCTCTCTTCTGTCTCAGTCAAAGAGTTTTTCAATTTAAGCAAAGCTTTTCTGGCACGAACCAAAGCCACACCACCTCCCGGTACAATGCCTTCTTCCAAAGCCGCTTTTGTAGCAGCAACCGCATCATTCACGCGTTCTTTTTTATCCTTTAATTCCACTTCGGTTGCGGCACCTACATTAATAACAGCCACACCGCCAGCAAGTTTGGCCAATCTTTCCTGCAGTTTCTCCTTGTCAAATTCGCTGGTTGTCTCATCAATCGCTCTTTTGATCTGAGCGATACGTGACTTTAATAATGAAAGCGGACCTTTTCCACCAATAATTCGACAATTTTCCTTATCCACCCATACTTTATCAGCCCGTCCACAATCTTCTACTTTCACGTTCTCAAATTTACGTCCTGTGTCTTCAGAAATAACTGTTCCTCCTGTCAAAATAGCGAGATCTTCAAGCATCTCTTTTCTTCTGTCACCAAAACCGGGAGCTTTGACAGCTAGCACGTTAAATGTTCCTCTCAATTTGTTTACAACTAACGTGGCTAACGCTTCACCTTCGATCTCGTCAGCGATAATCACGAGATCTTTGGATACTTTAACAAAGTTCTCTAAAAACGGTAAAAGATCCTGAATGGAAGATATTTTTTTGTCCGTAATTAAGATATACGGATTTTCAATTTCTGCTTCCATCTTATCAGCGTTGGTAACAAAATAAGGTGACGCATAACCCTTGTCAAATTCCATACCTTCTTTATATTCAATCTCCATCGCCAACCCTTTTCCTTCTTCTACGGTAACCACACCGTCTTTACCAACCTTGGTCAAAGCCTCAGCTATTAAGGCTCCGATTTTCTCATCTTGGGCTGAAATGGTAGCTACTTTTTCTATATCGGTATCTTTTACGGTTTTGGCCATTTTTTTTAATTCAGCGACGACCACTTCAACTGATTTCTCAATACCGCTTTTGATAACCATTGGATTCGTACCGGCGGTAACATTTTTCATACCGGTATTTATGATTGATTGCGCAAGTAAAGTAGCTGTAGTTGTTCCATCTCCGGCTACATCATTTGTCTTTGAAGCCGCTTCTTTTACAAGTTGAGCTCCCATATTTTCAAACGGATCTTCTAAATCGATCTCTTTTGCAACAGTGACTCCATCGTGGACGACATTTGGAGCGCCCCATTTCCTATCCAGAGCGATATTCCGCCCTTTGGGACCGAGAGTAGTAACAACTGCCTTTGCCAGAATATTTACGCCTCTAACTAATGATTGGCGGGCATCTTCCGAAAATTTAATTTGTTTTGCCATAATTTCCTCCTTTTAAATAATAAATCTTATATTTAATATATTTTTCCTCTAATATAATACGTTATTCAACAACAGCTAAAATGTCTTTCTGTTCTACTAAAAGCCACTCTTCTGTACCAACCTTAATTTCATTCCCTCCCCATTTCTTATACATTACTTTTTGACCAATTTTTACTTCCATTTTTATCTTGTTACCTTTTTCATCCATTCCTCCAGAACCTACAGCCATTATTTTCCCTATTTGAGGCTTTTCTTTAGCTGATTCTGGGAGAAGAATTCCTGAGGGTGTTTTTGTTTCATCCTCAAGTGGTTTTATTAAAACATTATCAAATAACGGTTTAATTGAACTAGATTTAACTATCATATAAACCTCCTTTAAAAATATTTGGCACTTAACATTAACGGCTGCTATTTTAAAAGATGGAGTAAACCTTGTCAAGGGGATATTTTATCTTGTTACTGCAAAATGATAATGTCCTATTATTGCAAAATAGAAATGTCCGCTTCCATGTTCCATACTTAATGGATTAATAAATAAAAAC
>PFMK01000102.1 GCA_002785215.1 Candidatus Gottesmanbacteria bacterium CG_4_10_14_0_8_um_filter_37_24 | reverse complement strand
CAGTAATCTGTTTAGTATGGGCAACTTAGGGTGACATTTCTATATTGGTATAAGGTGACATTATCATATTGGTTTAACACATTTAATTCGTATTGTTGCTATATAATTCAAATTATGATATAATTTCTCGGAAGTACAGATTTAAATCAATAAATCTGTTTAAATTTGATTTAGTTTTAATCGGTCAAGATAAAGATACTTTAAATTTTTACCTGTATCTTTCTCCACTTCTTAATACACTTCTCATTTAGGCAGATTCCTTGGTTTAAAATTAATAATCAAAATGTTATCTTCTACTATGAAGTCTTTTTTAAATAATAATAGTGAAGAAATAAACAGTAAATTTTCATCCTTAAGAAGTTCCATTAATAAACAAAGAAAATTTGCACTTAAAAGCAGAATATCCTCCCAGCCTCAAGCTACAGATTTTGAATATTTATTGGGTGCTTTTATAGAGATGTATGAGCCTTACCTGAAAAAAATTGTTCGTTTACTCTATGAAAAGGGATATGCCATTGATGTATCATCCGGCTTCGGTAGCAAAAATGCGGAATTTCAAGTTATGACCGGAAACTTTTCGATTGATTACGTAACGAAAAATAAACTTGAAAAAATTGGTGTAAAATTTCGGGAATATAATGGGTCTAATTCACTTATCTTCTGGCCTGAAGAAGCAACATTAGAAAGTATTAATACCATATGGATGAAAATTATCGAAGCTCTTCCCAATAAAGGGAAATTAACTGCACCTTCTACGGGTATCGATGCGATCTTGTTTCGAAGAAAATATATTCCTGAGGACCTGCAACTTCGAAAGCAAAGACTTTTTGAGAGATTAAAATTTAACACTCTAAGAAAAGTCTCTATTGAGACAAAAAGAAGACAAAAAGAAAATTCACATCCAAATAAAATTGAGTCGATATTAGGTCTTTTTATCGAAGAGATAGAACCACAAGTACGTCAAGCAGTCATTGAAATGAACAAAAAAGGCTATGCTACGGATAAATCTGGATTCATGGATAATTCTTGTGATCAAATGATCGAAGGTGATTTCCAACTTGATAATACAACTATAAGAGCGCTTGAAGCAATTGGAGTACAGGTTGATACTAACCCAAGCGGTTATACTCGTTTACAGTTTTCACCCTTAGAGGCAGATATCGCGAAAATTAAAAGAAAATGGCATAAAATTATTTCCTTACTCCCAAATAAAAATCAAATGGCTTCGGTATCAATGACAAGAAAGGCAAGAGAATTCAGATTGGAATTTCAATGATATATTGTTAATTATGGTGTAATTAAGTCAAACGGTTCTAAAAGAGTACTTCGACAAGCTCATGATTGTATACCCATCTTACTCAGGTTCACAATCCCGATTTAATCGGGACTGATTAGACCTCCGATTCGGAGGTTTAGATGGGGCTATGTTGCAAAAAAACTTATTTCAAACCTGAGTTTTTTCAGTATAATAATTCGAAAAAGATTATAATTTAAAATACAAGATTCAAGGATATTTATTTCGAAGATGTTAACTTATACATATATTTACACTTCTTTATGTATCTCCCAATCCAACCCATTTTTTTAAGATTCCTTGCCGTTTCAATCGATAATTTATCTAAATGTCTATCAAACTCGCTTACTTCAGGATTTACCCTTAAAGCCATTTGGTTGATACCAAGAAGTCTCAGTCCTTTAAGAGATTTCACACGGGATAAAGCTACATAACCCATTCCTTCTATAAATGACCTGGAGAGATCTATTTCTGCAGAATCAAGAGTCATGCCTTGACTTTTATGAACGGTAATAGCCCAAGCAAGACGTAATGGTATTTGGGTGATTTGTGCAATAATCTTATTATCATCTGTAATGGTCCATGATTCAGGTTCAACCGTAATTCTTTTTTTTGAAAGTGATTCGACAATCGGATCGTCATTCTTATCAAAAGAGATTACACGTCCTAAAGTTCCGTTGACATACCCTTTATTATAGTTATTCTTTACGAACATAACAAAGGCCCCTTTTTTCAGCTCTAATTTCTCCGGTGCAAGACAGGTTCTTTTCATCATATCAGTCAATGATTCATTCCCTACTGCGACCATATAATGAATATGTGGTTCATTGGATATTTTATCCAACTCTTTTTGGTTGATGTTGTCAACATCGACATTATGGGTATAAAGCTTCGTTTGAAAATAAGATCTGTTATCGCTTTTTTCCATTATGTTATTTAATAGAACCAGTACTTCGTTATTTACCTGGTTATGTCGTATCTGATTAAGTATTGTTAGGAGCTCATGGTCTTTATTGTGACGTTTAGGTTCATGAAGATAACATATACGCAAATTGAGATCCTGCCATGCTGTGGACTTAAAGATGAAATCTATATTTTGTTTATCGTAAGTAACCGGTGGTAGTTGAAAAAGATCACCGGATAATATAACTTGCAACCCTCCAAAAGGAGCAGAATCATCTCTTATGTTTCTTAATATTCTGTCAATTGCATCGAAACGTAATCCATGAATCATGGAAATTTCATCGATCACGAGGATTTTAGCTCTTCGTAGCCTTTTTACCAGATGATATTTTGTCTTTAGTAATTTCAGATCATCAGATGAAATGCTTTCCCGGATTCCTAAACCGGACCAGGAATCGATCGTCACACCGTCTAGATGAGTGGCAGCTATTCCTGTCGAAGCGGTTATGGCTGTAGGAATTTGTTTGTCTTTTAAAAAATTTAAGTATTTGATTAAGACATACGTCTTTCCAGTCCCTGCTTCTCCAGTCAGGTAAACGTTATATCCCATTTTCATGATATCCAAAGCTTCTTTCTGTAACATATCAAGATCAATTATACGCTTAATTAATTTTTTATTTTATTACGGAATTCTGAAATAAAGAAAAAGAGCGACGAATCCAATGTTTAATCATAATATTTGAGGCTTGTAGGAGTCGGATTACGTTTTTATTCTTCCCTGATTTTCGATTTTCAATAAGGCTTTCTGAATATCCTTAGGATCACCCAGAAAATAGTGTCTAATAGGAAGTAAATCATGGGTAAGTTCATAAACCAGAGGAATTCCAGTAGGAATATTTGTTTTGGTGATTTCCAAATCAGAGATATTATCAAGTTTTTTAACAATTGCCCGAATACTGTTACCGTGAGCTGAAATCAAAATTTGATTGTTATCCTTCAATTCAGGTACAACTGATTCCTGCCAATATGGCATAACTCTTTCATAAGTATCCCGAAGGCTTTCTCCAGACGGTAGATACTCTACTTTAACATTGCTGTATTTCTGGTCATGGATTGGATGCCGGGGATCGGTCGTTTTAAGTAAAGGTGGACGGACGTCATAACTTCTTCTCCAGGTGAACACTTGCTCCTCTCCATATTTTTTAGCCATGTCAGATTTATTTAACCCTTGTAATGCGCCGTACATCCTTTCATTCAATCTCCAAGAGATGCAAACAGGTATATACATGAGGTTCATTTTATCCAGGACGATCCAGGTGGTTCTAATTGATCTTCTTAAAACAGAAGTATAGACCTTGTTAAAAATATAATTCTTACTGATCAATGTTTTTGCTGCATTTTCAGCTTCGATAATTCCCCTATCCGATAAATCAACATCCGTCCAGCCGGTAAACTTGTTTGTTCTGTTCCATATGCTCTCACCATGTCTTAATAAAACCAGTTTAATCATAATGTAGCGAGTAATTTAATATACGGTATTCATTATATCATCTATTGATCAAGGTTAATTCTTCATGTAAAATCTAACTATACTTATTACGAATCTTGCCGCGGTGGCGAAACTGGTATACGCGCAGGACTTAAAATCCTGTGGTCGTCAATCCGACCGTGTGGGTCCGATTCCCACCCGCGGCACTTATTAAACAAAATAGTTATTTTCTTTCGATATTAAATACTTTAGGATAATATAAGAAAATTACCGGTGCATCATCTACTAAATATTTCTGGAAATCGGCATAAATTTTCTTGCGTGATTCCAAATCAATAGTTTTTCGTCCGTCTTCCAGAAGTTTATCAATCTTTTGATTACTGTAATGGCTTAAATTAGTATTAGTCTGCGTGGATTGCCAATACGGGTACTGATCGGGATCCGGTGGTATGGGAAGAACTGTCAAAAAAAGATCAAAATTTTCAGGAAAGGACCTTTCAACTTTTACTTTTGTATGCAAACCGACCTGATTCCATGAATTCACAAGCATTTGTGCGGTAGACAGATTTGAAGAATAAGTGGACAGAACTAACTCACTTGACTGTGAACTTATTGGATTTTCCCCAAGTATTTTTTCTGCAGCCTCCAAATCATTATTATATAATCTTATACTTTTAGAATAAGCCCATGACTGGGGTGATATAGGAGAAAGAGCTTTATCGAAATTACTGAACTTAGGAATTGCATAAGTTATGGCTTGACGCACTTCTTTTTCCTTGAAATATTGATTTTGGAGATTGAAAATTACTAACACAATTCTGTCATAAAGACTTATTTCAGTAATTTTGATATTTCTCCAGTTTCTTAGGTCCTGAATATCATTTACATTTTGAAGTTTATCAATTTCCCCGAGTTTGAAGGCAAGTATGGCTTCATTATTATTCGGATAAAATTTATACGTGACAATAGGATATTTATTATCTGACGGTAACAGAGTAAGCTTGTCAATTTGATCTCCATTATAATTTATATTTGAAGCCTTATAGAAGCCTAATCCAATTAATTTAGGTCGGATCAACGGTTGGGATAATATTACCGGTAGAGGTGCGTACGGTTCTTTTAAAACAACTTGTAAAGTATGGTTATCTATTACCTTAAAACTGGCTCCTGAGAGTATATAATTTACGTCGCTGGCTGAAAAAATCTTATTGTCACTCCAGTAAATATTATCAATAAGTTTAAATGTATAAGTAGTCATCTTATCATCTATACTCCAGGATACGGCTAAAGAGGGGGTGGCTTCACCGCTGGAAGTAAGAGCTGTCAATCCCAGACTTATCTGATTTTGGATGGATAACGGTAATGACTTTTCCGTGAATTTTCCAACCAATCCGATCTTAACTTCCTTTTTACCAAAAAATTTTACATATAGAGGATAGATCTGGACAAGAAATAATGTAAGTATAAATCCAATTAAAATACCGGTAATTATTTTACTTACGAATTTATTCAAAAATACCTGAACATACATCAGAAAAAATTGTATATTTTTCCGCATTTTTATGATAAGAACAGGTTAAGAACAGAAGTGATAAGGAAGATTATGATAAAGAATACAGTTAATTGGAAAATAAATTTTTCAACGCCTCTCCTGCTTTTATAAAATTCTCCACCCCCACCCCAAGCCCGGCCTAGACCGACTCCTTTAGCTTGTAATAGTATCACCGAGATAACGGCAATCGAAACGACTATTTGAATAACTAAAACAATTTGATGCATGATAATATTATATCAGATTTATACTGAAAAAACACCGGTTTGAAATAAGTTTTTCCAGCATATACCCCTCTAAACCTCCGAATCGGAAGTCTAATCAGCTATTGCAACCTTTCCGGATGCAAACCTGAGTAAGATGGGTATAAATGCTTAATACATGCACTGACCACTTTTTCTGAATCGTGTCTTATTAAGCTTCTTTTTAAGGAATCGCCCTTTTCACGTTTAATAACTTTTTTTGATATTAAATCTTTTTCAAGGACTTTAAAAGGATACTTATCTATTAAATCATTGACTATAGGCTGAGCATGATATTTTATGTATTGTTTTAAAATCTTTTCAGGTACGGGAGAAGAATTAATTAAAACATAATCAAGCAGGTCTACAGGTAAGTATTTATTTAATTCACTGATAAATGTTGAAGCTGTAAAACCGTAAGTTTGTCCATATTCGGTCATCAGGTTCATTATGAATATTTTCTTGGCTTTACTTTTTGTAATTGACCTAACCACTCCTTTGATCACTAAATTAGCCAGTATTGTAGTATAAAAGCCTCCTGGTCCAATAATGATAGCATCACAATTTTCAATTTCTTCCTGTGCTTCTTTTGTAATACAAGCAGAAGGATCAGTATATAATTTTGAAACCCTCAGTTTACCATTGTGAATAGGCTCATCAATAAAATGTTCTCCGGTAATAACAGAGCCATCCTCATATTCGGCTACAAGATCTACGTTTTCAAATGAAACGGGTAACACCCTGCCTTTTATCCTTAAAAATTGACTGGCTTTTTCTATGGCATCTTTTTGTGACCCTAATATTTTCGTTAGAGCAACCAGGAATAAATTACCAAAAGACATGCCCTTTATACCTCTGCCTTGGTTATACCTGTACGAGAATAACTTACGAAGCATAAGGCTGTCCTGACTTGATATATCTGCTAAAGCAATCAAGGATTTTCTTATATCACTGCTTGGCAGTAAGCCCCATTCATCTTTTTCTTTCTTAGCGCTTCCTCCTGAATCAGCCATAGTGACGATAGCAGTAATTTTGTCAGTATATTTCTTAAGCCCTGACAGGACACAAAATGTCCCTGTTCCTCCACCTATTACTACAAAAGACTTATCTTTTATCATAGAAATATCTATTTTAACACCCATTCCGCAAATCTTGAAATTATTACCATAATGATGGATATAATAATTGCCGTCTGCCATGGTAAAAACGTGATGGGTACAATATTTACAATTCCTAAATTTATTCCTGAAAATTCCCAGATTGTGAAACTAACTTCAGAAAGGATGATCGACCATAGATAAATTATAAGAATATTTAAAATCCAGGCGGTCATATTTAAAGTTATGATATTTATAGGCAGCATAAGTAAATTGATTACGGGTTTAGCTATATACATAAGTAAACTTAGAATAAAAGAAGAATAAAAAAGCCCTACCCATCCTCTATTGATAAGGAATGCCGGGCAGATCTTGGAGACGACAAATATACTTATGGTGGTTATCAAGTATTTTTTTAATATATATTTCATCGAAAGATAATTCAGATTATCACAACATCTGTTTCTTTTCAATTATTTAGATATTTTGAATGAAATATTTATGCTGTAATAATTTGTGATATTTATGGGCAAAACGATGTGATTCATCTCTGATTCTTTGTAATAGATGTAAAGCGTTGGAATTGTTTGGAAGTCGGACTTTAATAAAAATCCTGCCTTTAGGTATCACAATCTCCTCATGTTTTTTTGCCAAGCCTATCAAAGGGATATGAAGCTCGTGTCTATTTAATATTTTTAATATTTTTTGAAGTTGAGGTTTTCCACCGTCTACAATAAATAAATCCGGATACACCCATTCCTTCCTTAATACTCTTCTTTCGAATATTTCAGACAGCATGTTAAAATCATCCAATTTATTTTGGATTTTAATTCTAAAACGTTTATATTTACTTTTATCCGGAAGACCATTTACAAATGTTACCATTGAACCCGTAGCGAATTTACCGGAAATATTACTCACATCATAACATTCAAGTATATTTATCCGGACTTGTATTTTAAAATATTTATTTAAGATAGTTATGAGTTCATCCACTGCTTTTTTATAACGGTTGATTAAAAAGCCGGGATCAGATTCATAGACGTTTGAATCGTAGTGTTTCGAAATAAGATATTCGATTTTTGTTAATCTGTCTTTGAACATTTGAGCTTTCTCGTAATTTTCGCTTAACGAATATTTTCTCATTTCCTTTTTTAGATCTTTAAAAATATTTTGATAACCTCCGTCCAATAGTCTTTCAAGGCTTTTAATATTCTTAAGATATATTTTCTTAACGCTGGTATATTCCAAACCTTGCTTGTGTCTTATTGAAGCTGGACAGGGATTGCATAGACCGATATGGGAATAAAAACAAGGTTTATGTATCCTGGAGTCCTGGATACAAAAAGGTGAGATTTTTCTAAGATAAGTATACATTTCCTTTACAATTGCGGAGGACGGGAATGGACCAAAGAATTTCCCTTCTTCCTTATTTTCCTTCCTGGTCAGAAGCAGTCTTGGAAATTCCTCGCGGGTAATTTTTAGATACAGATAGTGTTTGTCGTCCTTCCAGATGGAATTGTATTTCGGTTGATTTTTTTTAATTAGCTTTGCCTCAAGCAGTAAAGCCTCAAAATCAGATGAAACCAGAATATATTCTATTTTTTGAATATGTTTAATTAATTTTTCTGTTTTCGTGCTTCGGAATTTGTAGTTATATAAATATGACGATACTCTTTTTTGTAAGTTCTTGGCCTTTCCTATATAAATAATTTTACCGATAGTGTTCTTAAAAAAATAAACTCCGGCGTGTTCAGGAAGATTCTTTAAGTCTTTTACCGAGACTGTCATTAATATTTGTCAGATAATTTTTTTTAAAAAGTTTCCGGTATAAGATAGATTATTTTGAGCTACACTCTCAGGAGTTCCTGTGGCAATAATTTCCCCCCCAGCATCTCCTCCTTCGGGGCCCAGATCTATAATCCAATCTGAGTTTTTTACTACATCCAGGTTATGCTCTATGACTATTACGGTGTTTCCCATATTGACAAGCATTTTTAATACATTTAGAAGTTTTTCCAAATCGGCAAAATGAAGTCCTGTAGTCGGCTCATCTAGAATATAAAGCGTATTCTTAGTATTTTTTTTAGAGAGCTCACTGGCAAGCTTGATTCTTTGTGCTTCTCCGCCGGACAATTGAGGAGCCGGCTGACCCAGATGGATATAAGACAAACCGACATTAAATAATGTCTCCAGTTTAGTGATAAGACCGGGAATATTGCTGAAGAAAGAAGATGCTTCACCAACAGTCATTTGTAAAATATCGGCAATATTCTTATCCTTATATCGAATTTCCAATGTTTCACTATTATATCTGGAACCATTGCAGACATCACAAGTTACATAAACAGCAGGCAGAAACTGCATCTCAACTTTTAATTGACCATCTCCTTCACAGGCTTCACATCTTCCTCCTTTTATATTAAAAGAGAATCTGCCCTGCTTATATCCTCTTGCCCTAGCAAGCGGGATAAGTGAAAATATTTCCCGGATGTATGAAAATGCTCCTGTATAAGTAGCCGGGTTACTTCTTGGGGTTCTACCTATGGGTGACTGGTCAATTAATATAACTCTATTTAAATTTTCCTTACCAGATATTTCCGTATATTTTCCTGTCTTTTCCTTGAAAAAAGGATTAAAATATTTGGCTAAAGCCTTATAAAGGGTATCCACCACCAGAGTTGATTTTCCGCTACCGGAAACTCCCGTAACACAAATTAATTTATTGAGGGGAAATGAGGCTGTAAGCATTTTGAGATTGTGTTCGGAGCATCCCTTTATTTCTAAAAATTTATTTATAGCTGGAATCCGGTCGATTAATATTGTTGAAATATCGATATTTTTTTTATAAGACAAATATTTACCAGTAATTGAATTTTTGTCCTTTTTTATCTGGTCCACTGTACCAACAGATATTATTTTTCCACCTTTTTCTCCTCCAACAGGACCAAAATCGAGAATTATATCTGCATTTTCCATCATTTCCCGGTCATGTTCAACCACTATGACTGTATTTCCCAAATCACGTAAATCCTTCAGAGTGTGAATTAACTTCTGATTGTCTTTCTGGTGTAATCCTATTGAAGGTTCATCCAACACATATAATACGCCTGATAATCCGGATCCTATTTGAGACGCGAGACGAATTCTCTGAGACTCGCCTCCTGATAAAGTAGAAGCAGTCCTTTCAATTGTCAAATATTCTAATCCAACGGAAAGAAGGAAGGATAATCTGTTTGCAATTTCCTTTATTACCAATTTACTTATTATTTTCTCTCTTTCGTTAAATGATTTTTCAAGAGAGGAGATCCAGACAAATGCGCTTTTTATTGACATAGAGGTGATTTCTATAATTGATTTATTCTGAATACTAATGGATAATGACTCCTTCTTCAGTCTTTTTCCATCGCAAAGAGGACATAATTCTTCACGCATGTATTTTTTTATTTCGTTTCTGACAAAATCAGATTCCGTATCCTTGAATCTTCTTTCCAGTTCAGGAATAATCCCTCTATAAATCTCGTGAATCGTAACTATTTTTCCGTGGCGGTTTTCACCTGAGACTTCATATACTTTATCGTTTGTCCCATAAAGCAATTGATGCAATTTTTCATCACATATTTCCTTTAATGGACGACTGATATTTATCCCAATTCCTGTAGCAGCAGAACGAAGTATCCTACCATACCATGTATCGGATAATATTAATTTGGCAAAAGGCAGGATTCCTCCTTCAGTTATTGATAAGCGTGGATTTAATATAAGATTTGTATCAATTTTTTGTAATGTACCGATACCATTACATTTAGAACAAGCCCCATGAGGAGAATTAAATGAAAATATCCTCGGTTCAATTTCTGGTAAAGAAATATTACATATAGGACAGGCAAACTTTTGGGAAAATAAATGGTCGTTTATTTTCTTTGGTTTGTCCGGAAAGTCAAATGATGCATCGTGTACTTCCGAAACCGTTACCAGACCGTCAGATAAAAATGCTGCCTGTTCTATAGATTCAAACACTCTGGAGAAAAGTAATTTATACTCTACTGTATTATTTATTATTTTTTTATTTACGGTAATTTTATCAACTACAACATCAATAGAGTGTCTGTTTGTTTTAATAAGAACAATATCTTCATTAAGGTTATAGAACTGTTTATCAATTCTGATGGTCGTATAACCTTTACTTCTCAGGTTATCAAACATATGCGTGAATTCACCCTTTTTGTCTCTGACAACTGGAGACAAGAGCATAATTCTTGCAGGTTTAGGTCCGATTCGTAAAACGAAATTTCTGAGAAGTTCCAAAGTTCCATTGGTGATCTGTTGTATACTTAACCTGTCTATTTCTTTACCGCATTGTGGACAATGAGGATGACCTATCCGGGCAAATAATAGCCTCAAATAATCATATATTTCCGTGATTGTACCGACAGTTGAACGCGGATTATGTGAGTTTGATTTCTGATCGATGGATATGGCTGGAGATAATCCTTCGATAGTATCGACGTCAGGCTTATCCATTACTCCCAGGAATTGGCGGGCATAGGAGGACAGACTTTCGACATATCGTCTTTGTCCCTCTGCATAGATAGTATCAAAAGCCAATGAAGATTTACCGCTTCCTGATACACCTGTAAAAACAACAATTTTATTTTTTGGAATGTTAATACTGATATTCTTAAGATTGTGTTGTTTTGCACCAATGATTTTAATTGAATCTGTCATATATATGGATGATCGAAAATTGATAAGAATCAATAATTATAATGTATTTAACTGTTTTATCCTATCCCTGATGTTTGCTGCCAGCTCGAAGTTCAACTCATTGGCAGCTTTGATCATCTGTTTACGCAGTTTATTTACAAGAGTAATTTTATCTATAGGTAGCATTTGATCGGAAAATTCTTCATTTAACATAAAAACGTCTTTTTTTTGTTTATCATCTTTTTCTATAAGCTTTTCTCTGATTAGTTTTTTGATAGATGATGGATTTATGTGATGAGATGTATTATATTGTTCTTGGAATTTACGTCTTCGATTAACTTCATTGATAGCTCTTTTCATGGAATTGGTAATTCTATCAGCATACAAAATAACTTTGGAGTTTATATGCCTTGCAGCTCTTCCCATAGTCTGTACCAGGGAGGTATCTGAACGTAAAAAACCTTCTTTGTCCGCATCAAGTATAACAACCAAAGATACTTCAGGTAAATCAAGTCCTTCCCGAAGAAGATTTATACCAACCAATACGTCATATTTACCAAGCCTTAAGTCATCTAAAATGTCACTTCTTTCCAGAGTCTCTATATCAGCGTGTAAGTATTGCACTGTAGGATAATCTTTAATTTTCTTTTTACTGAATTCGGAAATGTCAGCGTATTTTTTCTCATTTAGAAAAGTTGTCAGTTCTTCTGCCATTCTCTTTGTCAATGTCGTCACCAGAACTCTTTCTTTTTTGGGCTTGCGGATTAATATTTCTCGGACAAGATCTAGTATTTGTCCTTGCGACGGTCTTACAGATATGACGGGATCAAGTATGCCTGTCGGACGGATCAGCTGCTCAACTATGCCTGTATGTTTTATTTTCCGTCGTATTTTCGTGTCTTGAGTTTGACTGATGGAAATTTCCCATGGATTTGGCGTTGCAGAAACATAAATTGTTTGCGGAGCCCTTTGCATAAATTCGGTAAATGTAAGAGGTCTGTTATCTAAAGCCGCAGGAAGCCTGAAGCCAAAATCTACCAACGTTTGTTTCCTTGAGCGGTCTCCGTTATACATACCTCTTATCTGAGGTATGGTTATATGAGATTCGTCGATAAAAAGCAGCCAGTCACTATTATATGGTTTCTTAAAGTAATCCAGAAGTGAAAAAGGAGAATCCCCAGGTTTTCTTCCGTCGAAATACCTTGAGTAGTTTTCTATACCGTTGACATATCCTATCTCCTCTATCATCTCTAAATCGTAATTTACTCTCTGCGAGAGTCTATACGCTTCAAGCTTTTTTCCATCTTTTGTTAATTCATTCACTCGCCGCTTCAGGTCATTTCTGATCTGACCAAAGACGTCCCGAGACTTGTTTGCATCCATCATATAATGTTTGGCAGGATAGATATCAGTATTGGACAAATCTGAGAGGACTTTACCGGAAAAAGCATCTATTTTAACAATTTTTAAAATTCTTTCTCCATTATGAAAAAGCCTGACGGCAGCGTCTTCATATGCCGGATAAATATCGATATAGTCTCCACGGATTCTGAAAGTTGACCTTTTAAAGTCAAAGTTACTTCTTTCATATTGCAGTCTGATAAGCTTATTAATAATTACTTCTCTTGATATTTCCAGGCCGATTGAAAGTGGTAATACGAAATTTGCATATTCCTCAGGAGATCCGATGTTGTAAATACACGATACTGAGGCCACTATTATCGTATCTTTTCTGGTCATCAGGTTAGTTGTTGCAGCCAATCTCAATTTATCAATTTCCTCATTAATATCAGTTTCCTTTTCGATATAAGTATCAGTCTTTGGTATATATGATTCCGGCTGATAATAGTCATAGTATGAAACAAAGTAGCTGACAGCATTTTCTGGAAAAAAATCCCTGAATTCCTGATATAGTTGGGCGGCCAGTGTTTTGTTATGTGAGATGATGAGCGCTGGTTGATTCCTGCGATCTATAACATTTGCCATGGTGAATGTTTTCCCGCTGCCTGTAACGCCTAATAGAACCTGATGTTTCATATCTTCATTCAAACCCTGTAGCAGTTTTTCTATGGCTTGAGGCTGATCACCGGTAGGTGAAAATTCTGATTTTAGTTTAAAATCCATATGTTGATATATTTTATCATAGATAACATATCTTGACATTCGGATTTTATTGCCATAAGATTTAAAATATAATGGTAAAAGCTGATTAATTTTAATTATAATTTCGGTTTTAATTAATATATGACACCAGTACTTTACTCACGTGAAAGACAGGTTCTAGACTTCATTACTCAGTATATCCAAAGACACGGGTATGCACCGACTTTACTGGAAATCGCCGAATGCTTAGGTGTAAGCGCTCCTTCAACTGTGCACGAACATCTTCAAAGGTTAGTCAAAAAGGGTTTTATTAAAAAAACTGCTGGTTTTGAAAGAAGTATTGAACTTATTAATACCAAAGTTATGCTCAGTGAAAATGAAACGGCTATAGAACTTCCCGTTTTAGGTTACATCGCGGCTGGATCACCATTGGAACCTCATACTGACCCGAATTTATATTTGTCTATTCCCACAAATATTTTAAACGGCAAAAAGACAGGTTATATCCTTCAAGTTAAAGGGAATTCCATGATAGATGAAGGAATTCTAGATGGAGATTACGTCATCGTTCAACACCAGCAAGAAGCTCAAAACGGAGATATTGTCGTAGCAATTCTTCCGAACGGATTTGCCACGCTAAAAAGAATTTTTTTTGAAAAAGACAGGATCAGACTTGAACCAGCAAATGCTTCAATGTCTCCAATATATGCAACTCATGTAAAGGTTCAAGGTAAAATTATTGCTGTTTATCGGAAATATAATAACTGATAATCAATTTTTTATAAGCACGTCTATACCTGGTAATGTACCCTTTTCTAGGAAGGAAAGCATGGCGCTTCCACCTGTCGAAATATGTGAAATTTTTTCCAAATAGCGCCTTTCCTTAATGCTGGTAATAGTGTCCCCTCCTCCTAGTATAGAATATGCATTGCTGTTCGACAGACATTTCAGAACCGCATCTGTACCCTTTTTATATAAAGGATCTTCATAAAAACCCATTGGGCCATTCCAAATAATAGTTTTCGCCTCGTTTATCAATTTACAGTAATATTTTTGGGTCTTAGGACCAATATCATAAATAGCTACATTGTTAGGTATTTTGTTATATTCAATAACTGAAGGCATTTTACTTCTTTCTCTGTCCGAAATAACCAGATCCTGAGGCAAAATTAAAGCGCAGTGTTTTTTAGCAGCTTTCCAAAAAACTACTCTGGCCATTTCTACCATTTCGTAATCAACCAGAGATTTTCCGGTTCCAAACCCCCAGGCGGCTAGAAAGGTATTTGATATGGCTCCTCCTAAAGCAATCGTATCGGCAATATCTAGAATTCTTTCAATGACAGCAATTTTTTCCGGTGTTTTTGCACCACCGATAAGAACTAGGAATGGTCGAGCAGGTTTATTTAAAGCATCAGATAATACTTGAATTTCCTTTGCCATAAGCATACCGGCAAATGAGGGAAGATAGTCGGCTATACCTACTATTGACGAATGCACCCGGTGGGAAGTACCAAATGCATCATTGACAAAAAAATCTGCCATTTTTGCAAGATGTTTTGAAAAGATCTTATCGTTGTCTTCTTCACCTTTATAAAACCTGATATTCTCAAGTAGGATTAATTCATCTTCCGGAATCTTATTAATTATATTTATCGCCTTACCCTCCCAGAAATCATCAATAAGGTTGACTTTAATTTTTGTTAATTTCCGTAACCGTTCTGCCACCGGTCTGAGAGAGAATTTTTTATCGTATCCCCTTGGTCTCCCAAGATGGGAAATCAAAATTATTTTGGCACCCTCTTTTCTAAGGTAATTTATCGTTGGTAAAGCTTCGACGATCCTTGTGTCATTGGTAATATTCCCGTTATGAAGAGAGATGTTAAAATCCACAGTTAAAAGCACTCTTTTTCCTCTAATATTTTTTAATTCATGGATTGTTCTGATATTCATATGATACCTGCCTTTTTACCTATATATTCAACCATATCGACAAGCCTGGAGGTATATCCCCATTCATTATCATACCAAGAATATATATTGGCCATATTTCCTTGAGTTTTGGTAAGATGAAGATCAATAATCGAGGAATAAGGACTTCCTGTAAAGTCTTTTGATACAAGCTCATCGTGAGAAACAGCCAATATATTTTTTAAATTTTTATTTGACGCTTTTTTATAGCTGTCATTGATTTCTTCTGCTGTTGCAGATTTCTTAAGATTTACAGTTAATATTATCATGGACACCGTGGGTAAAGGTATTCGTATAGCTTGACAGTTGATTTTACCGGATAATTCCGGGAAAAGTTTATTTATATCATTTGCTGATCCGGTTGCGGATGGAATCATGGATAAAAATGATGATCTTCGCAACCTAACCTCTTTTTTATGAGAATTATCAAGCAAATTTTGAGAATCGGTTACAGCATGAACAGTAGTCATAAATCCGTTTAAGACGTTAAAATTGTCATGAATTACTTTTAGCGTAGTAGATAAGCAATTGGTCGTACAAGAAGAATTGGAAATGATCTTATCCTTTTTAGGATCAAAAGCATGATTATTTACTCCGTAAACAAATGTTTTAGTGTTATCTTTTGCAGGAGAAGACAAAATGACATATTTTGGCCCTGTTTTTAAATGACTTATCAGATCAGAGGATGTTCTGAATTTACCTGTGGCATCAATAACTATGTCAACCTCAGCCTTATTCCATGGTATGGAATCCGGATTATCAAAATTAAAAACATTTATTTTAGCACTGTCAATATATAGAAAATTGTCTTTTGCGTTGATATCGTTTTTGATTGTTCCATAAGTTGAATCATATTTAAGTAAATATGCGTGTGAAGATACTTGAGCCCGGCTGTTTATAGCGGTAAGTCTCAGAAATGGATTATCTAATATGATCCTGGTAGCTAATCTTCCAATTCTGCCAAAGCCGTTTATCCCAACATTTATTGTATTATTCATATATATGAAACCTCAAATCGGTTAACTTAATAATTATAGTATGAAATTATCATACAATATTACCAAAATCAAGTTTTACTCTGAAATAATTTTATTGACTTCATTTGTATTATAATAAAGGTACTGAGCCAGCACATGGTATCCACTCCAGGGTCCTAAGTCTACAGATACCCGGTCAAGAATAATCGGTGGTACTATCCTCATTCTAACATC
>PFMK01000038.1 GCA_002785215.1 Candidatus Gottesmanbacteria bacterium CG_4_10_14_0_8_um_filter_37_24 | reverse complement strand
ACCATCTTCCAATAATCATAACTTTTGATTTTTGCATTTTGACTTTTGAATTTTTTTCACCCATCAATCATGCGGTTTTTTATCCACTAACTTGAACCCATAACAAAGTTGTTGATTCCGGTCATCCTGATCCCGCGTCAAACGCGGGGAAGGATCTAGCGAAGCGTTCCTTCGGAACTAGATTCTTCACATCGCTACGCTCTGTTCAGAATGACATGGTAGAGTTATGATATAAGTTCTAGTAAACATAATGTTGAGGAATGTATTCCAAGTAGTATTTTTTTAATTTTTCAGCGTCTGGTGGAAAGACATCTTTTCGGTATATCTCCGGATGTAACTATCAATTCCCCAAATCCCAAAGCTTTCATCGTTTCATGGATAAACCTGACACACTCTTCCCGGGGACCAGTGGCAAGTACAACATGATGTCTGTTTGACCCGTAACGCTGGTCCACAACCTCGATAAGTTCATTATGATTTTGGGGTCCGACTCCATTAAAATAATGTGACTATTCCTTTTCCACTCCGGAAGTGGAATAGCTTCGCACATTAGGTCTTTAATCAGTTATTCATTATCAGTATAATAGTATATATACCCATCTTACTCCTGTCCCGATTTCGGGAGCGGATCACGGAGGGGTATATACTGAGTAACTCAGTTTCAAACCTGAGTTATGTGAGTATATATTATTTTACGCATCCTTTCCTATGTCTGGAGAAGATCAACCTTTACCAAACGGGGTGAAACTCAGTGTTGAATATGAAAATACATTGACAAATACGCCCGGACTATTTGCTCCATCGAAAAATGAGATACCAAAATACCCCCCTGATTTGACCCCTGAGATAGTCCAGGATAAATTCAAAAGTCTGACATCAGCTTATCCCGTTGTTGCCAGTGCATTAAAAACACCCGAGGTATTGCTTTTTAGTGTTCTGTCGCTTCATGACGAATGGGGACGTCCGTACAACGTATATGGTAAAGATTATCTAAGAAATCTCCTGTCACAAGTTGACCCCAATAAAAGAAAATGGACAAATCTTTTGTCAACGACCGGAACGAATTTAGCGTTATCAATCAGCCGGATGAATTTAGAGGAAATCCGTGTCTCCGCCAATTTATCACCTCTACAGACATTGGTAAAAACACTATTAGATCTTTACCCAGAATACGAGACAAGCAACCAGATTTCTTATCAACTACTGGATTTAGATAGCAGTCCCCGCTTTTGTTCAAATCAAAGTTACTACCAAAATTACTTCGATAAAGCCTTCCTAAAGGACAGACAGAAACGTTTAGGCATATATTTACCTCCGAAAGACAACGGTCTTTGGGTGGATTACGTGATGGAAAGCCGGGACAACCGTATCTTGGACTCGTTAGATGCGACAGCCTTTACGCTTCGAGAGCTTATTTCGATTGCAGAGATGTTGTCAGAAACCGAAACGGAAATTAGGAATTCAGGTTTTTGTCTAAAAACTGATTTTCATAAACAAATTGATCCTGATTTGTTATGGTTTGTAGCATATGATCCGAGTTTGGATTTCGTCGACCGTTATAAATTTTGTCTCAAACTTACAAAAATACTCTCCGATAAAACACCTCCATCAACGCTTATAACTTCTGTTCGGGGAATAGCTGAACTGATTAACAGCCGGCAGGACAGACTAGAAGAATTTATTGATTGGGTAGCAGCCGGTGGAGATGAAGAAATCCCTGAATGGCTATTAAAGAAAAAAAATGGAGATGGAAACGGATTATCAGCAAAACCAGCTGGTGAGCGGCAACCGAGTGACCCAAAAAGATTAATTGAAGGAGTTTTTATTCCTCAGTCTCAGAGAGAAATATATTATATTGGTGATGTTAAGAACATACCCAGATCTGACGCACTAACGCCGGAATTGCTAAATGAACTTACCCAAAGCGGGAAAATTACCAGGCTTCCTTTAAACGAAATGGGTCGGTTAAATACCTTATTATCGGAAATATTTCCTGATCCTAAGGCAATGGATAATTTGGGTGAGCATTTTGCCAATGCGGTTCCTCTGCTTGCGTGTTATAGTTGGCATACAATAACCAGACGGACAAAAACGACCGAAAAAGGCAGACTGCCTGAAGGCACCAGAAAACTGACAGGAAGACGAAAAAAAGTGGGAATATATGGCATTGCCCAACAAGTTGGTGACCGCCAGATTATCATCATGACACCTATCCAGAAAAAGAATTTAAGAGACTGAAACCGCTCATATATAATCCTCTGAAAATTTGAAAGTGAAATTCCCTATATACTGCCTTCTGCTCTTTCTTCTTTCTTCGGAAAAGAATAATTGACATAGTCTGCCAGCATGCGGGTCCCGCTTACCTTTCTCCCCATACCTTGAAGCTGGGCTTTCACCTGCTTCCCCCATTCCTCAAACCGGGAAGTTTCAGCAAGCATTAGAGCCCTCTCTAACTGATCATATAATGAAGTTTGTTCCTCATGCGAATCAGGCAAACCTCCAATTTCCAGAAAACTGCCCTGGGGTGCATCTGACAAACCTCCGTCTCTGGTAGATACTATCAATGTATTATTGCCGGTTTGCTTGAAAATAGAAGTCCCGCAGGCTTCATTGCCAACTATCGGTGTATTGAGTGCAATGTCAGCTCCGGAATTGAGGTAGTAAGCAAGTTCCGGATCATATTCCGGGATGAAGATGATTCTGTCTTTGACCGAAGCTAAGTCCCCATTTTTGTCGATCATCTCCAATATCCTGTGCATCTCGTCTCTCATGGCAGTATCGTTGGGATGGGCTCTTCCGGCAATGATAAAATAGGCATTTTTTTCTTTTTCCATAAGTTGAGCCAGTCTTTTGGTATCCCTGAAAATCATGCCAGGTCTTTTGTAATCCGCAAACCTTCTTGGCCAGACTACGATTTTTGCATCTTCCGGTATGACTATTTTCCGACCATACTGGTCTTTTTTACGACCGGATTGGAGATAGTCCAAAAGCTGATTTTTGGCGTTTCTTTTATTTACCCATAAATCCCCGGCAGAAAGTTTGTTTACTCTCTCTTCAAAATCATCTGTCGGCATTCCCCAGTGATCATAAAGCCCAAACTTTCTGTAATACCTCATCATCTCTTCATCTATCCAGGTATCAGCGTCCATACCATTGGTGATAGGCTTAAAGTAAACTGCTGAACCATCTGACCTTGCAAATTTTTGACTTGCAATTTCCGCATGTGAAACACTGACTCCGTTTAATTTTCCTGATACTTCCAAAGCCAATAGCCCTAAATCCAGCATGGGTACATCTGTGCGCGCTTTGTCTTCCGGGAAAACCTTCATAAATTGGGTAAGGTAGCCTTTCATGAGTCCGGACTGGTCTGTCAGATTCGGGAAAACATATTTTTCCAGTTGACCTAATGAAAATCTATTCCAGGCTGCCGGAACCAGGGTATGATTGGTCATCAGAGTTTTCGCACGCGTAGCAGCCAATGCATCTTCTATAGAAGCACCATGCGCTACAAGATTGTCCATATAAGCGATAGCAGCAAAGACAGATGAACCTTCGTTCAAATGTATGATAGGAGGATTTATGCCAAATTCCCCCAAAGCTTTCATACCCGCAAACCCGCCTACCATCTCCTGGTACAACCTGTGATCATCCTGGGGTGAACCTTTATAGACCTCCTCCAAATCACTGTTAAACAAAACCAGCCTATGTCCCCTTCCCCAGATCTCTATGTTATGGGTATTTTCTTCCCCATTCACTTTCAGACTGATACTTTTACCGGTATTTTTGTAGCCGAAATCAGCCGGTTTGTTGTCCTTGTACCATTCTTCTGTCTGTTCTAATTTGTCATTGATTTTCTATTCCCACCAGCTGGGATAAAAAGGGGTGACTGTGACAAAAGGTAGGGTAATATATAGAAATTAGCACCTTGATATGTTAGAATTAACCGATTTAACAGGTTAATTCTTATGA
>PFMK01000107.1:25887-26780 GCA_002785215.1 Candidatus Gottesmanbacteria bacterium CG_4_10_14_0_8_um_filter_37_24 | reverse complement strand
AAAATTTATTATTATCATGACAAGAAAAAAATATGGTTTGCAGGTGGCCAAATAAGAAAAGAAACAGAGTTTCCCATTCATTTAGGTTTTAATGAGATAGATAATGGTCAGTTTAATAAAATTGTTGATACTCCGTTTATTAACGGCGGCGCATTTTTTATTAAAACTGCAGTAATAAAGAAAATTGGTTTTCTTGATGATAAATATTTTTATATGTATGAAGACGCAGATTGGACATCAAGGATTATTAGCGCCGGTTACAGATGTCTCTTTGTACCAACAGCAAAAATCTGGCATAAAGTACACAGATCCACAAAAGGAAGGTCAGCAGAGTGGTGGTATTATGATCAAAGAAGCTATCTATTGTGGTTAAAAAGTCATTTTCCTGAAGTAAGACTTTATAAAACCGCAATTCATCCCTTTTGGATATTTTTTCAAGATTCTGCAATTGATTTATATAGGAAAGGAATACTTCAGTTTCCAAAAAATTTAAAAAGACATATATTTATTCTTCTGGCAAAAATGATCGGAACGGTTGATTATCTTAAAAGTTATTATGGAGAATGTCCTGAAGTAATAAAAGCATGGAATTAAGATTATGAAAAACGTTCGTATATCAGTGATTATTCTCGCCTATAACAGATGTAGAAGTTTGGAGAGAGTATTAAATATTTGATAGATACAAAATGTCTCTATTTTTGTTAATTTTTCCTTTTCTATTTATTTTTTTAACTCTAAAAAAGAGAAATCTATTTTGGCGTGAATCTCTCATTATCTCCGCAGTATTATTTGGAACAATTATTACTGGAATAACAGAATTTCTAAGTATATTTTCTTATATAACATATATGTGGTTGATACTAACTTGGAGTGTATTATCAATAGTTTCTTTT
>PFMK01000107.1:0-25864 GCA_002785215.1 Candidatus Gottesmanbacteria bacterium CG_4_10_14_0_8_um_filter_37_24 | reverse complement strand
AACAAATGTAAGTCATAAGAGATTTCACTTCCCTCATTTCAAGTCAATAGAAAAAATATGGATCGTTTCAATTCTGTTAATTGTATTAACTATTGGTTTTATAGCGATAAAATCAGCACCAAATAATGGTGATTCAATGAGCTATCATCTTCCGCGAGTTATGCATTGGATACAAAATCATAATATAAATTATTATCCGGCTGGAGATTTAAGACAACTAAAATACAATCCTTGGGCAGAATTTGCCATTATGCATGTGCATTTATTAGGTCAAACAGATAGGTTTGATAATTTAGTGCAATATTTTGCCATGATTGGAAGTATTGTGACTGTATCACTGATAGCGCAGTTTCTTGGTGCAAATACAAAAGGACAGGTTATTTCCGGAGTTTTTACAGCAACTTTATTCATGGGGATTCTTCAGGCATCTAGTACTCAAAATGATTATGTTACCGCATTTTGGTTAACATGTTTTGTATATTTCTTATTAAATACTTTTTTACCATCAAAAAGAAAAAAGTATCTATTAAATACAATTTTAATGGGAATAAGTTTGGGTCTGGCTTTTCTTACAAAAGGGACAGCTTATGTGTATGCAAGTCCATTCCTATTATGGTTAGTCTATCAAAATCATGAGAAAAATTTAATTAGACGGATTAGAAGTATTTTTATAGCAATATGTATAATTTTAATTCTTAATAGCGGATTTTTTCTCAGGAATTATAATTTTTCTGGTAGCTTTTTAGATATTAGCAATTCAAGCGCAGATTGTTATAGTTTTTTAAACAGAAAATTTACATTGCCATTATTTACATCAAATCTAATAAAAAATATTAGTTTGCATATTGGTACCCCTTTTCCGATTGTCAACAATATATTGACGGATAAGATTAATAATATTCATACATTCTTTCATGTAAATATAAACGATCCCAATATTTCCTGGGGTTGTGGAAGTGAACTAGAGCCGCAATTTCACATCCTTAATTTATCAAATCATGAAGATACTGCAGGAAACCCATTGCATTTATTTTTAATAATAATCATAGCGTTTGTTATTTTGTATCATCGTAAAATGAGAAATAAAAAATTCATCAGACAGTATTTGTTTTCAGTATTATCAGGTTTTTTCTTATTTTGTTTGCTAATAAAATGGATGATTTGGAATAGCAGACTTCATCTACCTTTTTTTGTATTAAGTGCTCCTTTAATCGGAGTAATTTTGGGGAATAAAAAAATTAAAAATGTAATTCAGATTACTATTATTACTCTTCTTATTATCATTTCGATTCCATGGGTGATATTAAACTGGTCAAAACCACTTATTGCACTCCCAAAATCTTTGTACGATACCTCATTAAGTATTGTGAATAAAGATATCTATAAGATAAATAAGAATATTTTAAATACAGATTGGAATATACAATATTTTGTTAGTAGTCCTGGAATTATTAATGATTATTATCAAATAATAAATTTCCTTGATCAAGCAAAATGTTACAATATAGGATTATTAAATATTACAGAAGAATATGAATTATGGGTATTGATAAGTAAAAAATCCGATAAATTTCGTATCGAAAATATGAATGTACAAAATATATCTAACCAATACTCAACAATATATCCATTTAATAATTTTCATCCGTGTGCGATTGTAGAGGGTGTTAATAATATAAATAATACCGTATTTAATAAAAATATAACCAATAAATATATTTGGATTTCTAATAAATTCAATTTATTTTTATTATAAAACTATGTTTGAAAAACAAAAAGCAATAATTTATTCAGTAATTATTCCAACATATAACAGAAGTTCGAGCTTATTACGATTATTGACAAGTTTAGAAAATATCAGTTTTCCACGAAATCGATGGGAAATTGTAGTAGTTGACAATAATTCAACAGATGACACAAGGATTAAAGTTAAAGAATATTGGAAGGTGAATGATATTAACATATCATATGTATATGAAAAAAGGTTATCTTTTACTGTGGCAAGACGTACAGGCGCAGAGCATGCAAGGGGAGATATTCTTGTGTATATTGATGACGATGTAAGTGTCGGAAAAGAATGGTTAAAATCGATTGAAGAAGGATTCCTAAATAATAATATCGGAATGGTTGGAGGTCCGATAAAACCAAAATATGAAGAGAAACCACCAAAATGGGTTACAGAAATGAACGGTATTTGGTTAAGTTTATTTGATTTAGGTAATCATATACAGGATGTCGAACGAATTCCTGGACCAAATTTATCAATCAAAAAAAAAGTATTAGATGAATTGGGAGGATTTCCTCCTGATACTATAGGAGTGGAATCGGAAGGAAAATCCGAAGTAATCGAAAAAATATATGTAGGGCCAGGTGATTGGGGACTATGTCAAAAAGTACGAAGCGCCGGATACAGAATTATTTATCATCCGAAGGCTATTGTTTACCATCATATTCCACCAATACGGCTTACCAGAGAGTGGTGGAAATCAAGATTTAGAGGTGAAGGGTCTTGCTTGGTTATATACGAACAGTATGAGAAAAAATTCGGAAGAATAATGATTTTTTTGAAAATTATGTATTCATTATTAGAGTTTTTAAAAAGTCTAATAATTTTGAGTATCACAAAAGTATTGGGAATAAAAAAGAAAGAAATAAATATTTTCTGGGTAATTTTTTCTTTATCCAAAGCAAAAGCTTGGTTAGTGATGTTATTTAAACCTTCTTTAGCCAGTGAGTTATGGGAAATGGGTTTATCTGGTGTATCTTCTAATCAAATCAAACAATCGGACAGGTTTATTCGCTTTCTGCGATAAAATTATGAGTAATTTGAACATTATTAAAAGTATTTATGATAAACTTCCTTATAAATTTAAAGTAATTATTTCCTGGTTTTTTTTCCGGTTTTATCCCCATCAATTAAAGCCTGTGAATAATATTTCTTTAATTAACCATGAAAGATATACAAGAAATGCTTTGCTTTCTTACATTACCGCACCTTTTAGATTAACAAGTATTGATCCGCAAATTTTTTCTTTCAGTAACATCGGCATTGCCAGCAGTATAGTCAGAGTATTGAATCAATTGGGTTATCTTGTAGATGTAGTTGAATATACAGATACAGATTTTGTTCCCAAAAAAAATTATGATTTATTTATCGGGCATGGTGGCTTCAATTTCCAAAATATTGCCAATAGACTTTCTTTAAATTGCAGAAAAATATATTTTTCTGCCGGACCTTATTGGAAATATTGGAATAGGAAGGAAAAAGAGAGAATAGATAATCTTAATCGGAGAAAAAAGAGTGACTATCCTTATGAAAGGCTGGATATCAGTGAAGAATCGGCTTTAAATCACTCTGAAGCTATCATTGCTTTGGGAAATGAAATAGTGGCAAAAAGTTATTCTAAATTTTCCCGCGTCTATACTCTTAATAACGGAGTATATTATGATGACCATTTCGATAAGACGATAAAGGATTTCTCTCAAGCCAGAAATAATTTTTTGTTTTTTGCCGGGGGAGGGAACGTGCATAAAGGATTGGATTTGTTAATCGAGGCCTTTTCAGAAATGTCTTCCCATCTTTTTATCTGTCAGCTTATTAGTCCTGCGTTTTACAATTTATACAAATACGAGTTGGAAAAAACTCCAAATATTCATCTGATTGGATGGATCAAGCCTAGAACTCCCTCTTATTACGAAATTGTCGATAAATGTGCGTATTTGATTTATCCTTCTTGCGCTGACGGTAGTCCCGGGGCGGTGATAGAAAGTATGTTGCAGGGACTTATACCAATAGTTAGTAAAGAAACTACTATTGATACTGATGATTTTGGTTATACTTTGAAAAATAATTCTATCAAAGAGATTAAAAAAGCATTATCAGTTTTCAAAAATAAATCTGAAAAATGGTACCGGCAAGCCTCTCACAAAACAAGAAATATATCCTTAACAAAATACTCGGAAAAGGAATTTAAAAATAATTTTACAAAAATAATCAATCATATTATTTCAGTTTCATAAATTTTATGATTAAAAGGTTGTTATTTTATGTAAAACGTTATTCGAAATATATATATTATCCCTTTTGGATAATATATAAGATAAAAAATATCCAATTGTTGCAAAAAGAAGTAAAAAGGTCAGATTCTGGTAAAAAAAGTGAATTTGCGGAAAATAAGGAGGAAATAATCAGAAAAGTTCTGTTTCAAAAAAACAGCAAATCCTTTCTGGAAATAGGTATTGGGCAATTTCCAAATCTTGAGAGAATAAAATTAATTGCTAAAAATAAAATCAAATATACAGGATTAGACTTTAAATCAGTTTGTGAAAATCATAAACAGGAGCTTGAATTAAAGGGGTTAAAATCTCCAAATATCCGTTATCTTTCAAACGAAGTGGGAACATATAGTTGGACATTATTTAAAATTCTTAAAAAAAAACAAAAATTCGATCTGATATACCTGGATGGTCATCATACTTTTTATATCGATTTACCGGCATTTATTCTTGCTCATTTTTTATTAAAACCAAGCGGATATTTGTTGATTGATGATGTTAATTGGACATTGGAATTTTTAAGAAAGAATTTATCAAAAAACTATCTGGATTGGTATTTTTATCACAAAATGTATAATTTTTCGGAATATGATGAGAATCAACAGAAAATTCCTCATATGAAAATGATCATTAAAAATCTGCTTATTCCGAAATTAAAATATTCCGAGATAAAAAAATTCAGAACTGTTGATTTTATGGTTTTTAAAAAAAAGGATTATCTATGAGAATTGGTGTTGTTCCTTTTCTTGATAGACAGGGAGGCGGAATTTATCAGTATACTGTAACCATGCTTCAAGCTTTGTTAATAATTAAAAAGGACGGTTTTTCTGACGAATTTATTATTTTTTCCACCAATAGCAATCACCCTTTAATCATTGAGTTAAGAAAGCAGGATTTTCAAATAATTTCTCTTGAGCCCTCTTCAATAAAAGAGAAACTAAAGCATGTAATAAAAACAAATATTGATGAAAAATGGATTTTTAACACCTATAGTTATTTAACCGGATTAAGTAGGATTAGACATAAGAAAATAGACTTAAACAGCATAAAAAGGAGAGATAAGATAAGGAATCATTTTCTTTCATATAAAACTGATCTGATAATCTACACAGCCCCCACCTCATTATCTTTCGAAGTAAATATTCCTTATGTAATGCCCATTCACGATCTGCAGCACAGACTCCAGCCGGAATTTCCTGAGGTATCAGCAGATGGAGAATTTGAAGAAAGGGAATATCTCTATTCAAACGGCATCAAACAGGCTACCATGATATTGGCAGAATCAGAAGTAGGAAAAGAAGATATTATCAGATTTTATGATAAAGATAAGAAGTTGAATCGAAATAAGATTAAAATTCTTCCATACATACCTTCATTTGTAGATATTAAAAATAACGATGAAGTTGGAATAAAAGTAAGAGAAAAATTTCATTTACCAAAACGTTATCTTTTTTATCCTGCTGCTTTTTGGCCGCATAAAAATCATTTACGGATAATAAAAGCTTTAGATGTGATAAATGATAAATATAAATGTAAAATTCCAATTGTTTTTTGCGGATCTTATATAGGAAAATATAGAAAAGAGTCATATGATGAAGTTAGAGAAACAGCAAAAAAATTTAGTATAGAGACTTATTATCTTGATTATGTGAAAGATAGTGATTTGGTAGGATTATATACAGGGGCTGAGGCTCTGGTGATGCCAACCTTTTTCGGACCGACCAATATTCCTGTTATTGAAGCTTGGGTAGTTGGCTGTCCGGTCATCACATCTGATATTCGCGGTATCAGAGAACAGGTTGGTGATGCGGCACTTTTAGTTGACCCCAAAAATGAAAAGGATATAGCCAGAGGTATATATAAATTATGGACGGATGGAAAATTGAGAAAGAATTTGATATCAAAAGGAAAAATGAAGGTGAAATCTTATTCATTCGATGATTATTGCCGGCGTTTGCAATCACTAATTGACGAGGCCAAAGCGTGCATCGAATACAATAATAAATAACTCAAAAATATAAAATTATCAATGTGTTCCGCTTTCTTGACAGTCATACTGATAATATCTATCATACATGTCAGACGGGTTTAACTAACTTATACCCGTCTTACGCTGGTTTACAACCCATCGGGTTGTCAAAGTAGCTTAGAGGGGTATATACTCGAGCAAATTCATTTGCGAGTGGTATAAATTATTAAAAGGATAAAAAGTCTATGGATAATGTTGAAATAGTTAGTTTTGAAGGTAAGATTCTGGCTTATATCATCAGGTCAGAAATAAATTTGGATAAAACGACTTTTATTACTCCTAAAGAATCAAACTTACAGGTAGGATTCGTTGTTTATTCAGGAGGAAAAGAAATCCCCCGACATATTCATAAGCCTATAAAAAGAAATCTGGATCGTACCGAAGAGGTACTTTTTATTAAAAAAGGTCGGTGCGAGGTTGATATATATGATGAAAAAAAGCATTTAGTGGCAAAAAAAACATTAAAAAGAGGAGATATAATCGTACTTGTAGGAGGAGGACACGGTTTTAACGTCTTTGACGATACAGTTCTTATGGAGATAAAACAGGGTCCTTATACCGGTTTAGAAGAGAAGGAGAGATTCTGAATGAACAGCTTTATTCCGGTATGCGAACCAGAAATAGGAGAGCAGGAAAAGAAGTATGTCAATGAATGTTTGGACACAGGTTGGATTTCTTCAAGCGGCAGGTTTATTGATGAATTTGAATCAAAATGGGCAAAATACTGCAATCGCAAATACGGTATAGCAGTCTGTAATGGCACAGCGGCTCTTCAAATAGCAGTAAAAGCCTTAGGGATTGGTCCCGGGGATGAAGTAATTTTACCTGCTTTTACCATAATATCCTGTGCTTTAGCTATAATTTATAACGGTGGAATTCCTGTACTGGTTGACAGTGATCCTGACACCTGGACTATCAGTGTGAAGGATATCGAAAACAAAATTACTGAGAAGACTAAAGCTATTATGGCGGTGCATATTTATGGTCATCCAGCAGATATGGATCCGGTTATAAGATTGGCAAAGAAGTATAAACTAGCGGTTATTGAGGATGCTGCAGAGGCACATGGGGCTTTGTACCAAGCAGACAGAAAATCTGCATCCCCAAAATGGAAACCCTGCGGAAGTATGGGAACGGTCAGCATTTTTAGTTTTTACGCCAATAAACCTATAACTACCGGTGAGGGTGGAATGGTGCTTACTGATGACAGTAAACGAGCTGAGAAGATCCGTTCGCTCAGGAATTTATGTTTTTTACCTGAAAGAAGATTTTTCCATAATGAGGCCGGATTCAATTTCAGAATCACAAATATCCAAGCCGCCCTCGGACTGGCTCAACTTGAAAGGATCAAGGAAATTATTATAAAAAAAAGGTGGATAGGACAAGAGTATACCAAAAGATTAAAAGATATAAAATTACTTCAATTACCAGTAGAGAAGTCTTGGGCAAAAAATATATACTGGATGTATGGAATTGTGATATCTGAAAAGAGTAATATCAATGCTTTTCGTTTTGCTGAATTACTGAAAGATAAAGGCATAGAAACCAGACCATTTTTTTTAGGAATGCATGAACAAGGGGTATTTAGGAAAATGGGATTATTTCTGAACCAAAAATATCCTGTTTGTGAAAGACTATCAAAAAAAGGATTATACTTGCCTTCAGGTCTTGCCTTGAATGAGCGGCAAATAACTTATATTAGTGACGTTATTCATAGGATTTTACCATGACAAAAGTATTTGGAGATATATACGCAGATATTTACGATTTTATCTATGAGGATAAAAATTATAATGAAGAATGTAACCTTATAGAAAAAATAATGCATGAATACGGCAAGAAAACAGGTAAAAAAATATTGGATCTTGGTTGCGGAACAGGTAGTCATGCAGTGATACTTGCCGAAAGGGGATATGACGTAACCGGTGTAGATATTTCTCAAGGTATGCTTGATTTAGCAAATAAGAAGAAGAAAAAAATAAATAAACCCAATTACCCAAAATTCGTCCGAGGAGATATAAGAAATATAAAGATAAGTCAAAAATTTGATGTTGTCCTTTCCATGTTTGCAGTTTTGGGTTATCAAAAGGAGAACGCAGATGTGCTATCTGCTTTAAAAACAGCGCGGTGTCATTTGACAGATAATGGACTGTTTATTTTTGATTTTTGGTATGGCCCAAGCGTACTTTATCACAAACCTGTAAGTAGGATAAAAGTAATAAATATTCCGTCTGGGAAAATTATTAGAGTTGCTAATGGAGACCTGAATATACTGGAACATAATTGTACAGTGAAATATTTAGCGTGGAGAATAAAAAAAGGATGTTCCTTAGAGGAAATTGAGGAATGTCATACCATGCGGTTTTTCTTCCCGCTTGAGATAAGATTTTTTTTGGAAAGTGCCGGTTTTGAGCTTCTTAAACTTGCTGCATTTCCAACTTATATAAACAATCCTAGCGAAGACTCGTGGAATGTAATTGCAGTGGCAAAAGCGATCTAAAATGCAGGATAAATATTTATAATTTTCGCAAGAACAAATGTCAAACATAAATGAAATTCCTTATAGTTGATTCATATTACCAGGGATTTTTGGATTATTTTCGAAAAACAAATCCTCTATTAAAAAACGAATCCTATGATATTCAATTAAATAGTCTTTTTGAGCGTTTTTTCGGTACAGGAGACTATTACTCATACCACTTAAAATCACTAGGTCATCAGGCAGAAGAATATATTGTCAATGATGAGATACTGCAAAGACGGTGGGCCGAGGAAAATAATATTTATATTACGAAAAACAGTTTAATCTCAAAACTGCAAATGTATCCTTATATTCATCGGTACCTCGGCAGACCTTTATGGATACAACAGATCGTAATAGCGCAAATTCAGAAATTTAAGCCAGATATTATTTATGTTCAGGATCTAAGTATATTAAATACAGATACGCTGAAAGAGGTCAAAGGAATATGCAAGTTATTAGTAGGACAGATAGCCTCACCCTTACCTTCAAAAAAAAATCTGGAACAGTTTGATTTGATATTGACATCATTTCCTCATTTTGTAAAAAGGTTCAGGGAGATGGGGATAAAGAGTGAATATTTTAAAATCGGATTTGAAACACGGTTAAATAAAATTATCAAACCTTGTAAGAAAATATATAATGTGACGTTTATAGGCAGTTTTTCTCCGTTGCATAGAGAAAGAATCAAATTTCTTGAAGAAATATCCAGTCTTATTCCGATAGATGTTTGGGGGAGTGGGATAAATTATCTTTCGATAAATTCCGCTTTACATAAGAAATATCATGGTAAGGCATGGGGATTGGATATGTACAAAATAATTGCCCAATCAAAAATCGTTATTAACAGTCATATTGACGTAGCTGAAGATTATGCGAATAATATGCGATTATTTGAAACAACTGGAATGGGAACCATGCTTATTACTGACAATAAAAAGAATCTTAGTGATTTATTTGAGACAGGTAAAGAGATAGTTGTTTACGAAAGCCCGTCTGATTTGACTCGCAAAATAAAATATTATCTTGATCGCGAGAGAGAAAGGGAAAAAATAGCAAAAAAAGGACAGATGAGAACGTGGAAGTCACACAGTTATAAAATACGGATGAAGGAATTGATCCAAATAGTCAAAAAATATCTATGAACGACAATAGAGATTATAAATATGAGGTAAAGTCAAAAACACATAGAGATGAATATCATATAATTGAAGGATGGATTACAAGAGGAAGCAGAGTGATTGATCTTGGTTGCGGGGACGGATCCTTGCTCCAATTACTGCAAAACAAGGAAGTTTCAGGGGAAGGAATAGAAATTAGTCGGAGCGCAGTAAAATCATGTCTGGAGAAAGAATTAAAAGTGAAACAAGGCAGAATTGATATTCCTTTATCTTTTAAAAATAAGGAATTTGATTTTGCAATTTGTAATGTCACTATCCAAATGGTCATGTATCCGGAAGTACTGATTTCAGAGATGAAAAGGATTTCAAAAATGCAAATAATATCATTTCCAAATTTTGCTTTTATTTTGAATCGTTTAGATCTTCTTCTTTACGGGAGAATGCCAAGAGTGATGATTCCCGGTTATTCCTGGTATTCCACAGGTCATATCCACCAGTTTTCCATTAAGGATTTCATGGATTTTTGTAAATTACATAATTTAAAGATTACAAAATCACATTTTCTTGTTCCCAGAAAGATTAACTTTTTTCCTCAAGCACTAATTAGACCTCTTTCAAATATCATCTCGACAACAGTAATTTTTCTTACTAAGTAGTAAATCTATGATAACACCTTGTGTATATATCATCTGCGGATCTTATAATGAGTTGGAAAATACTAAAAAACTTCTCAAGTGTACTAAGGATCAAACCTACCAGAATATTAAAGTAATCTATGTAGATGACGGATCAACAGATGGTACCGCTTCATATATTACATCTTATCATCAGGATGTAATTCTTCTTAAAGGTGATGGGAAGCTTTGGTGGACAGGAATTTTATATAAAGGAATAGAAAAAGCCATACAATTATCAAAAAATAACCTGAGTTTTATCTTGACAGTGAATGCTGACTGTACCTTTGATCACAATTTTATTGATTTCCTAGTAAACACAAGTCAACTTTATAACAGATCAATTGTAGGGTCATTGGTGGTTGATGTTCGTGACAGAATCAGAATCTGGGATGCTGGAGTTCGAATCGATTGGTCTAAGGGAAAGTTTATATCTATCGGACCAAAAGATATAAGGTCAATTGACAGAAGTAAAAAAGTAGAGGATGAAATTGATACGATTTCAACAAAAGGCACTTTGTATCCGATAGAAGTATTTAAAAAAATAGGTAATTTTGACAGGAAAAATTTACCACACTATATCTCTGATTATGAATTTGGCTGCCGGGCAAAAAAAGCCGGTTTTAGACTAATATTAAGTTATCAATCTATTATATATAATGATGTACTAAATACGGGTTTCGGAGAGAAAATAGCACAAAAAATTAGTTTATATGATTATTTTCAATTGTTATTTTCAAGAAAATCCCGTATCAATATTATTGACAATATAAAGTTTATAAAGTTATGCTGTCCTCAGAAATATAAGTTGAAAAACTATTTATTCTCTATACTTAAATGCTTTTTTCTTTTCTCTTACGTTTCTCCCCTTTTTTATCTCAAAAGATTACAAAATTGATGGTTATTTGTCTCTGTGTCAATAAAAGGAATTATGAGAAAATATAAAAAAATATCCATAGTGATTCCTGTTTATAACGAGGAAAAATATTTTGAAAAAAATTTAAGAAGAGTATTGAAGGCCAATACAATCGGTTTGGAAAAGGAGATTATAATAGTTGATGATTACTCAACCGACAATACAAGAAGAATAATTAAAAAAATTAAGTTGTCAAAAAACATTCAGTATTATTTTAAGGATAAGAATGAAGGTAAAGGCGCCGCAATAAAATTAGGGATAAGGAAGTCTTCAGGAGATATACTGCTTATTCAAGATTCTGATTTAGAATATAATCCCAAGGACTATCCTTCTCTTATTAAACCAATTCTTGAAGGCAAAACTGATGTTGTTTATGGGAGTAGAACATTAGGAATTTCCAAGTTTGGAAATAAATATTCAAGTTTCTTTTATTATATTGGCGGAAGATTGCTTACTTTATTTATGAATGTATTATATGGCATAAGTCTTACAGATCAGCCTACCGGATATAAAGTTTTCACCAAAAACGTATTACCTTTACTTGTTAATTCCAGCAGGTATAATGATTTTTCTTATGAGATAGAAGTTACAGCCAAACTTGCCAAGAATAAAATATCAATATTTGAAGTTCCAATTTCCTATAATCCGAGATCCGTGAAAGAAGGAAAAAAGATAAATATAATGGATTTTGTAAAAAGCATTTTTGTGGGATTTAAGTATAAATTCAATTAAATGGGAACAAGAAGTTTTAACATTATTGACAAAATTATTGCATACTATCGATTAAAAAGGATAGAAAAATATATTAATGGAGATGATATTATATTGGATTTTGGCTGCGGTCATCATTATTTATTATTAAAAAAGATGAAAAATAAGATACGATTTGGAATAGGTCTTGACTATGAAGTTGAGAATAAAAAAGAGGGTAATAAAATAGAATTAATCAATTACAGATATACGGATAGATTACCTTTCGAGAAGAACTATTTTAACAAAGTAATTTTAATGGCTGTTATAGAGCATTTTACTATTAATAACCTTGTAAAGTTACTAAATGAGATAAAAAGGGTTTTAAGAAATGGAGGAAGAGTAGTATTAACAACTCCTACCCCAAAATCTAAATCACTATTGGAATTACTTTCCAGACTTCATATTATCTCCGGAGAAGAGATAGCAGATCATAAGAAATATTATGCAAAAGAAGATATATTTATAATTGCCAAAAAACTCGGATTTTCCATTGAAGAATACGGAACATTCCAGATGGGTCTAAATAGCATTGCTGTTTTGGTTAATCACAGATGAGAATATGTCAGGAATTTATAGTGAAAACATTTATTTGATAATTTTTCGATGAAAAAAATCGTATTTTTATCTTTGCTCGCCGTTTTTTTTCAGAGTTTTCTTTGGTTAGTTATTATCCCTATATGGCATACACCGGATGAACAAGCGCATTTCGGGCAAGTGGCCTTTATTGCAGAGAAGGGAAGAAACCCGAACTCAGAAGATGTAAATGAATTGACAGAAGAAATATATACCTCAGAGCTACTTTTAGGAACTGCGAGAGATAAAGTAGGGAATAATAAGTTTACCTATCATCCGGAATATAGAATCGAGTACACAAATTCTTATAATGGTTTATATGAAGCTAGTATTTCTGCTCTTTCCAAATCCTTGGCGAAAAAGACATTTGTGCACTCTGAGGCTACACGATATCCGATTTTATATTATTTGCCTGCTGCAACTATTTACAGGCTTTTATATATTCATGACCTTTTTGTGAGAGTATTTTCCGTAAGAATCTGGTCTCTTTTTCTGTTTATGGGTACGGTATATTTCACCTATAAGATCGGGAGATTATTATTTCCTGAGGATAAACTTCTTCAAATATCGCCTGCCATTTTAGTCGGATTTCAACCGATGATGGTTTTTGCAAATATTGGTGTTAATAGCGATGCTTTGGGTAATTTACTTTTTACAATATTTCTCTATCAATGCGTACGTACCATTCTTACTGATATCTCCATTAAAAATACAGCTTTTTTCATTATTATTTTATCTTTATCAATTTACACGAAACCTCAATTCATAATTTCTGTTCCTCTGGTTGTCGTAATTTATATAATGATTCTTTTCAGGGATTTCTATAGCAAGAATAATAAATTGATTTTTATAGGAGGATCTTTATTCAGTATTCTCGTGATGATATCAATATTATATTTTTTCAAAGGGGGGCCATCGTCAATATTATATATATTCTTCAGTAAGTTTAATTTTCATAGCCTGTTAAATTTTACCGCAAACTATACTATATTCCATACGGTTCGAGAGGTGTTTCCTTGGTATTGGGGTGTTTATGATTGGCTGGGAGTAACTTATCCCAGAATTGTGCATAGAATTATCAATAGAATAGTTATTATCTCTATAATCGGATTGATCTTAGGAGTATTTAGATTTTTTAAATCCGGTTCCACTTATAACCGCAAGGTACAATCAATAATTTTTTTATCCCTCACAGCCTTTGTTTATTTTGTGGCAATATCCATTTATGATTGGTTGTCCTGGTATCCTGGTGGGTTTCCTTTAGGAGTGCAAGGTAGATATTTCTTTCCTGTCATATCAGTCCATATGATACTTCTTCTATTGGGTATAAGAGAGCTATTTCCGAAAAAGTGGGGTTTGAAGGTTATAGCAATAAAATTTTTTTGTTTTGGGATGTTGATGCTAAATTATTTCGGTTTGTATACTGTTGCAAATACTTACTATAATGTATCATCATTTTCCATATTTCTTATGCAGGTAAGTCAATATAAACCCTGGTTTATGAAAGGATACTTTATAATTATTTGGGGATTAGCAGCTGCCATATTTATTTTTCTGGGGATAATTTATACATCATTTACCAGTTCAAATAAGCATGTTGAATATAATAAGTAAAATATTTAATAACAATAGGATTTATTTTATCTTAACAGCTGTCCTTTTTGTCTGTTTTTCCGTTTCAAGAATCTATGTACGTTCAGTAAATGAATTAGGCACAGATGAGATTGAACAGGTGAGTAATCTAATATCATTTAAACATTTATTGGAATATTTACCCCGAATTCCCGGAGGCGCACCCGGACATTATTTTATTACCTTGCCTTTAAATATTGTATTTCCACAAAACAAATATATTTTGGGTTTGCCAGGTTTGATATCTCAGGCTATTGTTTTTTTATTTATCCCATACATTATAAATATACTTGGGATAACAGATAAAAGGAAAATAAGGATTGTGTCAATGATTACCCGTATCGGTTTTGTTTTTAATCCCACGCTTACATTTCAAGCGATGGAGGTACGTCCTTATTCTATGTTGTCCTTTCTTTGGTTTGTTTCAGTAATTTTTGTGAATAAAATAATTAACTTTAAAAAAAATCAGAACGGAAGATCGGAAATAATCATAAAAAGTATAGTGAGTGTCCTTTCTCTCTCAATGATCTTAATTTGGCATTACTACGGATTAATAATGGTATTTACTATGTATATTTACTTATATATTTTCAGGGATAGACGTAATCTAAGTGATTTGTTAAATATAAAAAGAATTCCTAACTTAATTTTATTAACTGGCGTTTTATGTGTTCTGCCGGTTTGGACATATTTCTCGAAAGGTTCTTTCACATATAATTTCAATGCGATAGAAAATCTTCCGATTTCCATATCCACAGAAGGTATAGTATATAAAGGAGTAGTTCAAGGAATTACCTGGCGAAATTATTATTATTCATGGTTTTTTTTGGTGGTTCTGTTTATTTTTATTACATACTCATTATCATATTGCTGTAGAAAAATAAGCTATGAAAGGACAGTCGTCTTTAAGTCCGTTAAAATAATGATTACCTCAGTTTTATTACCGATAATCTTAATTTTTACTCTGGACATATTTAATAGATATTGGTTTTTATTAAGGCAGTTTTCTTGGACTATCATTCCTTTTTACATTTCACTCGGAGTATTCATCTCAGGATTAAGAATTAGATCAGCTAAACCCGGTTAAATCTTCTTATGATAAATAATGTTATTCGAAAGTTCAGATGGAATAATATTTTTGCCGTTCTGATAGTTTTGATAGCTCTGACTTTTAGATTCTATAACATACATAACTGGATTTTTTTCGGCATGGATCAGGAATATGAGGCACTGCTAGTAAAAAATATCTTAACAGGCAGACATTTTCCGCTGATTGGTGTAAATGCATCTGACACCGGTTTGTATTTAGGTCCTGCATTTATTTATTCTGCTTCTATTCCTTTTCTATTATTTTCAGGAGATCCCTTTGGTTGGGCATTATGTGCTTCGATATTAAGTTTGGTTGTGTGTTTTTTGGTTTTTCATATAGGGAAAAAAATGTTCAACAGGGAGGTGGGTATATTTTCTATGATAATTTATGCTTCTTCGTTATTGGTCTCTTTTTATGACCGTCAATTTTGGAATCCCACACCAATTCCATTTTTTTCTTTAACTTCCGGATATCTTCTTTTTAAAGTAATGAAAGGGAAGGTAAAAAATCTTATTTGGTTATCCGTAACATATGGCCTTGCGGTTCAATGTCATCTTTCTATCCTGATTTTTTTACCTTTAATCATATATATAATCTTTTCACAAAGGAAACATCTATCTAGAAAAATAGTCATTATTTCTTTAAGCATATTTTTATTACTGCAATCACCCATAATTTTATTCGAATTTAGGCATAGTTTCACAAATACTAAGGCGTTATATCGCATTTTGATACAAAAAGACAATAAAGATATAAAGCATTCTTCAATAACCAACAGATTTAATATAGGACTCTCTAGTTTAGGGAGATTTCTTTATATACCTTTGTCTTCGGATTTTTTTCTAGAATCCGGTCAGTGTGAGGAACTTGTTAAATATAGGAATAACGGAAATCCTCTTTCTAAGCTGATTATGTTGACAAGTCTTGGAATACTGATATGGAGCGTAACAAATTTCAATAGACTTAGTCGAAAGTTATCATTGGATTGTCATACATATTTATCTTTAATCCTTATTGTCTGGTTGTTTACCCTCACAGGACTATTTATTATATTTTATGATAGGGGAGTATTTGAATATTATTTTCTTTACTTGTTTCCATGGTTGGCTTTGACTCTCGGGTGGAGTTTATTTGTTGTTTGGTCTAAACCTTACGGAAAATATATTGTTATTCCCTTTACCTGTTTTTTCATTATTAATAATTTATTATCCTTGTTTACATCGTCATTTAGTTTTTCATATAAAGATAAAAAAAATGTATTAAGTTATGTAAAAAACGAGCTTAAAGGGGATAATTATGATCTTGAGGCGATAGGGGATTGTGCCAGATTTGGCGGATACAGATATCTTTTTGAACGTTTCGTTGGTGTACCTGCTCATTCATATATGGACAGTTATTTTTCCTGGTTATATTATGATAATAGTATACAATTACCTTCACGGATTGTCCTTTTATCACCAATAGATTATAGAAACAACAAAGAAATAGTGTCTTTCTGGGAAACAAAGAAACTGGAATATTTAAGTCAATCTAATATGATAGCAAAACAGAAATTTGGTGATATCCAGGTGTTTATTTTGAGCAGGAGCATAACAGACGAGGAAAATAACAAATAATTAAATATAATCATGATAAAAAAATATTTTTCCAATATTCTTACGATAGCGTTTTCAAAAACCGCTAAAAACACATATTTTGTTTTTATCGGTAACTCTCTTTCGTTAATATTTTCATTTATATACACAGTACTTCTGGTACGTTTATTATCCTTATCAGATTTCGGTTACTACTCAGCAATATTTACATTTATGCTTCTGATTTCTGATATATCTGATATCGGCATTGGAAGCTCATTATCCAGATTTTTACCGCCCCTAAAGCAAGAACAGGACAAGTTACAAAGTTTTTTAAAAACAGCTTTCATGCTTCAGTTAGTAATATCAGTATTCATAGCTATAATAATATTCATATTTTCTTCTTTTATTGCAAATGTTATTTTTCATAATATAAATTTAGAAATTTTGCTAAAAATAATCAGTATCGGAGTGATCGGGGCAGTTATCACAAATTTTTCCATATATTCTCTCGCTGCTAAAGAGAAATTTATATCAATGTCAATAACTACGACTTCTGTTGGCATATTTCGAGTTATATTTCTTGTTTTTCTGATTCTGCTTTCACAAGTATTTCTATATCAGGTAGTTATTGCTCAAGTGCTAAGTTATATATTCGTAGCAATATTTGGTATGATTTTAGTTGGGCCTGCATTTGTCTTTATTCATCGAACGAAAGGTGATTTAAAAAGACTCCTTTCTTTCACTTCATATTTAGGTATAGCTCGTATACTTACATCTTTGTCCGGAAAGCTTGATGTGATAATGTTGCTGGCTCTTACTAATGATCCCGTGTCGACAGGCATATATGCCACCGCTTCCAGACTGATAGCGATGTATCCGATATTTTCAGGTAGTTTCAGTACTGTTATTGCTCCCAAAATATCTACTATAAGTGATTCACTTCAACTGAATAAATTTCTGATGAAAGTTATACTTGTAACGTTGGTACTAATATCAACTATTTTTTTTCTTATTATTTTTGCCCATCCATTTATTACTATTCTTTTTGGGATAAAAGCTATTCAAGCAGTTCCAGTTTTCCGTTTGCTCCTTATCAGTATGATATTTTTTGTAGGATCCATACCTTCTGTAACACTGGCAATATATTATTTAAAGAAACCCCATATTTTGACTGTAAATAGTATCTTACAGCTTATTATTGTGGTAGGGGGTAATTTATTTTTCATACCTATATATGGTCGGTTTGGAGCGTGTTATTCCCTTATTTTTGCATACGGGATAACTTTGTTTCTTACCTCTATTATGAGTTATTACTATTTAACAAAAAGAAATGTTCAGAAGTAATATAACCGTTCACATGATTGTAAAGAATGAGGATAGGTTCATATGGTATGCGATACAATCGGTAGTAGATTTTGTTGATAAATTGATAATTTATGATACCGGTTCTTCTGATAAGACATTATCTATCATAAAATCTATAAAAAACAAGAAAATACATCTTTCAGAAAAGCAAATTTCAAATAAGCATGATATATCTTTACTTCGACAAAAACAGTTAGAGGAAACAGATACAGATTGGATATGGATAGTTGATGGTGATGAAATATATCCGTTTTCCTTATGTAGGGAAATTAGAAATACCGTTGAATATGGAGGTAAAAGTATCGAAGGAATAGTAGTCGGCAGATATGACTTATTGGGAGATATTTATCACTACCAGAAAGAATCAGTTGGAACATACAATATATTTGATAAAAAAGGACATTTAGTAATAAGGCTTTTAAATATCAAAAATATTAACGGTCTTCATATTGATGGAATTTATCCATATGAAGGGTATTATGACAATCAGGGTAAAGAAGTAATATTACATCGTAAGGAAAATTATTACTTTACTAAAGGGAAATTATTTCACGCAATGTATCTGGCTCGTTCCAGTCAGACATTTCATAATACGTATAATCGGAATAAATTTAAAATTGAGAGAGGATTAAAAATATTAGACCCAGAAAAAGTCCCTGAAGTATTCCTAAAAAAAACAGACGGTGTTCCTAATGTTACAACAAGACGATCAAACTTTTATGAATTTTTTTCTTGGTTTATTACACCTGTAAAGGAAATAAAAAGAAAGATATTTTTATAGAGTATTATTTACTAAATGTATTTTCATATTCCAAGAAATAATATGACAAAAATAATAATAAAAGATACTGAAAATTTTGACATTTTCGGATTGAAGGAATTAGAGATAGGTGAGGTTTATGCAGACTGGATTTTTTCTGTGTTTAAGCCTTATATTTCTGAGAGAATACTGGAGGTAGGGAGTGGCTTGGGACTTATAGTAAATCGACTTCAAAACAGAGAATTAGTCGTGGCCAGTGACATTAACGATGACTTCCTGCGAATTCTAAAGAGTAAATTCAAAAATCAAAAAAATATAGAAATTTTTAAACTTGATATTGAGAAAGCCTCTAAAAGAGATATCGATATATTATCAAATAAGAGGATAGAAACGATAATTACAGTTAATACATTAGAACATATAAAAGATGATTTCGCAGCGCTTGTTAATATACATAAAATCCTTAAAGAAAATGGCCGGTTAATAGTATTTGTACCAGCGCTAGGGAAACTATATGGATCGCTCGATAGGGCGTTTGGACATTACAGAAGATATTCAAAAAAAGACATAGTTACAAAATTAACTAAATCTGGATACAAAGTAGAATACATAAGGTATTTTAATTTTATTGGAATTTTCTGGTGGTTTTTAGCAGGAAAAATATTTAAAAAAGAGAATCTTCCAAAAATGACGGGTTTTTTCCTGAAATTTGTTGTACCGATTTTTAATAAAATTGAATCTTTTATAAAAATTCCTATCGGACAATCCTTAATTATCGTAGCTCAAAAATGAAAATTGCATTTTTAAATATTCATAACGGTATTGTGGAAAGAGGTTCAGAAGTGTTTGTTCATGAACTGGCTACCCACCTGTCAAATTCCCATAGCGTTACCGTGTTTCAGACAGGCAGAGCTAAGAAAGAGAGATATACTGTACAGGAAATTAAAGGCATAAAGGAATTTTTTCATCAGAGTTATTCATTTTGTAATTCACCTTTATTGAATTTTATTAATACCAGGCTGTATTATTTTGGCGTTTTTGTTTTTACAGTTAAATGTATTCCATATCTTTTAAAAGAGCAGTTTGACTGGATAATACCGATAAACGGAAGATCGCAAGGTATTATATGCAGATTTATTCGATTCTTAAGTAAAAAAAAGATACTCATATCAGGGCATGCGGGTATAGGATTTGAGGATAAATTGAATATCATTTTGGGAAGGCCTGATGTTTTTGTAGCACTTACCAAAAAAGCATATAAATGGGCAGGAAAAATTTCAGGTAAAATCTCCGTAAAATACATTCCGAATGGAATAAATACAAAGAAATTCAGTCAAAACCCAGAAGTAGAAAAGCTAACTTTAACAAAACCACGAATAATGTGTGTTAGTGCCCTACTTCCTTATAAAAGAATTGATTTGCTCATCAGAGCCGTAAGTATTATTCCTGAAGTTAGTTTGATTATTATAGGAGATGGGCCGTTGAGAGGTGAGATAGAATATAAAGGGAAAAAACTTCTAGAAGACAAATTCATTCTTGTTCCATATGTATCTCACGATAAAATTGTACATTATTACAATGCATGCGATCTTTTTTCCCTTCCCAGCAAAGAATCTGAGGCTTTTGGTTTGGCATACCTTGAGGCGATGTCATGTAATTTACCTGTAGTTGCACCTGATGATCAAAACAGGAGAGATATAATTGGTGAAGCAGGATTATACTGCGATGTGGAAGATATAAAAAGATATGCTAACTCACTCAAATCAGCTTTATCAATAAATTTTGGGAATAAGCCAATAATCCAGGCCGCAAAGTTTGATTGGAAGCTGTTAGCTAAAAAATATGATGAAATATTTCAAAATAAATAACATAAATATTTTTCTTATCGTTTTCTTCTGCTTCATATTGTTTTTCCCAGGCTTTACTACGTATTTTTATCAAGATGATTTTATTCATCTGTCTTACAGTCAAAGTTTCCGTCAGATAGTCGAATCATTTAATATTTTAAATAAAGCATCATATCCATATTATCGCCCTATTTCCACTCAGTTGTACTTCTATATAGGTAAATTAATTTTCGGTTTCAATCCATTAGGTTATCATATAATAAATTTTATTTTGTTTATTCTTAATATAATTTTGGTAAATCGGTTGGTAAAGCTGTTGACAAATAATCATGTTATTTCGCTTTTGTCATGTGTTTTTTTTGCTATTAACTCTACTCACATTGCCCCGCTTTTTTCTGCGGCAAATGTTCAAGAACTATTTTTTGTGCTTTTTGGCCTGTTGACTGTAGATAATTATATTCGTTGGTTGAAATTCAATAAGATAATAAATTATCACTTTTCAATTCTATTTTTAGTATTTGCTTTGATGTCAAAAGAAACAGCTATTATATTACCGGGAATATTATTTATTACAAATATCTATACCAGAAAAATTAATCTCAGGAAATTATTTAAAGATTTTATTCCTTATCTTTTAATATCTTTCATATATCTCATAGGCCATTACTTTTATGGTTATCCAACAAGCCCTTCATATAAAATGATTATTGGTGTTAAGAATATCAATATTCTTTTTTGGTATTTACTATGGTCGCTTTCTACACCAAATATTCTAATAGATTTTGTTGGTCCCGGACTTAAACTGAACCATGTTTTTTTGGAAGTGGCAAAAACCAATGGTTGGACTTATTTCATATTTTTCCCATTATTTGTTATATCATTCATTTTTGTTTTAATTTCTGTGTTGTTAATTCAAATAAGAAAGAATATTTTTACTGATACAAAATTAATAGTATTTGGAATTTTATGGTTTATAATCGGACTTTTACCATTGATTGTTTTTCCATTACACAGGTTGGCTACAGAACAATCCTTTTCTTTGATCGGATTATCTTTAATCTTAGGACTAATCATATATAAAGGTATAAATAATAAGATTTTATTAAAAGCAATATCTGTTTTATCTCTAATCGTTTATTTAATCGTTGCCACAAATTCAATTTATCTAGCAAGGCGTACTCATTGGGTGATAAATAGCGCTGAAAAAGCAAAAAATGTGGTGGTGTTTTTTAAAAATAACTATTCCGATATTCCAAAAGATACTATAGTTTATTTTAAGAATGGAATAGTAAAAATACCCGAGTATGGTTCTTCAAGACAAATATACCTAGCTTTAGGAAATGGAATAGGTTTAAAGCTTATCTTAAATAGGCAGGATTTGAGTTTTTTTTATGAAGATGTAAATCCTCTTCCAGAAAATTTAAAAGAATCAGCTAATGTTCTGACTCTAGATGCATCCACTTTTTTAGGTTATTGAATTAGATAGTGAATTACGGTTTTTCATCCATCCACCATCGTGCAACTTCATTATAAATACCTCTTGGAGATAAGGGAATTATTCCTTCAGACAGAAGTGCGCCTTCAGATGAATTGTTTACATCAATGATGTTATTACTTAATTCAATTGAGCTTGAAGAATGACAGGCAGGATTTGATATAGCAATTTTGTAACCATTTTCATCATACATTTTATTCATGTATAGCATAAGAAGCAGAGCTTGTACTCTATCTTTGTCATAAACCTTGGTGCAGTAATAAGTAGAGAATTTGCTGGAAGCGATGTTATTTTTTAGCGTATCAATTCTTATTCTAGTGTCAGAATTTAGCGGATCGTACTGCATGTGTTTCAAGCTATTTGGAATGGTTAGAATAATATAGATCGCAATCAACGTAAATAAAATAAATTTATATTTTAGTGTTTTACTTAAGATCAAAAATACATATCCAGTAATTATGTAAATGTATGGGTGGAAAAATTGCAGATAACCGAAGAACTTTTCACCCCGATAATATCGAAGAATGACAACCTCAATTAAAAAGCTTATTAATATCAAAAATAATGGAGTAGCTTTTCTTTTTTTGAAAAAAATAACACTCAGAATAATTATTGATGCGGTCATGAAGAACAAACTGACAGCAAAAGGAGTACCTATAACAAAACTCCAAAATTCCGGCCAGAATTTACCGGCGTATGTTAACCATCGGTTACTGGTCCAGACCCGATATTGTCCGAATCTAAGATAATCGATGATATTGCGAAGGTTAAACCAATGGTTATTTAATTCAAAAAATAAGGTAGGAATTAAACTAATTATAAAACCAAACAAAAATCGTAAGAGAAAAATAATCCGTCTATTAAGTAAAAAATAAAGTATTGGAAGCGTTAATAAACCAACTGTTTGGTAATGAGTAAGAATTGAAACTCCGATAATAAAACCCCAAAGAGTAAATAATCTGATATTTTCTTTTTCCTGTGCTAATTGAATAAATATATATAATACCAACGATGTAAGAAAACCAATCAAAGCATGAGGTTGTAAATTTGTACTTGAAGATATTTGAGCGGGAGATGATGCTGCTAATAAGGCTAATATTAGACCCAGTTTGGTATGATTTAACAAGACTCCTATTCGGTACATGACAATTACCATGCCTAAGCTGGCAATACCTATTCCTATCCAGGGTGCCCATGGAGATGGAATAACTATTGAGGATAGAATGTTTAAATAATAATACCAAGGTCCGAAGGTTATCGGACCTATAGATGAGAATGGTCCGGTGGCCGGTAGTTGTATCTGTCTTATAGCTTCAAAAGCTACTAGCGCATCTCTGCTACCGTCACCACCAATACCATACCTATGAGGAGCGTCCCAAAATCTGTAGTATAAAGAAAGAATTAATATTATTATTAGTAAGATCTTATTCATTGGGAATTAATCCGCCTACGTTCAATTAAGTTGGGGCTTCGGATGGATTTTCCCGCCTCAGCGTGATCCCGCCTGATGGTGATGATATACACGATTACAAAACGCCTATACATATTTGTAAGAGATTCCAAGGGTTATTAGCCTTCTGAGCTTCAATAATTATTTAGAATGAAGTATAATCTCAAACATGATTGATGTAAAGAAACTATATGATACCCGGTTCAATCAATATGAAAGAATCAGAAGAAAGCTGCTTTGGCAAGTATTATGCCATGATTTTATACAAAAATTTGTCAAAGAAAGTGATGTAGTAGTAGATGTAGGAGCAGGACAGTGTGAATTTATAAATAATATAAATTGCAGAAAAAAAATTGCAGTAGACATCAATAAGGATATAAAAAAATATGCAGACAGAAAAGTGAAAGTAATAATTTCCTCTGTTAAACATCTTAAAAATTTATTTCCCAAAGAAAGTATAGATGTAATTTTTATGAGTAACTTACTGGAACATTTAGATTCCAAGGAGGAGGTTTTTAGACTCTTACTTGAGGCAAATTATGTTTTGAAGAAAAAAGGAAGACTGCTTCTGATGCAGCCTGATATAAGTCTTGTGGGTAATTCTTATTGGGATTTTTTTGATCATAAAGTACCACTTACCTATGCGAGTATTACAGAAGTGCTTCTTGCAGATAAGTATATAATCCATACCGTGGTGCACCCCTTTTTACCATATAGCACAAAAATACGCTTTTTACCGCTCTGGCCGTTACTTTTAAAGACATATCTTAAAATCAGGCCTTTGCATTATATATTCGGTAAACAGTTTTTCATTTGTGCGGAAAAGTAATTTAATAGTTAAATTTCGTACAAGGTATATAATTCATTTCTATATACTATCTTCAGATTGAGTGGAAAGGTATTTTCGCTAATTACATATTGGAAATTATATAAACTGCGAAGATAAGACAGTCTTTTATCATCTATTTTTTTATAACCCGTCAGGACTTTATATTCAGAAATATTTTTATTTGGTTCATTTTCTAATCCTGAGACGTTTTTTATTCTTTGGATCCACTCGGTAATCCCTTTTTCTTCAAACGGGATCACTAACCAATCTACAATTATTGCTCTTTCTGCATTTAACCTGAAGGCGTAGAAATCCGGAGGAGTTAAAAATATTGAGTCGGAAGGAGTATTGTTTTTTATCCATTGTGCTAATTGCGTTTCTTTGGTCTCATAAGGATAATTCTGTTTAAATTCAAACTTGAAGTGTCGGTGAAGTATAGAGAAATTTAATAAAATGAGGATTATTATAAATAATTTAATTATCCTGTTATTTGCTTTGATTATTAACAAAGAAATAATGACTGATATTACTAAAAAAAAGATATAACTTCTACTGGAAAGGAGAGTGGAACTAAAGGTTGTGATAAAAAAAGGAATAAAAGCGATAACAATCTTGAATTTGGAATGAAGCTTAGAATATAAAGATAACTTGATACACGCGCTGTATATGATTATAGCAAAAATCCAGTAAACGATAACAGTCATTCTGAATAACTGCAGAATTAATATTGAATATATAGGTATAAGTTGGGTAAAAACGAAGCTCAAGAAACATAATATCGAAATTTGTAAGATTATTATATTAAAAACTTTTCTATATTTTGGATCAAATTCCTCATAATAATATTTATAAAATATCATAAATAATATTAGAAAAATACCAAATTTGATATATACATCGAAATTCCATGTAAGAGGCAGATAGTGATGAGGAGATCTGACGTGCCCAATTATAGTAAACAGTTCATCCTGAGAAGTCTTATCAATTCTTTGATTTTGATAACTGATTAAATAGTTATATATTGCATAAGATGAGATCAATAGGTATATAACCAAAGATTTTAATAGAGGGTATATTCTATCTTTATCCGCCTTCGCAGAAAACCACGAGTGTAAACTCGTGGATGAATGCGATATTGCGGATACCCTGAGCGAATCCTGAGCTTGTCGAAGGAGA
>PFMK01000064.1:2171-5971 GCA_002785215.1 Candidatus Gottesmanbacteria bacterium CG_4_10_14_0_8_um_filter_37_24 | reverse complement strand
TATCCAGGCACCTATAGAACTACACCAGGGAGGAAATGATGACGCGGTCCCGCAAGAATGGTCTGACGAACTTAACCAAACTCTAAAAACGTTGAATAAGGAAATAACCTACTTTACGTACGCCAATGAAGACCATAACTTTGCCAACGGCAGCTGGTCTACGGTAATAGCAAGAAGCATGAAATTTTATAAAGATGAATTTCAAAGGCGTTAAAATTCATGTAAATTAGATTGATCAAACAGGCAATTCTGGATAAGTTTCTAGATCTCCTATTTTACTCACCAAATCATCTACGATCTTATCTATCTCTTCCCAGGAACTTACCCGCTTTACATTGGCTGTTGTTTTCCCCTGGTTCCAAGGCCTATCAAGTAAAATTGCCGGAATGCCGATAGCATTGACAATTTCCCGCATATCTTCAATCATAATACTGATTCCAAGTCTCTCTACAGTCTCTTTTTTGAAGTCTGCATCCTGACCGAATCTTTTCATATGAATCAGATCAAGTGTTGTGTTTTCAAACATCAGTCCGTTTATTTCCAGCCATTTTCTGGTTATCTTTTTTATGGTATGAGGCCTTCCCGTAATGTAATGTATTAAATGTCCGTATGTATTCCATTTTTGAATTATGGATACCGCATCCTGATATGCTTTAAAAGAGATTTGGAATTTTTGGTCAACAAGACAGTTTTGGAAAATTAGATTCAACTTATTAAAATCAACTCCGTATCTTTTTCCAAGAGTATAAAAATCTTCAATTTCATGATACTGGATATTTACACCTAACTTCTTATTGTATACTTTCAGATAATCAGTATAGGAATCACTGACGGTATTATCAATATCAATTCCAATTCTAAGTAATTTATTACCGCTTACACCAATGGACGACTTATGAGTTGATCTTGGTAATTTGTGGACCTTTTGAAGTGTCTTTAACATAAAATCCTTTCTCTTCAATTTCTTTTCTCAGTTTATCCGATTGCGTGAAATTCTTCTCTTCTCGAAAAATTTCCCTTTGTGCGCAAAGATCCGTAATCTCATTCGGGATCTTCTCTTCCTCATTTTCTTTTCTTATATCTTGGACTCCCAAACCCAATACTTTATCCATTAAGCCCAAAATGTGATATTTTTCGTTATTGGAAATATTTGCTTTCAAAGTATTCCAAAATACTGCCAAAGCTTTAGGAATATTAAGATCATCCCCGAGTGCTTGAGTGAAAGTTTTTACGTATGGAGAGTTTGAAATTATTTTCTGATCGGTCATTTTTTCATCGATTTTATCGTTTAAAATTTTTAGAATTTGTGAATTAACGGACTGCATAGCATTTTTAGCGCTGTTTAAAGCCTTCCAGGTGAAATTCATCCCCTGCCTGTAGTGTGAATTTAATATAAGATACCGGAGGTGAAAAGGCGAATAACCCTTATGGATAAGATCTGTCACTAAAACATTATTTCCCAAGCTTTTACTCATCTTCTCCCCTTCTAAAAGTAGCCAAGCATTGTGCAGCCAGTAATTTGCCGTCATTTTCCCGAAAGCTCCAAATCCCTGGGCGATTTCATTCGTATGATGAACTGCTATATGCTCAATTCCCCCGGTATGGATATCAAATTGACTTCCCAGATACTTGACGGACATGGCGGTACATTCTATGTGCCAGCCCGGAAACCCCTTTCCCCAAGGACTTTCCCACTTCATTATGTGGCTGGGCTGATTTGTAACCCATAAAAGGAAATCCCATGGGTTTCTTTTTTCTATGTCTACCTCTACCCTGCTTCCGGCATTCTGCTTTTTTAAATTCAATCTTGCAAATTTCTCATAATCCGGGAATTTAGCCGTATCAAAAACCAAACCTGTCTTCGTTTTATAGGTAAAACCGCGTTTTTCAATCTTTTTAATGAGACCTATCTGCTCTTCTATGTGTTCTGTAGCTCTGCACAACACATCAGGCCTTTTTATTCCCAAAAGATCAAGACTGTCTGTAAATTGCCTTATGTATTTATCCGCAATCTGCCAGACTGTCAACCCTTCCCTTTTGGCTCCCTTTTCCATCTTATCCTCACCAATGTCTTCATCCGAGGTCAGATGACCGACATCCGTAATATTCATAACCCATTTCACCGTATAATCCAAATATCTCAGGTATCTAACTAAGACATCCCATTGGACATAAGCGTACATATGCCCGATATGCTGGTTCCAATAGACCGTAGGTCCGCAGGAATAAATACCGATTTTATTTTGATTAATCGGCTTAAATTCTTCCAATTTCCTTGTAAAAGTATTATATAGTCTCATCTTTTTTATTAGAAATTTTTACAGTCAGACATTATCCAACTTTCGTATCTTTTTTCAATCCTTCAAAGCCTTTCTGCGGTGATTTCCTTTTCCCACGCATTGATCCTCTTTGCTGTTTGACTGTCGGTTCGACAAGAGACTGCTGTTGCTGCTGTTTCTGCGCTTCGACTTCCTGCGCTTTCTTCTCCTCTTCCTGCATATTTTCCTCATAGGGTCTAAGTTCCTTTTGCTCTTTTGGAAGTTGCATATGCGGCGGAAGGCCTGCCAGAATTCTCCTGGCATTCTCCATTTCCGCCTGATCTTTTTGGCTTATTTCAGCCTCCCTCTGTTTCAACTTTTCTCCTTGCAAAGCCGGATCACCGATGTTTTTTAGATAGTCCCCCATCTCGCTTGCTTTCCTATCCTGCCCCAAGGCATGCTCAAGTAGAGCTCCCGGTCCTACCGCACCGGCAATTTCCTTGGTAGTATCCTTCACTATCTCAAAACCGCCGGCTATGATTTTTTTTATTTTGCTTCCAGTCATATTGTTTATCCTTAAAAAAAACCGAGTTTAACTTTGGCTCCATCTACCATAAGGTCAGGCGACCAGGGAGGATCGAACGTCAGTTCGATATCTACATCCGTAACTCCCTTTATTTTTCCCACTTCTGTTTTTATAGGTGTAGCCATCATATCAAACAGCGGACAACCCATGGTAGTCAGCGTCATTAAAACTTCAATCTTGCCTTTTTCATCCGCTTTGACATTATAAATCAATCCCAAATCCAGGATAGATATTCCCAGTTCCGGATCCGGAATTTTTTTCAAGATGTCAAATACTTTTTTAACTAAATTTGTTTTTTTCATAATCTTTAAAAAATTATACCTTTTATGCCGCCGGTTGTCTAAATCTTTTTCTTACATTGTTAAATGTTATATGTTTAATGTTATCTGTTATCTGCCTTATATAATGGTCAATTCCATTTTAGTCACATAATCGCCCTGTGGAGTGTTCGGAGGTATACGAAGCAGTAAATTAAAATATACGGAAAATACACCATCCCCGCTTCCCTGATCTGCTTTGGCCAAAAGATAGGGCGTTTCGGCAACAAGAAATCTGACTTCCTTGGGTATAACTATACCGTCGGTGTTACCTTCCACCGCCTGCAAACGGTAGGTTAAAAGACGCAGATTGTCTGAGGCTATTAAGTCATCCTTACTGGTCAAATCAGAAGATGTTACCGTAACGGTCCATCCAACAGCATAATTATCTTGAACGACCACAGCAGGCGTGATATTTCCGGAATTTCCGCTTTTCGACCTCTCGTTTGCTGCACTATTGGGAACAGTCGGTACTAAAGGTATCTTGTCTTTACAATTATCCGAACTTTTTGACACGATCGTGATCGGATTTTGATCCATATCCATCGCATCGCGGGTATTGGTCCACTGCTCAAGAGAGAATACTTTTGCCTCCGGAAAATCCAGTTTGCTTGGTGCTTTTATATTCATTTCACCTTT
>PFMK01000064.1:0-1870 GCA_002785215.1 Candidatus Gottesmanbacteria bacterium CG_4_10_14_0_8_um_filter_37_24 | reverse complement strand
TTTATTCCTCCTTCGCAGAAAACCACGGCTATTTTATATTGTGAATGAATACTAAGTTTTTCTGCTTCGGATGGATTGAAGCTATTGTTTTTATAGATTCTCCGGTCTTTGGACCGGAGAGCTTCAATTGCGGGCAGATTTTTCTTTTTTTTCTTTTAATAATTCCTTTTTTATTTCACTTTTCATCTCTTTTCTATACTTTTCCATTTCCTTCCAAAGCTCAATTTCCTCCCGGACAATCTTCCTGACTTTAAACCATATTTTATCATAGTCCTCTTCACTTGCCAGAGCCATATTTCCTTCTTCAAGAGCTATTTTCCGGACGCTGCTTCCAAAATCGGAACCTGCCGGCGGACTCAACGCCGTATTCTGCCCGGGAAAATTTCCGCTTGTATCAGCCGAATTTCTGTTGAAAATGTTCGTATTCAGTTTGTTTTCCAGTAATCTTTCCGACAACCTCTTTCTGAGCTTAAATATTCCGAAGACAAAAGCGGAAACGGCAAGTAAGAATAAGAGTAATTGCAGGATAAACCCTCCCATAGCTTTCATGTTCGTAAAGCTGAACGTAAGACTGTCTTCCTTGGTACTGTTGCCGGAAGTAACCGATAAATCAGCCGTGTAATTTCCTATAGCCGGAAGAGGATTTTCGTAATTGAGGCTGAATTCTTTCTCTGTATTCGAAAGAATTGCCGTCTCTTCCCCCCAGAAGCTTTCGAGACGCCTTCCTAAGCCTATCCCGATATGATTGTTCAGAACCACTTTAAAACCCAAAGAGCTGATGACCGTATTACCGGTGTTTTTGACCTTCACTTTAAATACCGGTAGTCCGTCCCCTACTTCCTGGGAGAAACCGGTAAGTACGAAATCATATGAAGTGTCACCCTCCACTTTCACCCAGACAGGGATAGAAGCTTCATCGTTGGCTACAATCGCCCCTACATGCTCACCCGGTTTAGCGTCCTGGGGAATTTTTAGGGTGTAGGGAAAATTTTTCCTTTGTTTGGGCAGAAGCTGGTTTTCCTTACCGTCTTCAGGGAGAGTAAGCCATCCTCCTACCCCTCCGGTTTGTCCGCTGCCTCCGACAATTTCGCCTTTATCATTTACTGTGGCATCTGAAGGGGTAAACTTCAACTCCATCTTTTCCCCAGATAAATTCACCGCGGCAAACTCACCTTTTTTCTCTTCACCCGGCTTTCCGTTTATTATAAGATAAGTGAAACTCTTGGGATTTTTGGTCTCAGGATGAGCGGGTACAAGCTGAAGCCTGCCGGATATAGCGTGTACAGGCAAGCTGAAAATTAATATCCCTATAAGACATAACAGTACGTATCCTATCTTTTTCATGGACAGAAAATCTATGCAATCAGAACCGGTTATTAGTGTTTACCTTTTTTTCCTTTTTTACCCCGCAGGCTGGGCAAAACTACAAGTACTGCCAACACTAACACGATAACCAGGGCAATAACCTTAGCTTTTTTGGTGATATAGAAAAACGATATTTCCCTCTCCAATTTGTCATTTGCACCTTCTCCGAAATTCACCACAGCTTTGGCCTTCACCTGGCCGATAAGAGGCGTCTTGTCCCAGGTCACCGGCACTTTGGTAGGCTTATCCTGAAGAACGGTGCCCAGATTCAAAACAAACTCGCCCTTACCGCCGAAACTGTTCTCATAGCTTAGTTTACCATTGGGATTTAACATGGTATTTCCCTGGTTTTCCAAACCGAAGTAGAAAACCACTTTGTCGTTTACCATCTTCCAGGAAAATTCAGTAATCTTCATCTTCCTTATAAGCTGTCCGGGGACTGTCTCATAAATCCTCACCCCTACCCTGGTAACCACATTCACTCCTTTGCCTTTCTGGACATCCA
>PFMK01000013.1:226-4364 GCA_002785215.1 Candidatus Gottesmanbacteria bacterium CG_4_10_14_0_8_um_filter_37_24 | reverse complement strand
TGAAGGCAAGGAGAGAAGAAGGCTTTTGAAGAAATAAGCCTCTGAGAGTGGAACAGGGATATTGTAGATCATTTTTTGGAGGGTTTTTTCAAAAAAGGTAAATGGAAAGTTGTAGCGTAAGCAATATTTTGGGAAAGGATTTTCCGGTGAATTTTGGGAAATCTTTTCCAGATGGTTTTTGGATAGCGAAGGCTCAGAGCTTTATTATTTATGCTTAATTGGATGCCGTTGTTTAGTATTCTGGTAGTGATTTTAGCCGTACCGTTAGTTTTAATATCGGGCAATTTTGGGCTCGGTTTTTTAATATTTTCAAATTGCGGGAACTCAGTTGCTGGTAGTTGATTTATCAGTGATAAAGATTCTGCCATGTTGTATCATAATAATATTATTTTAATCATGATACGACGTTTTACAGGTATGTCAAGTCGTTTTTTTGTAAAGACCGTCAGGATAACATTTCTTGAAATAATATAATATAAAATGAATATATTTTCCTATCTTTTTCCCATAAATATTAAAACATATTTTTCCAAATATAATGGCAGGATAGAAATTAAGGAATATTTCGGGAAAAAGATAATATATGTCGGAGATGCCCAACAAACAGGAGGAACGATTACTCCCATGTGGGGAAAAGTAATAGGGGATTATCGCAGGACAAAAAGGAAAATAAGGAGATGTTTGGTATTGGGGATAGGCGGTGGAGATGTATTTAAAAAAATATCTGACTATTACCCTGAAGCCGAAGTGACCGCTGTGGATATAGACAAAGTTATGGTAGATACGGCATACGAATTTTTTTCTCTTGGGAAAGTAAAAAATATTCAAACGATTATATCTGATGCGATCGGTTGGATTAGCAATGTTAGTGTCCGTCACCAATACGATTTAATTATTGTTGACCTTTTTATTGGCAAGGACAATCCTAAGAAGTCCCGCCATAAAGAGTTTCTTTTAAATTTACGGAGGAATTTAAGCGTCACAGGTAGAGTGCTATATAATTGTCATTATCATAAGGATAGAGATAAAGAATACGCTAATTTTGTTCTATCCTGTCAGAAAATATTTTCATCCGTTGACGAAGTATTTATTTACCCGTATAACAGAATTCTCTCTTTAAGATAAATATTCGTATGCTTCTATCTTTCCCCCGCTTTTTTAAAAAGAAAAATGTTGCTAAATCAGTCCAGAAGGGTATATACTGATTATACTTCGATTACACTTATTATTAATCCTGAAGCGTCGAAGGATTGCAATTCCAAGCGTACGGAGCATCTTTAAAAAAAATGGTAAAATATATTTTCTATGTTTAAATTTTTCGGGACATTATTTGATTCAAATCAGAAGGAACTCAATAGAGTTATTCCTATTGTTGAAGCAGTAAATTCATTTGAGGAAAAAACGAAACTTCTGAAAGATGATGAATTTATTGAGAAGACTGCAGAATTTAAGCAAATGATTACAAGTGGAACTACTTTGGATAACTTACTTCCGGAAGCATTTGCTTTAGTCAGGGAAGCATCTAAAAGAATGATAGGCGAAAGACATTTTGATGTGCAAATAATTGCGGCAATTGAGCTTCATAGAGGAGCTGTTGCAGAACAAAAGACCGGAGAAGGTAAGACTTTGTCTTCAATTCCTGCTTTATACCTGAATGCACTTTCCGGAAGGGGGGTACATCTGGTGACCGTAAATGATTATTTGGCCAGACGTGACTGCGGTTGGATGGGACCGATATTTCACCTGCTTGGTCTCACTGCTTCGGCAATTATTCATGATCAATCTTTTATCTATGATCCCGGTTTCACCGATAACAGCGTTACCGATTGGAGACTTCTACATCTTAAACCTGTGACCAGAAAAGAGGCTTATTTGGCGGATATTACATATGGCATAAACAGTGAGTTTGGATTTGACTACCTAAGGGATAATATGGTTTCCGAGGCGTCTCAACTGGTTCAAAGAGGATTTCATTATGCAGTAGTGGATGAGGTAGATTCTGTTTTGATAGACGAGGCGCGAACTCCACATATTATTTCCGCGCCCGATATGGAACCTACCAAAAAATATTACGACTATGCAAGGATGGTTTCCAAACTGGAGAGTGAAAAAGATTATGTTATAGATGAAAAACTCCATACAGCCCATTTGACGGAAAAAGGAATATCTAAGGTAGAAAAAATGCTTGGAGTAGATAACTTATATGAAAAGGATTTTACCACGGTACATCATATAGAAGCTGCGTTAAAAGCCAGGACTCTTTTTAGAAAAGACAAAGAATATGTCGTTAAAGACGATCAGGTGATTATCGTGGATGAATTTACAGGTAGACTGCTTGTGGGAAGAAGGTTTTCTGAAGGTTTGCATCAGTCCATAGAGGCAAAAGAAGGAGTTGTTATCCAACAGGAATCAAAAACTCTGGCTACAGTTTCTCTCCAAAATTATTTCAGAATGTATGAGAAGTTGGCAGGTATGACCGGAACAGCGGCTACAGAAGCTGAAGAATTTTCTAAAATCTATAAATTGGATGTGGTAGTAATTCCAACCAATAAACCGATGGTAAGACTGGATAAATCTGACATGGTATATAAAACCACTCGAGCGAAATTTTTGGCAGTAGCCGTTGAAATAGAAGAAAGATATAAAGCCGGTCAACCGGTATTGGTGGGTACGACTTCAATTGAAAAAAATGAGATGCTTTCTGAATTCTTATCAAAAAGAGGAGTACCTCATCAGCTTATGAACGCAAAAAACCATGAGAAGGAAGCGGCAATAATTTCAGATGCAGGAAAAAAAGGAGCTGTAACTGTAGCCACCAACATGGCAGGCAGGGGAGTAGATATAATTCTGGGAGGGATGCTTCCCAGTAAATATCTGGTTGCTGAAGGTTCATCAAAGAAAGATTTTGAAACTTTGAAAATTAAATGGCAGAAACAACATGACGAAGTGTTGAGACTAGGTGGGTTATACGTAATAGGTACAGAGAGACACGAATCAAGAAGAATTGATAATCAACTGAGGGGAAGGTCAGGGCGTCAGGGTGATCCCGGGGTAACCAAATTTTTCGTAGCACTGGATGATGACATCATGCGTCTTTTTGGCGGAGATCAGGTAGCCAAGCTCATGACAGTATTTAAACTTCCTGATGATGTGCCCCTGGAACATCCTATGGTTAGCCGGGCGATAGAACAATCACAAGTGAAAGTAGAGGGATTTAATTTTGATTCAAGAAAACATCTGGTGGAATATGATGACGTATTAAATAAACAAAGAGAGATAATTTACTCACTGCGAAGAAAAGTGATTTCCGGAGAAGATACCAAAAATATGATACTGGAAAAAATCCAGGATAATGTCACTAATACTATAAATCTTTATTCTTCTGAAGGATTGACCAGTCAGGAGAAAGATAAAATACTGATAGAATTCTCGTCAATCGTCCCTTTTGATCCAGATTCACAGAAAAAAATAAGAGAAAAATTAAATGAGCACAATAGTATTTCTGAAGTTAAGGATTTTTTATTGAACATAATTAAGGATACATATTCACAAAGGGAAAAGCAGTGGAGTGGTGAGGTCATGAAACAGATAGAAAGATGGGTGATATTATCTGTTATAGACAACTTGTGGATGGACCATCTTGATGCGATCGACGATTTAAGAGAGGGTATAGGGCTCAGGGGATATGGCCAGCTTGACCCGCTGGTGGAATACAAAAATGAAGCTTATTCCATGTTCGAACGTCTTTTATCAGCCGTCGATCATGAGATTGCACATAGAATATTTAAAGTTCAGGTGCAGATTGCTCCGGAACAACTGGCCGCACTTCAGAAAGAACAACAGACCATGATTTCCAGGTCAGCTGCAGATCAAATCGAAAAGAGAAAAACCCTGCAAAGTTCAAAAAGTCCTCAAAAACAAACGAAGATAGGAAGAAATGATCCCTGTTGGTGCGGTTCCGGGAAAAAATGGAAAAAATGCCATTATCCGCAGTTAGGTTGATATAACAATCTAAACCACTCTTTTCAATACCGCACAGAAGAAGTTTCTTAGCCTCATGAAAAATAAAGATTTGCGATGGTCTTTAGATTTAAAAACTAATTTTTTAACCATCAGTCACCATTTGGCTAAAGATAAA
>PFMK01000013.1:0-147 GCA_002785215.1 Candidatus Gottesmanbacteria bacterium CG_4_10_14_0_8_um_filter_37_24 | reverse complement strand
AATTTTCAATCGTTTGGGGTAATTATTTTCCGGAGCTTAGCCAGACATCGTCAAAATTCCAGGGAACCAAAGAGTTATTCATGTATCCGAATTTTACATTTATATAAACCGCATTGATTGGCATTACACAAGTGAGATTACTTTTAA
>PFMK01000004.1 GCA_002785215.1 Candidatus Gottesmanbacteria bacterium CG_4_10_14_0_8_um_filter_37_24 | reverse complement strand
GAAGAGTTTTAAACACCTGTCTCTGTAGTTTATGAATCGTTGCGGATCGGAAAAGTGTATACTATGTGCTGACCTCCCTACATTGTATTATAATAAACCTATGGCTAAATTATATATAGTCGCAACCCCAATTGGCAATCTGGAAGATATTACCCTCCGCGCCATCAGGATAATTTTATCCGTATCTATTATTGCATGTGAAGACACGAGAAAAACCAGTCAACTTATCAGTATTTTAAATGAACGGTATTCCTCAATTCTCAAGATCCCTAAACTTGATTCTCAACGAAAATTATTATCATATTACGACGAAGTTGAAGACATTAAATGTCACGAAATTATATACATGATAAAAAGAGGGAATGATGTTGCGCTTATCAGTGAAGCTGGAACACCTCTTATATCCGATCCGGGATATAAACTTATAAACGAATCCATAAAACAAGAAATAAAAATTGTTCCGATTCCAGGTGCTTCTTCATTTGTAACTGCTATATCTATTGCCGGTTTACCTACTTCAAGTATATGGCACATAGGATATTTACCTGATTTGAAGATTAAAAGAATTAAGATGCTTGATAATATGCAGAAGATCTCAAATATTGCCATTAATAAACCTGTATACTCAATTTTTTTACCTCCTCATAAAATCAGATTAATTTTAACCGATATTCGGGAAATATTTGGAAATGTAGATATTATAATATGCAGAGAACTGACAAAGATTTATGAAGAAATAATAAGAATAAACGTAGATGAATTACTGAATAATTCATCAGTAATTAAAGGTGAGTTGGTTTTGTTATTCCGAGCCAAAGTCTAGCTAGAACTCTTCCAGAGTCGATGTATCACCGATAGGAAGTCCCATTTCCTTAGCTTTCAGTATTCTCCTCATTATTTTCCCAGAGCGGGTTTTTGGCAGTTTGTCCATAAATTCTATTTCCCTGGGATATGCATGTCCGGCAAGATGTTTTCTTACTTGAAGGGACAGTTCCTGTTTAAGCTGGTCTGAATAGTTTTTATCCTGTACTTTATCCTGATATTTTTTTGTTAACACCACAAATGCTTTGATAATTTCACCTCTTAAAGAATCCGGTTTTCCTATTACGCCTGCTTCCACTACTGATGGATGTTCCACCAAAGCTGATTCCACCTCAAAAGGCCCGACTCTTTCTCCTGATGTTTTGATTACGTCATCAGCTCTCCCGATAAACCAAAAATATCCATCTTTATCTTTTAAACCTCTATCACCGGAAATATACCAATCATTAAGAAAATACGATTTGTATTTTTCAGGTCTTCTCCAGATAGTCTTCATCATAGAAGGCCAGCCTGGCTTTAAGGCAATATTACCTTCTTGCCCGGGTGGAAGCTCTTTCCCTTGATCGTCGACAATTCCTGCTGTTATTCCCGGAAATGGTTTACCCATAGAACCTATTTTTATATCCAAACACGGATAATTGGCAATGACGATTGCACCTGTCTCTGTCTGCCACCAGGTATCATGAAATGGTAAACCAAACGCTTGCAAACCCCATCTGATAGCTTCGGGATTCAACGGTTCACCTACTGATAATATATGCCGAAGAGATGAAAGATTATATTTTCTAACTAAATCAATTCCCTGAGCCATCAGCATACGGACAGCTGTTGGTGCCGTGTACCATACAGAGACTTTATATTTTTCTAAAATTTCATACCATTTGCTGGCGTCAAATCGTCCGCCGTATACCACCGATGCTACTCCGTTACTCCAGGATCCGAGAATTTCATAAGCAATACCAGTCACCCACCCGGGGTCTGCTGTACACCAGTAGGTATCTTCTTCGTGAAAATCCAATACATATTTTGCTGTGATATGTTCGGACAAAATAGCCAGATGACGGTGGACCACTCCTTTTGGTTTCCCGGTGGTTCCAGAAGTATAAAGCATAAAGGCATAATCTTCCGGATTCATACGGTCAATATGCAATTCCGCAGACGAGTCGTTTATTTCTTTAAGCGAGGATTCATCGTCTATTAATACTAAGTGTTTTAGGTTTGGCAGTTTGTGCCGGATTTTTTCAACTCTTACAGCGAATTCTTTATCAGTTATCAATACTTTGGCGCCACTGTTTTCCAACCTGTCATAAAGAGCCTGTTCCTGGAAAGCTGAGAATAGGGTACCGGCAATTGCCCCGATTTTTAATATTCCTAAGAAAGCGATGTATAAATATGGATTTCTAGGCAGAAAGATAAATACCCTATCGCCTCTTTTCACACCTAATGCTTTTAGGAAATTCCCGAATTTATTTGATTTTTGGGACATTTCCTCAAATGTATATTTTTCCTGTTCTCCGTTTGGACCTTCATAATATAAGGCAATCTTATTTTTCCTTGGGGAATCCAGATGCCTGTCTATGGCGTTATATGCCGCATTTACCTTTCCGTTATCAAACCAGGTAAGTTCACTTTCAGATACATTTTTCCAGGAAAATTCCCTGTATGTTTTTTCGTAATTTTCTAAATTTGGAGTCTTCTTAAAATATTTTTTACTTTTCTTAAATTGATCTAACATTATTTATCACTCCTTCTTATGGAAAACTTTGAATCTAATTGTTTGATTCTCTCCACTACTCCCGTGTATTCCAGTTCTTCCATCGGAGCCATTGCTGCTCCGAAGAATCCCTGTTCTCTGATGCCATATGTCTTTTCTGACGCTTTATCTCTGATGGTATCCCAAAATGGCTGATCAAAAAGATCAATAGCTTCAGTGAATATACCATTATGGACACACATCCCTGCGGCGGTTACAATTGCCGGACCATCAAAAAATGATATGATTGCTCCCAACTTACATGGCATCAGTGCGACAATATGGCTGCCTCTGTCGCCTCCGGCTACAAAATGCGCTGTCGCATAAGGAGATAATAATTCTCCGGTTGAAGGAAATTGTTTTTGTGTTCTGACTATTGCGACAGGATCATCCTTACCTGTGTATTTACCTGCAATATTATGAAGCCGCGATGTTGAGACAACTGAGGCAATATCACCCGTTGCCCTGCTGGAAATAGATTCGATTACAAAATGCTCGGGGTCTCTTAATAAAACAGCTAAATCATAATATTCTTCTGGGACCTTTAAAGTAATTACTCTGTCACCTTTCGTATAATTCACATCCATTACCGTAAATTCGAAGCCTTTAGCCATGTCCGAGGCCAGTAGTAATCCGGCGTTATGAAAAGGATCTGCGAACCCTCTGAATAATGGATAGTTAAAAGCTCCCGGATCTGTTTTATCGCAGGCAAATAATACAAATGGTTCTGCCGGTCTTTCCTCAAATTCCATTTCACATGAACCTGGACCCATCCCTCTGACATTACCTGAGAAAGCATTTTTAAGAATATCCTGTCCTGCCCCGTATAAACCCTGCTCCTTGGCAACTTCTGTTCCCGCTACAAACGCATCGAAAGCAAGTTTATGTATATCAGAATAATTGACTCCATGAATGTGAGACATTAATATACCCGTATCATCTCCCGTATGAAAAATTTTATAGTCCAAAAGAAGTCTTTTACCCTCTTTTTTGACATGATTTTCAATTGTCTCAATAAGTCTTTTACTTGGAATTTCATGACCGCCTACTGATCCAACGTCTGCTTTTATAATTGATATAGTAATTTTCATAAATAATCTCCTTTTTTAGTAAATGATTATAAAACTAATTTCATTATAATTTATATTCAATATATTTTAAACCTTATGGATTTATTGGAAATTATTTGTCTCATATATATATTTTAATCGATTATATTTTGATACCCGTTCTCCACGGGCAGGAGCACCGAATTTTACGAAATCTGCGCCTGTTCCTACTGCCAAATCTGATATAAAATCATCATTTGTTTCGCCTGAACGGTGAGAAACGATTATTTTAAAATTCGCTTTTTTGGCTAATTTAATAACCTTAAGTGTTTCCGTCAAAGTACCGATTTGATTAACCTTGATTAAGATACTGTTACAGGATTTTTCTTTTATCGCTTTTTCTAAACG
>PFMK01000005.1 GCA_002785215.1 Candidatus Gottesmanbacteria bacterium CG_4_10_14_0_8_um_filter_37_24 | reverse complement strand
GTAAGACAGGAAATAAGAAAGATGGGTTTGCAGCTTCTTGCCTCTGACGCCGATGCTTCACCCACGGTTACTTCCATAATAGTTCCTGAGGGAGTGGATGCCAAAGCATGGTTGGATATTATCAAATCAAAATATAATGTAGTTCTGGCAGGTGGTATGGGTGAGACAAAAGGGAAGATTATCAGAATCGCCCATATGGGATATGTCACGAAGAAAGATTTGGATGAGGCTTTGGAAGCGATCAGGAAATCGCTGAAAGACTTGAAATAATATATTTTATGGTACTAAATACTATTTCTCAAAGCATTCCTTTGAAACTAAGACTTCCTCTCTTAATATTATTGGGTATTCTTATTCTATATATCCTGGTATTTCACTTATTTCAAACGTGTAATATCTATAGCGAGATAATGCCAATAAGGGAACAAAGATGTAATTGCATAGGATTATTATTTAACGAAAATAGAAATTCGATGAGCGATTCCACCAAAAAAGATATATGTATCGGTTTTGCGATAAATAAAGTACAAATTATTCCGAATTTAGGTGATTAATTTTATGAAAATACTTATTTCCGATAAAATTAATGAGACCTCTTTAATTAAATTAAAGGAAAACGGAATAGGTTATGATTATCTTCCAGAAATTACTCCTCAGGAACTCATCGTCTCAATCCAGGTTTATAATGGTTTAATCGTCCGTTCCCGTACCAAAGTTACCAAAGAAGTTATCCGAAAAGGAAACAACTTAAAAGTTATCGGTAGGGTAGGCAGTGGTGTTGACAATATAGATATTATGGAGGCAAAGAAGAAAAATATTCTTGTTGTTAATTCACCGGGTGCCAATTCCCAAGCCGTATCCGAGTTGACAGTGGCTCTGATACTTTCTTTCTTAAGGAAGCTGGACAAGGCATACCCTTCCATGAAAAACGGTTTGTGGTTAAAGAAAGAACTTACAGGCAGTGAACTTTGTGGAAAAACTGTGGGAATAATAGGTTACGGCAATATCGGAAAAAAAGTAGAAAAAATCTTAAAAGCTTTTGGGGCAGAAGTACTTATTTACAGCCGTAGCTACAAAACAAAAGAGCTTCAGGAAATATTTCAAATTTCTGATATAATTACTATCCATTTGCCTTTAAATAAAGATACTAAAGGTTTCATTTCCGATGAGAAGCTAGCAGGTATGAAAAAAACCGCATTTCTGGTAAACACTTCCAGAGGAGAGATAATTGACGAGAATGCTCTTTTAGAAATGGTATCGGAAGGTAAAATTGCCGGGTGTGCCTTGGATGTTTACAGTAAGGAACCATTGCCTATAGAGTCCCCCTGGAGAAAACTGGAAAATGCGATCTTGACTCCGCATATCGGTGCTTCCACCAAAGAAGCTCTAAAAAAGGGAAGTATTACGGTTATCGAAGATATTATAAAAGTTATAAAGGGAGTAAGACCTGTAAATCAGGTTTTATAAAGATTAATTAACGTATAAATTACTATGAAAACAGACGTTTTTCAGTTACAGATTGTTGCTATCAAAGATATCATACCTCATGAAGAATATGATATAGAAAGATCAAAACCTCTTGCTGAAAAAATCAGGAAATCAGGATACATATCAAACCCAATATTGGTCACAGCCATAGATTTTGATCACAAAAAATATCTTCAGCTTGATGGTATGAACAGATTAACTGCATTTAAAATGCTTGGGCTTAAGACCATTATTACGCAGATAGTGGATTATAACAGCCAGGATCAGGTGGAATTATCTTCCTGGGTCCATATGGTGAACAAAGATCTGAAGGATTTTTTAGAATTTATAAAAAAGAAGACAAAATGTACAATTAAAATCGGAAAAATGGAAGACATTGAACATCGGTATATCAGAGGGGAGAATGTAGGTAGGTTATGTACGCTTGTTGATAAGAATGGACATGTATATCTTATTTATTCCAACGGAAAGATGGGGGAAAAAGTAGTAAGGATAAATAAGTTAGTCAGTTTTTATTCCGATAAAATTATCAGGGATGTTCTTCCTCCTAAATCCGACGGTCATGATGTGAGGATGATTTTTCGCTCTCATACGGAATCAAAATTTATGGTAGTTTTTCCTACGTTTACCAGGCATCAGATTGTGGATGTGATCAAATACAAAGTCTTTTTTCCTTCAGGAATAACCAGGCATATTATTCATAGAAGATGTTTGGATTTGAAAGTGCCGATAACAATATTTCAGGATAATAAATCTTTGAAAGTTCAAAATCAGGAATTAGAGAAAATGCTTTCTCGACGCGCATTTCGTATATATGAAGAAGCTACTGTATACTTTGAATAAAAATAATTATTTTCTTTTCAGTATTCAGTAAATAAATATGACGCTAATTAATTCTAAAACAGAAAAAGTCGTGAAAAAATACTCTCTCAAGGGTCTTGTGGATTCGGCAAATTACATGAGAGGTTTGGATTTGGTTGCCTTAAATTGCGCCGGATCCGGACATGCAGGCGGGACGCTGTCTATCATGGATATAACTGCCGCTTTGTACCTGTCAGTAGCCAATCACGATCCGAAAAATCCATCCTGGGAGAATCGGGATAGAATCGTATGGTCAGCAGGACATAAGGCTCCGTCTTTGTACTTAGGCCTGGGCATGGCAGGATTTTATTCTGTAGAAGATGTGGTGACGCTCCGGAAATTCGAGTCACCTTTCCAGGGTCATCCTCATTGGTTGAAACTGCCCGGGGTTGAAGTGTCGACTGGATCTCTGGGACAGGGTTTGGGACTAGGCGTAGGTATGGCTATTGCCGGAAAACTGAATAAGAAGAAATACAAAGTATTCGTGATAACCGGTGACGGTGAGTGGGACGAGGGGTCCATGTGGGAATCTGCCATGGAGGCAAACCAATATCATTTGGACAATCTGGTGGTTATACTTGACCGCAACATGCTGCAGATAGATGGTTTTACAGAGGAGGTTATGAGACTTGCCCCATTGGAAAAAAGACTGGCCAGTTTCGGTTTTGAGACAATCGAGACTGACGGTCATGACATGAAAAAGATACTGGAGGCTTTTCAAAAGGCAAATAAAGTTAAAGGTAAGCCCGTCCTTATTATCGCAAAAACGGTTAAGGGGAAAGGTGTGTCTTTCATGGAAAATGTGGCCGGTTGGCATGGGAAAGCACCAAATGATGCGCAGTTGGAACAGGCGCTGAAAGAACTTGGTCTTTTTGGAAAGATTGACGTAAAGGGACTTAAAGAGAAAGCGGCAGATTACCAGAAAAAAATTGAAGAGAAGATTGAAAGAAATGTCCCGAAATTCGCAAAAGATTACTTTTGGAACAGTCAGAACGTCATGAAAGTAGAGATGGAACCGACGCGTTTCGGTTTCGGCAAGGCTTTAGCTAAACACGGGGATGATGATAGGATTGTTTGTCTGGGGCTGGATATCTCCGAATCAGTTCAAATCTCCAAGTTCCATGATGGATTTCCCAAAAGAAATTCAAGATTCCTTTCCATGGGTATTGCCGAACAAAGCGCTACAACCGTGGCTGGGGGATTAGCCAAAGAGGGAAAACTCCCAGTATTATCCACTTACGGTGTGTTTATTTCCCAAAGAAATGCCGACCAGATGAGGACGTCCATTTGTTATGGAAATTTGAACGTATTGTTTGGCGGTGCTCACGGAGGTATATCGGTTGGTGCAGACGGAGCCACTCATCAGGCTTTGGAAGAAATATCAGTGGTTGGCATACTTCCCAACATGAATCTGTTTGTTCCTTCAGACAGTATGGAGACTTTGAAAGCCACAGAATATTCCCTTTTCAAGCTTCATGGTCCCAAATACATCAGGTTTGCCCGCGAGGCTACTCCTGTAATTTCTGATGAGAAGACGCCTTGGGTTTTTGGCAAAGCCAACGTCATCCGTTTCAGGGGAGAAAAAGAGCGTTTCAAAGATGCTTTTGAACACGTGCTGGCTTCAGACTATAAGGATGAAGGTGAGAAAATAGCTATAATTGCCTGTGGTCCGGAAGTGCCCGAAGCGATGCGGGCAGCCTGGATTTTGAAAAAGGAAAAGGGGATAGAGTCAAGAGTCCTGAATATCCATA
>PFMK01000067.1:4193-5723 GCA_002785215.1 Candidatus Gottesmanbacteria bacterium CG_4_10_14_0_8_um_filter_37_24 | reverse complement strand
AGTCTACTATGAGATTGAGGACGTGTCAAGAGGTAGTAAATACTACCGGTATAAAATGTTATAAGGTTGTAACAGATAACAGTTAACAGTTAACAGGAAACAGAGAACATTTAACATAAAACATTTAACAGATAACATTTAAACAGATAAACAGATAATATTTAACAACAAACAGTGAACAGAAAACAATTAATAAAGATTAATAATCACTTCTTTTTATCAAACTTATAATCTTTAATACAGTGTGCAGTTAACAGGGAACAGGAAACAGAAAACAGTTAATAGTTCATGGTTATTGGTAGATAGAAACAGTAGACAGATTTAACAGTAAACATTTAACATTTAACAGATAACATTTAACATTTAACAGATAACATTTAACAGACCTGCCCGCAATCGCTTCCGCCGGCAACTGCGTAGCTGTGGGCGGATGCAGGCGGGTAACATTTGACATATAAACAAAAACTATTTAAAAAATTGAAAAAAATGGAAGAGGGAAGATGTTACTCTCTAACGGTACTTGTCGTAGGACTGACGACCTTAACGGTAGGTAAGCTAGTTGGGATGATATTAGTTGTTGGTTTGACTTCCGGTACGTTTATTACTTCTACCGGAGGGATAACTTCTGCTGGACCAGTAACTGCCGGTGTCTGAACAGGTGCCTCAGGTATAAGCATCGGTTCGATACGAAGAGCGACAAGCTTGGTATTGGTGGTGACATCAACATCTGCGAAGACGGTAATTTGCATATCTACTTTAAGATCTTCCAGTTTGACTAACTCCGGAGTAGGAGGTTTTGGTACGGCCGTTTCACCTTCCTTGACTGCTTCAGGTTGGGAATATCTGGATATCTCCGTGTTTTGATTTACTTCAATAGTGAACTCCTTTTCTTTTGGCGCTTCTGTTGATTCACCAGGCATCATTGGCGGTACAGCCTTAATCACGATTGTAGTTCCAGCCACTTTGGTCACTTTTCCGTTTATTGAGTTGCTGATAGGAGGCAACTGGATTCCTGTAGCCAGTATCTCGTTGGAGGAAGCAGTTCTAAGGTCTGTACTGGTATTGATTGTAATATTTTGACCGACTTTGAGATCTTTGACAGATAGTTTTGGTGGATTAGAAGGTTCTACTTGTTTGATAAGATAAGGTACAAATACTGGTGCTCTGCTGATATTGGTTTTGTCGTCGATTTTTACTTTGAAGGTGATCGTCTTGGTAGCCGGAGTAGGAATGACCGCTTGCTTGTTGGGGTCTGTGACAGTTTCCGGTGCATAATTGACAGGTTGGCTGATGGATTGAGACACCCAGACCTCATTTCCCTGGATTTTATCTATCTTACCGTTGAAATTGTTTACAGGGTTGGTAATATAAAGGATGTCTTTGGAAACATTTGAGGGAACGCCTGATTTCTTTTGGGCTAAGAAAAAACCTACTGAAGTAAATAAAATTGCAAAAACAACTAAAAGGATAGGCAGGTATGACTTTTTCATTTTGTTTATTATATATAAAATTATATCATTTAATTATGCT
>PFMK01000067.1:0-4177 GCA_002785215.1 Candidatus Gottesmanbacteria bacterium CG_4_10_14_0_8_um_filter_37_24 | reverse complement strand
AACATTCAACATATAACATTTAACAGATAACATTTATCAGATAACGGTAAACAGATGATTGATATCTCAAATGTCAAAGTTCAAATGTTAAAACCAAATGTTATATCTGAATATCTATATATCAGTACTTACGCAACCTGTCATTCTGGGGATCCGCCAGCTGGCGGAGACACCAGAATCTGATTCTGGACGTGCTCGATGACTCGCTTGCCAGAATGACGTTATGACGAGCTAAATGAATAATCGATGCGTAACTACTGTATATATTTAAAACATAATAAGTTTTGAGTTATGGATTTGAGATTTGAGTTTTGACTTATTAGCTTAATTTATAATCCACCAGTTGAACTTAACTTCATAAGACACGGGAGTATCCACACTGACCATAAAGTATGATTCAGCTTTTTTGTCCGATACATAAAGAGTGCGGTTACCGGTAGTAGAAGTTGGCGTCATATATATTAATGTATTGGTAGTGATATTGGGATTAAAGATGACTACGGATGTGGCTCCAAGCGGCAGGAAAGCTGATCCGGCAGTGCCTGATGTCCTGATGCCGGGAGCATTTATCCCATTTAAGGAAAAGTTATCGGCAGCATTTAGTATACCCGATGAGGTAGATAAGTACTGATCATCAGCTGTTAGTTTGATTTTGTCAGTGGTGAAATCTCCGGAGATAGAAGCGCTTCTAGCAGTCAGTGAGCCTTCAGAATGGAGGTTTTGGGCTTTCACAGTGCCTTGAGTTTCAATGTTGCCCTGAGCGTCTATAGATGTCACAGGTGAATTGGAACTTCCTTGGATAAGAAGTTTGCCAAATCCTCCCATCCGGTTTTCTTTATCGGAAGTTACGCTTGTGTCGTTATTTTGGGTATTCGTCGTATTGGTGTTTTCCAAATTGATCGTAAGGTTGCCATTATCCGGCGTTATCTCACCCGTGACGATACCTGATTTTGCCAGAAGCGGACCGGCCACGGTCAGGGTACCGCTTTTATCAATTACCAGATTGCCGCCCATAATGTCCACAGCGTTGAAAGCAGAAAGATAAAGGGTGTTTTCCAGGGAGGTGATTTTGCTGTTTTCGATAATTAAATTTGCATCAACAAGAAGAGATCCGGAGATGGTGGTGTCAGCCAGAGAAGCGGACCCGGTGACTGTAAGCGAGGGCAATTGATAATAAGTGCCGGTTGGATAAGAAGACGCTCCGCTTTCCGGCAGGATAATATTATCAGTTAAGTTAATACCCGTATTTGAAGTAATCGGAGTGGTATCGGCTATAGTAGCAGAAGTTGAAGCCAGAAACTCCTCGATGCGGTCATTTAAAGTGAGCAGATCTTGGGTGTGGGTAAAGAGATCAGTGTCACTTACTGGTTCAGAAGGTAACAAACTAGCACTTTCCGTAGATGCATTGTTATTTGTATCATCCAGCACAGGGGTAGGCGAATCAGTTGGAGTGATCTGGTCTACGATAGTCGTAGGTGTGGGAGTGGAAGAAGGATAGATCGTCGGTTCCGGAGTTATGCCGGTTCCGGTTGGGGTGGGTGTAACTGACGGGATATTTTCATAATCCGTAATTTTCTTCAGGATGTCACCAAAAGAATCTTTCAGGTTGTTTATTTTTGCCGACTCGATGTTATCAGCATATAGGGTGCCTGCAACGTGCGTGTCGCCAGATACGTTTACGTTGCCGGATACGGTGGTGTCTTTGGATATAGAAAGTTTATCTAGGCTAGTTTGTCCGTTCACAGAAAGCGTACTGCTAATTGACGCGTTTTGGGCGGTCAGATTACCGTTGGTTTGGATATTACCCTGAGTATCAATAGTGGTAAGCGTCTGTCCGTCTGAACTTCTGATTACTAGTTTAGCAGGATCGGTAGGTTGATCTTTTTCGCCCAGCTGAATAGTCAGGTCCTGGCCTAAGGGGCTCAAAATATCAGTCTGCAGATTGGAAAGTCTGGCTTTGCCTGTCGCTTCCAGGTCTTTCGTAATGAGTTTATCGGATTCGATAATAGGCGAGGTGAGTTTATCTTTCACAAACAGATTGTTTGTTGTAAGCTTTTCTATTTGTGCGGTGGTAAGACTGGCAGTATCGGCGATAAGTTTCCCGGCAACCTGTAGTGATTGCAACAGCGCCTGGTTAGCGACAACAAGAGTGGTTTGCAGTCTTCCTTTTATTTTAGCGCTTCCTTCAATGGTCAGATTTTGAGCCTCCACTAAGCCGGCTTTGATTTGAGCGATATTCGCCTGGGAAAATACTCCGATTCTTTGGATAATTTCACCTGATTTGAGTCTAAGCTCATAGATCCGGTCGCTATTTATGGAAGCGGTAGTGGATGCTTCTTTACCTGAAGATGTTTTGGCGATTTCCAGTTGTCCGTCTACGGCCAAATTTACCTCAGGTTCGTACCAGGACAATTGGACAAAAGACAGGATTATACCGCAGTCACCCTTGGCAAGTCCGATTGTGTCATTCGGACAGTCAAGCTTGTTGCCGACATTATGATCAGGATCAAAATCCTCCAGTGCCCGGGCGATGATTGATCCGGCTTGGTTTGCTCTCACCGCCACTCCGGGGATAGTCGAGGAGGTGAGAGGATCACCCAGTTTAATCGGTCCGTTCATATCGGATACTTTCAAAGGAATCCTTCCTATCAGACCTACTATCTTGCCGGAAAGATTCCCGTCACCTTCTTTACGTCCGCCTACAAATCCGGCTCTGTCAGTGACTACCCCCAGCATCTTATGGGAATAAAATTCACTGCTTCTGCCCACTTTGGGTCTGTTTTCGCTTATAGTGCTGCCACCCACGATCTCTACCACATCGCCCGTAGTCAACTTGCCTTCAGTATCGAAAACTTCGGCAAAGTCAGTCCCTCCTGTTCCCCAGCCGGAGGCATTTGTCAAAATAGCGTCATTGAGATTATCAGCCACAAGAAATTTGTTTGTCTGGACAGCCCTGGTACTGGTTTCGCCCGGATAAATCGCCGCACCAAAAGTGACATCATTCCCTGTAGGATTGATCTCAAGGTCTCCGGTACTGCTGACTGTAAATTTCGCATAATTACTGCCGTCATAGGATAGTCTGAGCTGTTCGGTGGCCTTTTTCACGTCCAGTTTTGCCCCTGGGGTAGTGGTACCAATACCCACGTCACCGGCATTTATGTATGATGCATTGGCCGCATTGGCATCCAGGATAATCGGGATAGTATTAGCTGCATTGTAAATATTCAATGAATGGTTGACGCTGTTTTTGCCCAGACCGATAAATCCGGCAGATGACTGAAGCAGGAACCTGTTGTTGCTGCTTCCTCCGGATATTCCTAAGGTAGCCTGCGTATTATCATCGTTTGCCGGATCATAGAAGGAGAAATGAGGTGCGGTACCCGAGGCGGGTGTCCGGTAAATTTCCAGGGTAGTGGATGGGGAAGTGGTGCCTATCCCGATATTACCGTCATTTCTGACATAAAGTAAACTGGTACCGCTAGAATTTTCCGCTGAGATGGCTGCCGCTGAGTTGTCTGAGGTAGTTCCTTTAGCGTCCAGTCTAGCGGCTGGGGAAGTGGTACCTATACCCAAACGACCACCAGACACATTAAACCAGGAATTCTGATTGGCATTTGGGTTGAAATATATTTCCGCGGAAGCAGTAGAATTTCCTCCCAAAGCCAGAAGTTGAGAACTCGGGTCAAGATACGGATAGATAAGACCACACCAGCCATCGGCCCCGGCACAATTTTTGTCTTCCCAGAACAAGGAAATCCCTGATGGTCCTACCGGTCCGGTGGGACCTGTAGCACCTGTTGGGCCGGATTGGCCGGTCACTCCAGTAGCTCCTGTGGGACCATTTTGACCTGTGGCACCTGTCGCTCCCGTTGAACCCGTAGGTCCTCTTATACCTGTAGCTCCTGTAGAACCTGTGGGTCCGGCTCCTCCTGCTTGTCCGGTGGAACCGGTGGCTCCAGTTGGACCTGTCTGGCCTGTGACGCCGGTAGCGCCCGTAGCTCCTGTTGGGCCATTCTGGCCAGTTGCTCCTGTTGCTCCTGTAGAACCAGTAGGGCCATTTTGACCCGTAGCTCCGGTGGAACCCGTGGGTCCTCTTATTCCTGTAGCTCCTGTCGCTCCTGTAGGTCCAGCTTGGCCTGTGGCGCCTGTGGCTCCAGTAGCTCCTGTGGGACCATTT
>PFMK01000060.1 GCA_002785215.1 Candidatus Gottesmanbacteria bacterium CG_4_10_14_0_8_um_filter_37_24 | reverse complement strand
ATAAACTCATCTACCATAGTTTATATTATTACGCAGCAAGCTGCGAGGAATTACTGGCTGAGGCCAGTATCCTTAAGAGAGATTAATTAAGAGATTTACGATCGCTAATATTTCTATTCTTCCAATATTGATGTTTACAATTCTTCCTACAATCTACTTTTCATTAATTTACTCTAAGAGTTCAGTAATCGCTTTAACAAGTGAGGATTTTTATACTACAGGTTCTTCAATATTAAAAATATTATCACAAACTAATAATTGGGGTCTATTCGATTCATGGAATAATAATTTATATTTCCCTTTTTCTACTTTTTATAAGAATCCTTATATAAGTTTTTTTGGATTACTTCCTTTTATTGTTTGGATTTTTTTACTTATTATTTATATTAAAGAAAAAAATAACTTAATCTTTTCTTTCTCCATAATCATACTAATATTAATTTTTTTTATGCTGGGTAATAATAATCCAGTATATAATTTTTTTTATGAAAGAATTATCCTATTTAAAGCTTTCAGAAATACAGCAAAGTTTTTGCCTATTTTAATTTTTCTTTTGTTTTATGTAATTTTCAGAATATTAATAAAAATTGACAGTAAAAAAATCAAAGTTATTATTTTTTTATTATTATGCACGAGTTTAATCTATAACGCTCCATACATAACATATTCTAAGAATTTTTATTCAAAAAGAAAAATATTTAAAATACCTAACTATTGGATTAAAATGAGTAATTATATAAATACTAAAACCAATAGTAATTTAACAATACTCATTCTTCCTGCAATATATTCTACAGAAAATTACTATTGGAATAATAATTACTCCTTTATCTCAGGTCATATAGGCGACGAACTTCTCAATATTAGAAGTTACCGCCTATCAGAAGGATTTACTGGTGACGATAAACTGAGATTGGAGATGAAAAATCTATTTGTTCCAAGTGATTTTTCTCTTAGAAAAAAAGACATCGATTATAAGCTTTTATCAAATTTTGTTAAAAAATACTCTTTCGATTATGTATTAGTTACTAAAGATATATCCTCAGAATATCAAAATATTGAAGGGATTAAGAAATGGTTAGTAGATAATAATTATAATAAAGTCACTACATTCGATAAATTAGATTTATACTATAATCCTCAATTTTTTAGTAAATATATCGATTCAAAAAATCTTATCTATAAAAAAATCGACAACTTCAAGTATCTGCTATCGGTAAATATTCAAAACAAGCAAGAACTGACATTACTTGAACCATATCATGAAGGTTGGTCTATTTACATAAATAAATTTCATGATATTGCCAATCATAATTACCCCATATTTAATATAACTGATATTTTTTTATTGTTCAAAAATCGTCTGTTTGATTCAACTCACAAAATATTCAATGATTATTCAAATTATTGGGTTCTCGATCCTGACTACATCAGGAAAAACTATCCCAAAAGTTACTACCGCGAGAACCCCGACGGGAGCATGGATGTGGAACTCACTCTATATTTTCGTCCGCAGAGCTACTTCTACCTGGGACTGATAATATCTGGAACTACACTTTTAGGCTGTATAGGCTATCTTGTTTTCGACATCATACGGATCAGGCGCAAACATCACACCCAACATCACACCACCAAACATCACACATCACATACCCGGTGTGTGATGTTTGCTAATTTAGAATTTAATTTACCTCAAACAAACTACCAGGACACGCCTTAATCATTTTTCTACCTGATGACTCATCAAACGGAATACTATTATTGATTGTCGAAAATTCCTTGACTACAAACAAGTATGCAGCATTAGAACAATAAGCGGCTCCCCCACATCACACACCGGGTGTGTGATGTGGGATATTATTCTATCATCAGGTGTTTTATCTCATCCAAATTCCGCTGATAATCTGCCTGGTCAAAAGTAAATTTTTTCAGGGAATGAATTGATTTGAAATAATTTCGCATCATTTCTTTCTCTACAAAAGAATATGTCCTTTTCCCCATATAATCCGTGAAAGAATTCCAGGGGTAATTTTCCAACTCTTCGTGCTTCTCTATTACACGCGACGTCAGAGGGTTCAAGTGCACATATCGTACCAGATGCATCAATTGTTCATCTTTATTTACCCGTTTTGATTTGAACATCGATTGGAACAGAGCTCCTGTTCGTTTTCTTTTTGTATTAAAATATTTAGCATAGCTATTTTGAAAATTTCTGAGCAACTCTGATATTCCATCTTTTTTCTTCTGTACCAGCACCAGGTGAAAATGATTCGGCATTAACGCAAAAGCGAGTATGGTAACCATAGATTTATTATTCGATATCAGTCCGTCTAATATTGCGTTCTTGGTATATTGTACTTGCCGTTTGAAATAAGAAAATCGCATAGGTACTTTCATAAACCGGTAATAGTCCAAAGTTTCGTACGCACGAAAATAATCCTGTATAGTAATAAATATCGGGAGTTTGCCTACGCTGCGGTTATAGACGTGATATATTTCCCCAATGGAAAATGGAATGTAGCGGTAAGGCATTAATTCCAGAATAAATCCCAACTCTACATCTGTCAAATATATCAAACATCACACACCGGGTGTGTGATGTTTGATTTGGTGCTATGATCTAAAAAGGTCTATAAAGGATTGAAGCGGATTTCCAGTTGTGAGCCAAAAGCCCGGGCCAGTTTTTTCAAAAAAGCTATTGTGGGATTGGCTTTTCCTATTTCAAGCCGGGAAATAACCGACTGCTTACTGCCTATCTTTTCCGCCAGCTCCTTTTGAGTCAGCCCTTTTTTCATCCTTGCCTTTATCAAAGCTTCAATCAGGCTAAACTCAGGTTGCAGCTGATCATATTCTTTTTTGATTTCTGGATTGGCTAATACCCGTTTTTTATAAAGGGAAAAATCCAAATGTTGTCTTGTCATATAACTTATATGCTATATTATTTCTCTCGATCGGTCAAGAGCCGTCTTTAGCTCTCTGGATGGAGTCTCTTGAGATTTCTTTATAAATCCGTGCAGTAAATAGTATCCATTATTCATAACGGTATATATAATCCTGATCGAAGTTGTACCTGTAATTCGCAGTTCAAACAGTTTATCTTGTAGTTTTTTTATGTAGGGAGGTTTCAGATAAGATCCATACTCTTCAAGCAGTTCAATATAGCGGATAATTTTGGTATAGGATTTCCTATCTTGTTTTTCGATAAATTCTTTTACCGGACAGCTTCCTCTTCTGGTCCGGAAAAAATAGACCTTGTTCGCCATGTATTTAGTTTAGCAAAATAAATAATACACGTAAATTTATGGGGCAGGTCTCAGTCATTTTTCTACCTGGGACTTATCATAAGCGGTACTACACTAATTGCTTGCCTGAGTTATCTAGGTTATGATTTTATCCGGAATAGAAAAATGAAACAATGATTGCAAATTTCAAAAAACAAATATCAAAATACAAATAAGCTCCAAATACCAAATCACAAATAAGCACCAAGTGCCAAATCCCAAACTACAAATTCCCACGAAAAAATTTGCGGAACAAATGAACGCGGCAGGCAAATAACAAACAAATTCCAAACATCTGCTTAATATACATCTTCATGTTTGCCAATATGGTAAATATAGATGAATTCTTCCTGAAAGAAAATAAGCACTCTTATGCTTTTGTCCATGGATATAGACCAGTATTTCCCGCTTCCCAATTTGTGAAGCCGGAGAGACGGATGGTTGGGGTTTTTCATTAACACTTCTAGTTTCCTGATTATTTTCTTTTTTAATTCCTTATTCCCGCGGATAATAGACGCAAATTCCTTCTCAAAACTTTTCGTGAACCTGAGGATCATATTTTATAAACCGGAAAGATAATCGTGCAGTTCCTTTTTCGATTTGATTGATTTATATTTTCCAAATTTTATCTCTTTTTTGGCATTATCGAGTAAATATCTATCCCGGGAGATATTGACCATACCCTCAGATTTTGAGAAATAAGACGCAAGAAGCATTCTTATGAAATCCTGTAAGGAAATTCCGATTCTTTCCGCTTCATTCTGAATATTTCTTTTGATACCCAAAGGCAAGTTTATTTTTACCGTTGAAGAAGAAGATATTGTATCCATGGTACCAGTATGGTACATTATTGGTCCATAGTTGTCAATATCCAATCATTTTTCTATCTGGGATTAATAATATCTGGAACTACACTAATTGCTTGCTTAGGCTATCTGGGTTACGACTTTGTGAAACAG
>PFMK01000073.1:1992-6023 GCA_002785215.1 Candidatus Gottesmanbacteria bacterium CG_4_10_14_0_8_um_filter_37_24 | reverse complement strand
ATGTTCCCGTTTGTAATGAGTTCCTTGCCAACTCCAGGGATGAAATGGGTTTGGTTTAGCTGCAGTCATCGGCTTCTCCTTTCAAGATTGGTAATTATACCTTGAAAGTGTCACCTATGTATCTCAGCCTACACAATTATATTCCTCAAGCTGATTGTACGAAACCTTTTATTATAAAACAGTGTTGTGGTTGGATGGGTTAAAAGTATGAAGAAATTATCTTATCCAAACTATCTCAACATTAAGCAATTCAATAAGATGAAATAAGAAATTCAACTCGAAAATGCTCCCCCACAAGGACTGAAAACATTATTTGTACTTATCCCTACCTCTCCTCTCCTTTTGGCACTTATTATCATCTCTACCTCTTACTCAGGTTTGCAACCAGAATAGTTGCAATAGCTGACTCGCCTCGCTGAAGCTATGGCGAAGCGGGTTGGATGGGTATATGCTGGAAAAACTTATTTCAACCTGAGTTTTTTCAGTATATAATAAGATTGTGGGCATATGATAAATGTCAAGCAAAAATTCATCGAATTTTTTACTACTCATCCCAGGAACCACCGGGAGATACCTTCCTCACCACTGGTTCCTGAAAACGACCCCACGGTCCTTTTCATAACTGCTGGCATGCATCCCCTGGTTCCCTATCTTTTAGGAGAACCGCATCCTCTGGGCAAAAGACTGGTTGACGTGCAGAAATCCATGCGCACGGATGATATTGAAGAGGTAGGAGATCTGTCCCATTTCACTTTTTTTGAAATGCTGGGCAACTGGTCTTTGGGAGATTATTTCAAGAAAGAAGCAATTTTCTGGTCATTTGAGTTTCTTACGGGAAAAAAGTGGCTGGGTCTTGATCCCAAAAGGATTTATATCTCCGTATTTGAGGGAGATGGTAATGCCCCCATGGATAATGAGTCTACTCTTTACTGGAAGGATGCCTTTGCTGCAGCAGGAATAACAGCAGAACTGGGCCACCCGAAACAGGGTGTGATCGGAAATGCCAGGATTTTCCCCTATCCGAAAACTAAGAATTGGTGGGGACCGGCCGGACAGACAGGTCCTTGCGGGCCGGACAGTGAGATGTTTTATGATACCGGGCTTCAGGTGCATGATACCAAAGTACATGGTCCAATTTGCCATATAAACTGCAACTGCGGCAGATACCTGGAGGTTTGGAATGACGTCTTTATGCAGTACAACAAAAAAACCGATGGTGCTTTTGAGAAGTTGGCACAACAAAACGTGGATACCGGTATGGGTCATGAAAGAGTCACTGCTATCCTCGAATGGCTGGAGGGAAAAGTGAGCGAGCCGGATCCGTTCCAGACCGGACTTTTTAAAAATATCATAAGCAGTTTGGAGAGCTTAAGCGGTAAAAAATATGACGGGATGTACAAAAGATACATGCGGATTGTAGCCGACCATGTCCGCTCAGCTTCATTTGTCATATCAGACGGGGTTATGCCCGGCAACAAAGAAAGGGGCTATATCCTAAGAAGACTTATAAGAAGGGCCGTCCGCTTCGGCCGTCTTTTGGGAATAAACGGCTTATTTATGAAAACCTTAAGCGAGATTGTGATAAAAGATTACCAGACTGATTACATGGAACTTAACAAAAACTCAAAAGTTATTACAGATACTATCGGAATGGAAGAAAAAAAATTCGGAAATACTTTAGGAAGAGGCCTAAAGGAACTCGACAAGTATCAAGTCCTTACGGGAAAAATTGCTTTTGATCTTTATCAGAGCTTCGGTTTTCCTTGGGAGATGACAGCCGAAATAGCCAGAGAACGCACCCAAAAAATTGAAAAAAAGTTATTTGAGGAAGAATTTAAAAAACACCAGGAACTGTCAAGGACAGCAGCCAAAGGTACGTTCAAAGGCGGCCTTCAGGACCAGTCCGAAAAAACCACCAAACTCCATACCGCTACTCACCTGCTTCAGCAGACTCTCAGGGTAGTATTAGGAAAGCATGTCAGACAGAAAGGTAGTCATATCACTGCCGAACGTCTCCGTTTCGATTTTTCACACCCACGGAAATTGACGGATGAGGAAATAGACAAAGTGGAACAGATCATAAATGAAAAGATCAAAGATAACTTACCTATTACCACAGAAATCCTTACCCTTGACGAGGCTCTGGTAAAAGGAGCTTTAACCGTACCTGAGGCCAGATATCCGGAGAAAGTGAAAGTATACTCTGTGGATAACTTTTCTAAAGAAGTCTGTGGAGGTCCTCACGTAGGCTTTACAGGAAAGCTGGGAACGTTTAAGATAATAAAAGAGGAAGCTGCCGGAAACCAGATAAGAAGAATTTATGCAAGTCTGACAGGGTAGCTTTCTTGTAATCTCATGTCTCTACTTACCCAACTTCTGCCAAAAAAAGAGACCAGGGAATATTTTCTAGCTCTGGGCGTTGAAGAACATCATATCCGCGCTATCATCGCTCAAATCTCGGGCAGTGAACTTACTGTCATCGGTAAAGGTGAAGCTGAATACACCGAAGGAAAAAATGAGACGGAAGCAGCTGACATCGCTATATCTGAGGCGGAAAAAAACCTCCCTGATAGCACTCTAGTTGAAAAAGTCGTCTTTTCACTACCATCTTATTTCCTGGAAGATGACAAGGTCAAGCCCGATTATCTTGAAACCTTGAAAAAAATTGCTAAAGATTTAAACCTGAAACCGTGCGGTTTCATCGAGTATTCCTCAGCCATATCATACTTTCTTGAACGTGAAGAGGGATCTCCTGCTACCCTTCTTCTCATTTACGTAGGCCAGAAAAAGCTGGTTGTTTCCCTTATCAGAGTTGGCAGAGTGCAACAGTCAATCACTGTAGAAAGAGGTGCTTCTGTGGGAGCGGATCTGGAAACCTCAATAAAAAAATTTCAGGCGGAAATTTTACCTTCCAGAATCGTGCTTTATGATGAATCAGACGATTTGGAAAATGTCAGAGAAGATCTGCTTCGTATGTCTTGGCACAAACATGCTTCATTCTTGCATACCCCTAAAGTGGAGATTCTCCCCTCTGAAAAGATATTTGAAGCTTTGGTGCAAGCTGCCGGATGCAGTTTTACCAAAGATTACCAAATCCAAAGAAAACAATTAGGGATTGAGGAGGAAACCTCCGGAACGGTAGAAGCGGAAAGACAGAGAAACATGACCGAACATGCAAAACCGAAACATTATGAAACTACCCATACGGTACATCATACAGAGACAAAAGAACCACCGAAAAACGATATTATTAATGAAGAGACATTTGGTTTCGTGAGAGGCGATAAAGCTATCGAAGAGATAAAAAAAGCAAAGAAAGATAATATTATTATTCCTGAAAACGATATTAGCGCTCCTCTGAAAGATGAGGGAATCAATATAGATAAACCAACGAAAATAAACTTGCCTGGAATTAAAATTCCACAAATCCCATCTTTACCGATTTCTTTACCGAAACTCTCTATTATTATTGTTCCTGTTATCCTTCTTATTCTTGCCGGGATTACCGGGTATTTCTTATACTGGACTTATCCTAAAACAACGGTCAATATCATCACTTATGCCCTGACGCAAAATCTGGAGAAAGAGGTTATCTTTACTAAAGATGCCAAAAAGGTAGAAACAGGGAAAAATTTCATCATGATAAATACCACCTCTGAAGACGTCTCCGGTACAAAGACAGTAAGCACAACAGGCAAAAGCCAGATCGGGGACAAAGCAACCGGCGAAGTCACGCTTTATAACAAAACCTTAAGCACCAAGACCTTTCCTAAAGGAAGCATCCTAAAACATAGCGATCTCCAGTTTACCCTGAAAGAGGACGTTACTATTGCCTCAGCTTCAGACACCGGTGAAGGCTTGGCTTATGGAAAAGCTAATGTTAATGTCGATGCTGCAAGCATCGGTCCGGAAGGCAATCTTGTAGCTGATAGTTCTTTTTACTTCAAGGATTTCCCCGACAGCTCATACTCAGCCAAAAACAATAACGCATTCGTCGGTGGCACCAGTAGGGAAATCCCCAGCGTATCCAA
>PFMK01000073.1:0-1960 GCA_002785215.1 Candidatus Gottesmanbacteria bacterium CG_4_10_14_0_8_um_filter_37_24 | reverse complement strand
ACTTACTTTAGATCTTACTATTAAGCTGAATGGTTATTCTTTCAGACAGTTGGATCTTCTAAGCTTGTCCATCCAAAATATCTCGTCTCCACCTGAAGGGTATACGACTGATGAAAAAAGAACATCTGTGCATATCAGTGAATCGAAGTCAGATAAAACCGGAGATATTAAAGCAAGCGCATCTATAACCACTTATCTTACTCCAAATATGGATAAAAATATAATTGTCAACCAGATAGCAGGCAAAAAATATTCCCTGGTATCTTCTTATTTAAAAACCGTGGAAAATGTGGCCGGATTTAAAATCACCAAAAACAAAGTTCTACCTTTTATCGGGAATAATTTACCTGCCAACCGTCAAAATATTACCCTCAATGTGTTAACCTATTGAAACTCCGAGGGTTAATAACCCATTGTATTTCCGCCTAAGGCGGATTAAAGCTAAAATGGCATTATATTCATACGTCAAGAAGAAAAGGTCCAAAAAGAAAATTATTTTATCTACTTTTTCAATAGTAGTATTTTTCGCCGGGATAATTATCCTTTCCTGGGTACTCTACCCGATAGCTTCTTTCTATATCGTAGACGTTCCACAATTCGGACAAATCTTAAGCCCTTTACCTGATGAAATTATTAAACAAACAGTGAAAAAAGAGATTGCATTCGTATTAGGAGATACAAATGTTGACTACACAAAAGCAAGCGTCTGGTTCCCTAAAGCAAGTAATATAAAAACAGCCCTTTCTGATACTACCTACTTTTTATCTATCCCAAAACTTGGAATCGACAAAGCATTGGTAAAAATTGGCGGTGAGGATCTTTCCCAAAGTTTAATTCACTTTACCGGCCCTATTCCCGGAGAAGATGGAAATCCGGTAATATTCGGGCATTCAACTTTAAAATGGCTTTACAACCCCAAGGATTACAAATCAATTTTTACCAGATTGCCCGATCTGAAAAACAATGACGAAATATTCATATATGTTGATAATATCACCTATATATTTAAAGTTTACGAGATGCAAGTTGTTTCTCCTAATGATGTGGCTGTTTTGTCACAGAATTACAATAGTCCTTATATCACTCTTATTACCTGTGTCCCTCCCGGTACCTACTTCAATCGTCTTATAGTTCGAGGTAGACTTACGAATATTTAATCATGTATGATTGTAGGATATATTTATTATGGTAAAAAATATAACTTCAATAAACCACAATTCGAACAGTCATGCACAATCAAAACAATCCATTGAAGCCCTTACTGCTATCAAAAAGAAATTATTAGGGAAAAAACTCAACTACCGGGAAATATTCTCTTTGATGGATGAAGTGTCACACGAGAGACTGGGTCCCATCCTTACCACGTATTTTGTCGCAGCAGGTTTTAAGAACGGTTTCTCTGATCAGGAACTCTTCTACCTTACAAAATCTATGGCTGAAACAGGCAGTAAACTGCATTTCAAAGGTATAGTGGCAGATAAACACTCTACAGGAGGGCTTGCCGGTACAAGGACAACCATGATTTTAGTACCGATTATAGCCTCAGCCGGATATAAAATCCCCAAAAATTCCTCCAGGGCAATTACTACCCCCTCGGGAACCGCAGATACCATGGAGGTTTTGGCACCGGTAACATTTACCCCTGACAAGATCCAGAAAATTGTAGATAAAATAGGCGGTTGCATAGTCTGGGGAGGACATTTGGGTCTGGCACCGGCAGATGATATCATCATCCAGGTAGAAGCTCCGCTTGCTTTTGAATCTTTTGATAAAATCATTGTTTCCATAATGGCTAAAAAAATTGCTTCAGGAGCAACTCATCTTGTTTTGGATATCCCTGTCGGGCCGACTCTGAAGGTCAGACACTTCAAGGATGCGGAAGTCATTTCCCAGAAATTCAAAATGCTAGCTGATAAATTCAAAATAAAAATTGCTCCTGATATCAACCAAATATTAGAAC
>PFMK01000056.1:4292-5448 GCA_002785215.1 Candidatus Gottesmanbacteria bacterium CG_4_10_14_0_8_um_filter_37_24 | reverse complement strand
TCGATATTCTAGCTTTATTCAATATGACCGAAAGTAAAAGACAATATGATCTGGAAGAAAGAACATTAAAATTTGCAAAAACTGTAAGAGATTATGTCAAAAAATTACATAAAACTATCGGAAATATTGAAGATGGAAAACAACTAATAAGAGCCTCTGGATCCGTAGGTGCCAATTATATTGAAGCGAATGAGGCACTTAGCAAAAAAGACTTTTGTTTAAGAATAAAAATAAGTCGTAAAGAAGCAAAAGAATCCAGATATTGGCTGAAACTAATTGATACAAACAGTATGATTAAAATGGAAACAGAAAGAAAGAATCTTATACAGGAAGTCACTGAACTTATGAATATTTTTGGATCGATCGTTCGTAAAAGCGAGTGATTTTTTGAAAATTTGGATTTAGAAAATTTGAATTTGTTTCGAATTTCGCCCGCCTGCAACGCTTGATGCGCAGCATCTGCGGGCAGGGATTTCGATATTCGGATTTGTATATATATATGGTTTATCTCAAAAAACATCCAAATAAATCTAGAAGTGCCTCTCCCTCACCCAAAAGAGGCTTCAAACGTATCGCCAAAGCTTCTGAGACCAAACTACCAGCTCAGAAACCCGCGATTTTTTCATTCATGAGTAATCATAAGAAGATTTTCATCCTCCTATTTGCAATTATTCTATTAACGGCTCTCCCCTATTTCCTGATATCGAAAAATGTCTTTGGTTTAGGTAAACTGCTGGGGGTAAAACAATCTGCAAAACCATCCTCCATACTGGACAGGAAAGATGTAGACGGTGCAGGAGAAAATTGGGTCCAAGTGAAAAACCCCGATGGCAGCTATACACTAGAAGCCCATCAGACTCCCATAAACTATGAAAACGAAAAAACAGGGAAATTTGAGAGAATAGATGTGAAGCTGGTCCCTTCTGACGACAAAGAATATGACTTCAAAAACGACCGCAACCTCTATGCGATTTATTTTAAGAAAAATCCCAAAGGCCAGTTTATCAAAATCCAATATGAGAAGAATAAATGGCTGAGCTTTGGCCTTCTTCCTGATGACAAATTCAACACCGGTTCCGAGGCAGTGGTTAAAAACAACTCCATCGTCTATCCGGATATTTACCCGGATATGGATTTGCGCTACTTTGTCGGGAAA
>PFMK01000056.1:1705-4235 GCA_002785215.1 Candidatus Gottesmanbacteria bacterium CG_4_10_14_0_8_um_filter_37_24 | reverse complement strand
ACTATCGAAATCAAGGACAAGGCATCAAAAGAAGTATTGGCTGTCATGCCTGCACCCCGCATGTATGAGGAAAGATACACGACTGGAGATACAGAGAAAATACCGGATGATGAGATTAAGAACTTGGCCAGCGATAAACTGCATTTTGAGCTGAAAGACACCAAAAACGGGTATTTAATAAGCAAGGTCATCGAACAGGAAGGTTTGGAATGGCTGCAAAAGTCGGAAAGAAAATATCCTGTTCTTATCGACCTTTCTACTACTAAATACGTAATTGCCTGGGCCGATGATGCCTATGACAACCGGGGAGGAGTCTGGGGTGATTTTGACTTTTACCGCATCGGAGCATCTTATGATTTCCTCGTCAGATTCCAAACTATCCCCATTCCTAAAAATTCCACCATCACAAGCGCTGTCTTCAATTATTACAATACGTATTTTAATCTTTTCGGAGCCTATATAGCCGGCAAACTCTATCTTGAGGTACCGGGGGATGCCGACGGATACTGCAATCCGTTCAATGGATGGTGGTATAATTTTGCCGGCCAAAGACCAAAATCCACCGCTTATACCACCATCCATTCCAACCAATGGACCAGCAGTTATCCATACTGGTATTCATGGAATGTGGCTACCAACGTCCAGGAACTTGTGAACAGGAGCGATTGGAGCACCAATATGAACATGTGTTTCCTGGGTATCCATGATGACCCTCCTGGCCCCATGAACGGCGCCTATGCCAACATCAGGTCTATCGATTATACCGGCGATACCAATGAGTCTTATGTCGTAATCAACTATACTTCTCCCAACGGCACAGCCTGTACTGCCAATGGAGATTGTACCTCTAGCTGGTGCTCTCCTCTGGACTATGACGGTGCAGGAAAGTGGTGCTGCAATTCTAATAACGGTGCCCACGACGGTACCTGTTACGCCTCACCTGCCTGCCTGAACGGATATATTGTGGGGAATGCCGGTATTTGGAATTCTTTTTCTACAAATTGGACCATCAATACCTCTTGCTCGTTATCATCCACAGTGACTACAAACCCGGGTAATTTGTCAGTGACAAGCGGTGGTGCCCTCAGCCTGAATAACGGCGCTAATCTCAGATTTACCAGTACAAGCCAATACATCTATGTCTATTCAGGAGGCAACATCTACATTTACTCAGGCGGCGGCTTCAACCGCTAGCCCTACGAGGTCGTAGCCCTACGAGGTCGGACCTCGTATTGGGATTAATATAACGGTTTATTCTAAAACCAACCCCTCCAATACAGCTCCTGAATCTTCCTTATATTTCTCTACGAAATCCTTATAAGAAGCAAAACTTCCTATGTTTGCCACCTTAGAACCAAAATTATCCAGAATATCTTTATGTTTAATCCATTCTGTATTACGCTTCCCTATATACTCTCCATAACTGCAATAATAATCTTTCAGTTCGTCTAATGTCATTCCTTCGATATCCAATGGGTTTAAATGAATATATCTCGTTAAGTGTAATAAATAAGCATCATTATCTATTTGAACTGCTTTAAATTTACCTTGGAACAAACCGCCTATTCTTTTGTATTTCCGGTTAAAAAATTTGACGTAACAATCCATGAGAGCTCTCATAAAATTCGTAATCGTATCCTTGGAAACCTGTTTTATGAGCAGATGAAAATGGTTAGGCATTAAGCTGTAACAAGTCAACTCCAAATTACATGCTATATCCTGCTTCCAACGAGGTCGGACCTCGTATTGGACTGGTGGAATAAGATATCTTTTCATGAAGCTTAAGAAAACTTTATAATCCTGATCATCTCTAAAAATATCCCTATCCTCTACTCCTCTGTTATAAATATGATAGTAAGCGTTTTCCATATATATCTTAACTGAATTTCTTGAAGGCATATCTTTATATTCTCATACGAGGTCCGACCTCGTCAAGATACCTAGTAAAAACTCATCAAGAAAACACTGGCACGATCTTAATAATTGTTCTATACTAATCTTGCTATCTATTATGAGAAAATATTTCCTTAAAATCAAATCCTCCATTTCCGGTTTCACTGTAATTGAAGTTCTTATCGTGGTGGCTTTTGTAGGCATCATGGCTACTGCCGTAATAGGTATGAACATCAACCCTTCCATACAAAAAGGCAGAGACGCCAAGAGGAAACAGGACCTAAGTAAGCTTACCAGAATATTTGAAGATTACTACAATGACAAGTCATATTATCCTCCTGCTGCAGCCGGCTCGCTTACGGAAGCCCAATGGGGCAACTCCTTTTCACCATATATCTCTACCCTTCCTTCCGACCCTCTGGGAAGCGGACACCAATATTATTATGATACAAACACTAATCAAGATTACTACGTCGTTTATGCCAAACTGGAAAACCTGAGCGACCAGGATATCGAGAGAGTTGGCTGCAGCAGTGGTTGTGGCCCTACTCTTTCTTATAACTACGTCGTCCATAGTCCTAATATCATCATGATCGGAGGCCTGCCAAGCATGGAGTATATTGGGGGCGGAGGGGGC
>PFMK01000056.1:0-1599 GCA_002785215.1 Candidatus Gottesmanbacteria bacterium CG_4_10_14_0_8_um_filter_37_24 | reverse complement strand
CGGGAAGTCTGAATTATAATGAACTCTGTGCTTCAGCCTCCTGTGAATGCGGAACTACTGTACCGCCGCCTCACCCGCCCGGCATTACCTGCATCATGAATGAAAGATGTTGCATGAGTTCAGATCCCTTTAATCCGGAATACTGGTACTGGACATGTGCATCGGGTGCATGCCCAATTTAAAAAACCAAATTCGAAACACGAAGCACGAAATACGAAACACGAAAACATATTCGAAATACGAATCACGAATATCGAAACAATAATAAATGACAAAAATAGTTTTGAACATTTGGATTTTGAACATTTGGATTTGCATTAGTCACGTTTGACGTGATTTTGAATTTCGCCCGCCTGCAACGCTTGATGCGTAGCATCTGCGGGCAGGGATTTAGATATTCAGATTGATAATTGTGAAACTTCTTTTTTCCACCAAAATCTCTTATACTTAGGATTATCTGTCCTGAAAGAAACAATTTCGTATAACCGAACTCACGGCAAAAACGTTGAATTAGTAACGACTTAACACTATGCTTGAGTCGAGCGATATAACAATAAACTAGCAGTGTTAAAGAAATTTATTCCTGAAGGATTATATAATGACAAACAAACTTATCAGACTTGCTATTTTCCTCTTTGTCTTTCTCTTTCCTCTTTTTTTCCTGCCTTTTACCCCTGAATCCTATGAATTTAATAAGATGATGCTCGTCTTCCTGGCTGTGATTATTCTTACCCTGCTTCTGGCTATGAAGCTTGCCATAACACACCGGATTGCCCTTAAAAGGAATATTTTCACCTTTCCGTTTCTGCTTCTTTCTACCCTGTTTGTCATTTCCACTTTCTTTCAATCTTCAAGCATCGTCACTGCACTTACTACTCCCCTTTCCACTTCCACTATTCTGGCCGGGTTTATCCTGTACCTTCTTTTCACCAACTTGATAAAGGAAGAAGACCACTCTCAAATCATGCTTATCCTTACCCTTGATTCTCTCTTCATTTCCGCATATATCATTCTCCAGAAGATTGGACTTTTTCCGTCCGGTAACTTCTCTCCTGTAGGTAATTTCACCGCAAGTCTACTTTTCCTTCTTGTTATGATCGTCTATCTCGTTTTAAAGACAATTTCCAAAATACTACCATCCACCATAGAGAACGGGAAAAAGCTAGAAGTTAGTGGTGACGCGTCGGTACCGAGTGAATGGCTGCCGGAAAAAAGCCAGGATACTCCCGAGGTAACATTCTTTAATCTTGTTACTCTTGTACTTTCTGTTACAGCCGGCGCCCTTCTCATTTATCATCTTGCCAAAGTCCAAAAGCCTGTTATCCTGCCATTTTACTTTGGTTGGGGAATTTTCCTGGAAGTGTTGAAAGACGCCAAGACTATGTTGTTGGGTGTCGGCCCTACCAATTTTGTGGCTGCCTTCACCTTGGCCAAACCCATGAGCATCAATCTTACTCCTTTCTGGAATATTACTTTTACCGTTTCTTCTTCTTTTTTACTTAATCTCGCCACAGAAACTGGTATCATCGCCCTTTTCTCTTATCTTCTTATTCTCTTCCAGTCAATCAGGCTTTTGTGGAATAAGACGCTGTCCACAAG
>PFMK01000051.1 GCA_002785215.1 Candidatus Gottesmanbacteria bacterium CG_4_10_14_0_8_um_filter_37_24 | reverse complement strand
ACAATTACCGGAGGCCACATTCATCACTTCGTTATGTGTCGCCCGTAACATTCATAAACAGTTGGAGTCCGAAAAGTGGGTGACCTATACATTTTCAGTATATAAAGAAAAATTATGATAAAATCAGAACATACTTTAGACAGTTTGAGCACAATGGATATTTAGTAATATTATTAATGTGACAATGGACAATATATTTAACAGTCAGACATATGGCATATTAGACTTGAAAGAAGTGCATGAGAAGATAATCGGTTTTATAAGTAAATCACCCGGCAGCAAACACCAGTTAGTCATAGGATCGGATTCACAATCAAGGAATGGGGAAGGTACGGATTTTGTTACCGCGATCGTCGTCCACCGGACAGGGGAAGGAGGAATATATTTCTGGAGAAGAGTGGTTGAGGAAAGGAAAATGGTGTTAAGAACCAGAATATATAAAGAAGCTTCTCTGTCTCTTGAATATGCGCAGAGGCTTCTGGATACTTTTCGTGGAAACGGTATAACAAAATACGATTTAGAAATTCATGTTGATATTGGTAAACACGGGGAAACAAGAGAAATGCTGGCTGAAGTAGTAGGTATGATTAGAGGTTCAGGATTCATTGTCAAAACCAAACCTGAAGCATATGGCGCTTCAAAAGTAGCAGACAGGCATACATGATAAATTCCAAGCTACAAATCTCAAAACTCAAATATTAAAGCTCAAAACTACAATCGTTCTTAATCCATCAATTATCTACCCCTGTCTTACTTCGGTTTGCAGTTCAAAGCGGTTCATTGCTTGTTTCTTATTCTTTAACGGGTGTAAGAGTAGGTGTGAGGAATTTAGGGTAGCCTCCTTTCGGTTCCGTACCTCTGACATAATATTCGAGCCTGTCGTTGCATTTGACGCTTATTATATTTTCAGGCAAAGGAAATGGTTTATTCTCTTTATCTTTTAATATATAATCCATCATTTCTCTCCAAATCGGGGCAGCACCGGTAATTCCTGAAGTTAGGGTAGGGTGCATAGGGGTGTTGTCGTTGTTTCCTACCCAGACCGCTACTACATAGTCAGGAGTATAACCTATGGTCCAATTATCTCTTTTGTTGTCACTCGTACCTGTTTTTACTGCTACGGTCTTATCCCTGATATTCAAGGCTGAATTTGGTCCGAATGCCGGTGTTCTGGCGTTATTGTCAGAGAGAATACTGCTTATTATATAGGCAATTTCACTTCTTAGCGCCTGAATATTATTATCAGATTTTGGGATAGGCAATATTTCACCCTGCCAATTAGTCACCTTGATGATTGGTGTCAAATCGTGCCTGATTCCACCCACAGCCAGCGTACCATAGACTCTTGCCATATCTAGCATAGTAACTGCTCCGCCGCCTAAGGTGAGGGAGAGACCAAAAAGGCTTTCGTCCTGCCAGTTTTCTATACCCATTAATCTGCCCAGCTCAACCATGTCTGTTACGCCAACCATCGAGAGTAGTTTTACCGCCGGAATATTATATGACGAGGCAAGAGCAGTTCTTAAAGTTACCCTACCGTGGAACTTACCATCATAATTTACTGGCGTATAATTGTTTTGGCCGTCAATTTTATACGTGACAGGAGAATCGTTAAGAACAGAGGAAGCAGTAAAGCCCTTTTCCAATGCCAGAGCATAATTGACGACTTTGATGGAGGAGCCAGGAGGGCGCAGAGAAAGAGTGACGTTGACATTGCCTTCCTTCTCTTTATTAAAATAATCTGATGAGCCTACCATGGCCAGAATCTCGCCGTTATTTGGATTTGTGACCAACAACGCTCCGTTACCGACATTAAACGTTTTCAGTTTATTGATATTTTCCGATACTATTCTTTCGGCAGCTTCTTGAAGATCATAATCCAGAGAAGTGGTTACTCTCAGTCCTGACTTTTCGACTATCTTTGGTCCATATAATTTTTCGAGCGTTTCTTTGACATACATCACAAAGTGAGGAGCAAGAATAGGGATCTGCGGGCTCTTCAAATGTAACTCTTCTGTTTGAGCCTTGTTTTGTTCTTCTTTATTTATGTAACCTGCGTCAACCATACTTTTTAATACATCTCTTTGCCTCTGTTTTGTCAGTTCCGGATGATTGCCGAAGGGAGAAAAGAAGGAAGGAGAAGCCGGAAGTCCGGCCAGGAGGGCTGCTTCTGCCAGGTCCAGATCTTTCACGCTTTTACCAAAATAAGTTTGGGCAGCTGATTCGATGCCCCATGTCATACCACCGTAAGGTACTTGGTTGAAATACATTTCAAATATCTGCTCTTTGGAATATAATTGTTCTGTCCAGACCGACAAGACTAACTCTTTTATTTTTCTGGTTAGTGTTTTTTCAGGAGTTAGCATCACGCTTCTTATTAACTGTTGGGTGATGGTGGATCCTCCTTCTAAATCGTCAGATGACATATTTCGGACAAGAGCTCTTATTATACCCCGTAGGGAAAATCCTTTATGTGAGAAAAACTCCTTGTCTTCTATGGCTATAGTTGCATTTTTCACTACATCAGGAATTTCCGATAATTTTATTGGCGTCCGGTTTTCTTCTGCGTAGATCTCGTATAAAAGCTTGCCTTTTCTGTCAAATATTTTGGTAGTTGAGGGGATATCTCTTAAAGATAAATACGATGGGTTTGGGATGGATTTGGCGAGATTATAAAGTAGAAAGACGAAAATAATACTACTTGTAATGAGCGCGCCAAAGATAAAATATTTTATTTTTAGTATAAGAATCTTTAATTTCCTTTTAATACTTCTATCCAGTTGCAGATGAAATGAAACTTTTGGCAGTCGGAAGAATTTGTCGAGCCTTAATATATTTTTCTTTTGTTGATAAATTACCTGATATTTGATTTTTTTCTTATCTTTATGATAAAAAATTGATTTAGGGAAGCTAAATAAATTTACCAGTCGGTTACAGATTAACGAAACAAAAGACTGTGATGATGAAGATAATACCTTAGAGAAATTTTGTGAATTCTTTCTTAGAGTCAAAATGAAAATAATTAGTATTTTATAGGCTTTTCTAATTAACAATAATATAAGATTGATTAAGAATAAAAAAAGATCTCCAATTTTTTTCAATACCACAATGGGAGTAATAAGGATAATTATCATTACATTACTAAGGATATTTTGAATATTACGGCCGTTTTTCTTTTCCATGGGGGGAAACTATATCATATATTATAGGTTTTGTGAAGAAGATTATAGTTTAATTATAGTAGGAGGATCATTTTCCTGATGAGGACAATCAAGACAAAAAGACGTAAACATGTCTGAAGCGACCTGATGCTCCTTGAGTTCAGTATTGTCTGTTTGCGAACGGGGTGCGATGTTTTGAGAATTCTTGTCTACCAAGATATTTTGTTTCAGATTTTCAATCTGTTTAGGTATGGTGCCACGGATAAAATATTCATATCTGGTTGGGCAACCTTTGTCAGAAGCATTAGGATCGTTATTTGGTGCGGCCAAACCGGAAACAGAGCAAATTTGGGTACCAACTATTCCCTCTGGTTGTTTTGGCCAGAGATCAGGTTGGTTTTTAAGCAGGTGTTTCGTTACTTCGTTCCATATGGGGGTTGCTCCTGTCACACCGGAAGTTAAAGATGGATGCATGGGAGTATTGTCATTGTTTCCTACCCAGACCACCACTAGAAAATTGGGAGTAAACCCTATAGTCCAGTTGTCTCTTTTATCGTCTGTGGTGCCTGTCTTGACGGAAACGGCTTTATTTGGGACGACCAGATAGGAATTAGTGCCAAACATCTGTGATCGGGCATTATTGTCAAGAAGTATGTGAGATATAAGAAATGCGGTTTCCGGTGAAATTATTCTGGGGCCGGAAATAAGCAGAGAAGAGGGGTATAATATTGGTTTTGTTATGTCACTTACCAGATTAGGATTCATATATTCTTCCAGTATTTTTCCATCCCTGTTCTCAATTTTTAGTATACTTGTTAACTCTGTTCTTATACCGGCATTGGCAAATACTCCGAATGCTTTGGCCATGTCAAGCATGGTTACTTCCCCTCCGCCCAGAGTGAGGGACAAACCGTATTTAGAAGGATCCAGGAAGTTGGAAATCCCCATCGCCGAGGCGGAGGCAATAAAATCGTTTACTCCGTTTAAAGCCATCATTTTTACCGCAGGAATGTTAAACGAGTTCCCTAAAGCAAAACGCAGTTGTTGGGGTCCGTGGAATTTACCGTCATAATTTTTCGGACAATATGGAGTTTGGCCGGCAACATTAAAGCAGGTGGGAATATCCAAAAACATCGTAGCAGGAGTTACCTTGTGGGTATCTATGCCTATCGCATAGTTTATCGGTTTGATAGCTGATCCCGGTTGGCGTAGAGCAAGCGCGACGTTGAAATTACCGCTGCCTGTAGCAAAATAATCTTGTGAGCCCACCATTACTAATATTTCTCCGGTTGGCGGTCTGGTAACGACTAGAGCTCCGTTTCCGACGCGCAATTTTCGTAATTTCGCTATTTCTGTGGCTACGGTATCTTGTGCCATTTTTTGTAAAGAATAATCCAGGGAGGTGGTTATTTTTAAACCTCCCTGTTCGACTAATTTTTCTCCGTATTTTTCGACAAGTTTTTCTTTGACATACATGATGAAATGCGGAGCTTTTATATCAGAAGCCTGGATTTTGTAATTGAGGGGTTTCTCTATCGCTTCTTCCATCTCATTTTTATTTATATAACCTTCAGCAAGCATTCTTTCCAGTACATAAGTTTGTCTTGCTTTGGCCAGTTCCGGATGGGCACCGAAAGGAGAATAGATCGTTGGAGCAGCTGGAAGCCCGGCAAGAAGTGCTGCTTCTGCCAAATCTAAGTCTTTTATATTTTTACCGAAATATTTTTGGGCAGCTGCTTCAACGCCCCAGGCTGTACCTCCATAAGGAACTTCGTTTAAGTACATTTCCAGTATTTGGTTTTTTGAATATAATCTCTCAGCCCAAAAAGCAAGGATAATTTCCTTGATTTTTCTTCCTAAAGTCCTTTCAGGAGTAAGAAGAGCGGTTTTCACCAGTTGTTGAGTAATGGTTGACCCTCCTTGAAGTTTTTGGTGAAGAAAAGTTTCTTTTACTGCCCTTAATATCCCTCCGATAGGATTGATACCCTGATGTTTGTAGAAGTCCTTATCTTCGGTAGCAATAGTAGCATTTCTTAAACTGATAGGCATGTCAGTAAGTTTTACCAGAGTTCTATTTTGTTCAGTAAATATTTCAAAGAGCAGGATATTATTCCGGTCGAATATTTTCGTGGTTTGGGGGATTTCATAAGAGAGAAGTTTAGTAGGGGATGGCAAGTCTTTTAGTATTGAGATCATAAACCAAATTATGAAAAGTATTACCAGGACAATTGGAATAAAAAAGATAATTTTTCTTTTTGAAATAATTTTCAGCGGCAGAAAGCTTTTTATCTTTATGAATTTCTGTTTCATAATTTGGTTTTCTATTATACAATATATTGATCCCGATTTAATCGGGACCGGCATAAACCCTTCTAGACTGATTCCGATTTAATTGGAATACGGTTAAGAAGAGTTTAGATAATTATATGAATGTTCCTTCGCTGAAAGGCAATTGGATTGATTTAATTATAATACTTATCCTCCTTGTTTATTTATTTGAAGGGTGGAAAAGAGGGTTTATTTTAGGCCTGATTGATCTTACAGGCTTCATCATCTCTTTTATCGTTGCTCTTAAGCTCTATAGTTTTATCGGGGCTTTTCTTGTATTAAATTTTAGCCTTCCCATGGGAATGGCCAATGCATTAGGTTTCCTGCTCGGCGGTTTTATCATGGAGATCATTTTTACTTTTTTAGTTCAGCAATTATACCGGCGGTTTTTCCCGGTAATATGGGAAAAGCTTCATAAAAACGGTTGGAGATCATCTTTTGTTTTGGCAAATAGGCTATTTGGTTTTATACCCGCGATGGGCGAAGCTTTGACGTTTGTGGCTTTTTTCCTGACGCTAATTATTGTTTTGCCTGTAAGCGGATGGGTAAAGAAAGATATTATTTCCGCGAAAATAGGAAACGTGCTCGTCTCAAAGACTCAAAGAGTAGAAAGACAACTGAATATAATCTTCGGCCAAGCAGTAAATGAGACTTTAACTTTTCTGACGGTAAATCCGAATCTTCAATCAAATGACAAGGTAGAACTTCATTTTACTCAAAATGACGTCAAGATAAACGAACAAGCAGAGATCGCCATGTTTGATATGGTAAACAAGGAAAGAGAAAAGAATGGTTTGTCCAGACTTATTCTATCAACACAGCTGCGCGGTCTTGCCAGAAGTTATGCTGCAGAAATGTTCGCCAAAGGATTTTTTTCACATTACAGTCCCGATGGTTTATCCCCTTTCGACCGGATGGAAAAAGCAAACATAATATTTAATGCTGCCGGTGAGAATCTTGCTTTAGCTCCAAATGTGGAACTGGCTCATCAGGGACTCATGAACTCTCCGGGACATAAAGCAAATATTCTCTCCCCGGATTTCAAAAAAGTAGGCATTGGCGTTATTGATGGAGGGATATACGGAGAGATGTTTGTGCAGGAATTTACTGATTAAAAGAGAGATGCTTGCCCCGTATTTGCGCTCTTTGTTTGCGTGGATGTAAACCACGAAACAAAGGAAGCATAATATGGGGTTTGTTCAGGAATTTACAGATTGAAACTTAAAACGCAAAACTCAAAACCGTAAATTAATAAAATCTTATAGTTTAGATTTTAGATTTAAAGATTTGGTTTTGACATTTAAACTTTAAGATTTGAGATTATATTATGAGAGCTTTAATACAGAGAGTTTTATCGGGAAAAGTCACCATAAATCAAAAAATGATCGGGGAAATAGAAAAGGGTTATGTAATTTTATTGGGAGTTAGGGAAGGTGACAGCGAAAGGGAAGCAGAAGTTTTGGCAGAAAAAACCGTCAATTTACGGATTATGTCTGACGTAAACGACAAGATGAATTTATCCGTTGAAGATAAAGAGGGAGGCATACTTGTTGTTTCCCAGTTTACTCTCTATGCAGACTGCAAGGGAGGTCGCAGACCGTCATTTATAAAAGCTGCCAAGCCGGAGTTAGCAAAAAATCTATATCTGCATTTTGTCGCGCAACTGAGAAAATTAGGAGTAAAAAATGTACAGACCGGAGAATTTGGGGCGTATATGCTGCTTGAGATCGTAAACGATGGTCCGGTGACAATAATGCTTGATAGTGATGAATTAAGTAAATAACCTTTCTATCTAGTATATTCCAGCGTTTTCAAAGCGATGTTTAAGGTTTCCACAGGCCCGTTTTCATAAGTATTTACGACAAGATCAAAGAGGCTGGGATTCCAAAAATCAATTGTATGGTATAACTTTTCCCATTTGGATAGATTTTCTTTTTCCCTTATTTTCAGATGATATTTCGCCTCATCTATAGTCATTTTATCTCTATTTACCAATCTGTCTATTCTAACTGCGTCTTCAGGGCAGATAACCAGTATTTTAAATACACCGGGAATATTCTTTGCGTCAAAGCCGGATAACCAGGATTCGACGATAAGCTGTTTTTCTGTTCTTAACTTGTCTGCGATAAATTTATCCAGTTCCAGATGATACCGGTCTGGGGTTTGACTGGTGTTTTCCAGCAAGATACCTTTTTCTTTAACGTATTGTCTTACCAGTTCTCCGGCATTTATAAGTTTCCAATCCAGCTTACTGGCGAGACTTTTGGAAAGTGTTGTAGCTCCGCTCGCAGCCTGGCCTGAGATTGTGATATTTTTATACTTCATTGGGGTATAGGGTTTGACCATAGGGTAATATTACTGAAAGTCATAAGAAAGTACAAGGGAACGGAAGGTGAGACTTCAATTCTTGATGATTATATCGATTTCTGATTTGGAATAATTCTTTTCGATTGAAGAACCGTTTTTTGATATGGTGATGCTAAAAAACGGGCTGGTTATGTTGTTCGGATCCTCAGTCAGGGTATAAATAAATACCTTTTCCCCATTTTGGATAGTTTTCAGGTAGATTTGTTCATTATTAAATCGAGTGACTGAGGTCTTCATAATTTCTCCTGCCTCTGCCAAATCATCAAGTGATTTTGGCAGAACCATTTTTACAGTATAGTAACGTAGAGTGGCATTTTCCAACTGATTTATATCAGACTTAACAGAAGAATAAATGGCATTTTTTTGGCCGCTTAAAAGTCCCGAGCTTTCCATGAAAGCGCTGACAACGTCTTCCAGTTTTTCCGATTGAGAAGGGATCTCTACTGTAAACGGTTTATTGAAATCCGCCTGCTTTAGAACAATGACAAAATCGAAAGTATCATCTTCCAGGTCCTTTAGCGGTGTACTGTCTATTATTGACATGGATTGTGTTTTTGGGGCTCTGGCTTTTAACATCACCACAATTTGTCTTAGATAATATTCGTTTTTGTCAAACCAGGCATCAATATTGAAGTCGTCAATATATTTGGATGGTTTTTGGTCTTCCGTAATTTTTCCTGTTTTATTAGTGTTATAATCTTGGGCCAGTTTATCCATGATTCTGTCAAGCATATCTTTGGTTACAGTCAGATGCATTTTATAAGTATCAAAATTGCCGATTTTATCTCCGGACATCTTAATGTTCGGCAGGATTTCATCGTTTAACAAATATGATAGTGTTTTTTGGGTCAATTCATTTTGAGGAGACTGGTTGTTTGAGTAATTGTCCAGATTTTTTCTAGCTTCAGTTTCCAAGGGAGTGGCATCATAATAAATCCATTTGTCAAAAAAAGGAGTGATCTTATCTTTGTCCATGCCGGTTAGCGAAAGTAAATTTTGGGGGAACTTATTGATCTTAAAATAGGAAATCTTGTCTTTTAGTCTCAAATCCAGGTTAAAATCTTTAGTCACAGGAAGATTCAGGAGTAATAACGGGTTTTTCTTGTCCGTATAATCCAGTGATCCTTTAAGGGCGAGATCAAGTTGGTTTAATCCCATGGTTGAATTCAGGGTAGAGGAAAGACCTTTTGATGAGGCTGCCAAAGAGAAATCAACACTCATTCTGGTCAGTTTCTTCTGTGCTGAAATGGCGGCATTAAGAATATATTTTGGTGTTTTTGGCAGGAAGGGTACGCTCATGACAAGCTCTGAAATCTGATTCTTAAACTGTGATTCAGGTAAAGGTATTTTGTCATATGCCAGAAGTAAAGTCGACGAACCAAGAAGAAGTAATATGACCGTAATAATTATTGAAAAAATAAATAGGGATTTGTGTCCTTTTTTATGAACAGGACTGGAAAAATCTGTGGAAATGGATTTTACTACAGCATTATTTGATGTTGTGTTCTGGGAATAATGGGGTTGACCTGTAGGAAAACTGGGTGTTGTTTGAAATGTGGGTATTTGAGGATTTGTCTGGAAAATTTGGTCTACGTCTTCTTTTTTCCAGCCAACAGCAAGAAGAGATTTTTCCAGCTCTTCTCTCGTTTTCCCCTTTCTTGTTTCATTTTTCACGTAATCAAGAATCTCTTGGTTGATCATGGCAGGTATACCCATCTTACTCAGGTTTGCAACCGGAATGGTTGCAATAGCTGATTAGAGGGGTATATGCTGGAAAAACTTATTTCAAACCTGAGTTTTTTCAGTATATACTGAAACATAAATCTAAAATGTTCCAACATAAACCCTTCTAAACTGTCCAGACTAAGTCGAGATCAGTAAGAATGGTATATATACTCCTATTGAAGCACCAGGGGTATTTTATTGTCAATAGACAAGACAAGAATTTGTTAATTACGAGGATTATTAAGGCAAAAGAGGCTGCCTATTGACGTGAGTTCTGAGAGAATGTAGTAACTCTGATTGCCTTTCATATAAAAAAACGAAGCTGTTCCGCCATCCAGGTTTAGTAGGGAGTTTATCTTAAGTTTTTTTTGTACTTCTTCTTTTGAAAAAATATTTGGAACATCGGAAAGATAAGGACCTTCATATAAACTGTCTTTCATATAAATAGAGACGAAGTAAAGTAGGTTGCCGGAGTCAACAGCAAGAAGCATTCTCCTGGATTTTTCATCCCTGACCATCTTCAGTTTATATTCTCCTGCGTGTATATAAGGCCCGGTCTGCAGGATAAATTGTTGCTTATTAAAATCGACAGGCAAGTTTTTTCCAATAAACCTGTCTCCGTTTTTATCCTCCCAAAAAAATCCGTTAGCAATGCTGCTTGCTGTCAATTCTCCGTATTTTTCCCCATTGGTAATAAAAAGTCCCAGCGGTTTATCATTTTTCTGGTAAAACCCTCCGTTTATTGCATAGTCACAGTTAAATTTATTTGCAAGGGTAAGGCCGGACTCTTTTTCTTCAAAATTAGCAATTAAATTCAATTTTGCCCTTTTTGGAATTTGGAGGTAATCTATTACGTACTTATCGTTTTCGTAGGTGATTTCGATATTATTTGGATTAACGTCCGGTCTATCTTCAGGATTAGAAGTCACCGATGTAATGATTGGTAGAACAATCTGTGTTTCGTCATTAGGTTGTTTTCCTTTTACGAGAAGGAATATCCCAATCAGGATAAATATAATTATGGTAAAAAAAAGCTTGGTCGTCTGCATAAAATCTATTAATTATAAAATATTATTAATCAAAGTGTTTACACTGAAACATACTAAAGTTGTTACAGTATATATGTAAAATTGACATTATACGGGAATTTGTAGTATGATTAAATATGGTTGCATATTTCAACCAGATTAATGTTTTTCATAGTTTTATTATTGACTCGGCTTAGGGCCGGGTTTTTTTATGAAGAAAATATGTTTTTGCGGAAGTTTTAAGTTTTATAAAGAGATGGAAAAAGCTGCTATGATGCTTCGCCGTATGGGTTTTACCGTAATCGTGCCACAACCCTCTCACGTCCGTCACGGACACAATCCTGAGGAATTAAAGAAAGGTAAATATGACCGGGCCACTTTGACCAAATGGGAAGGAGAAGGTGCTTTTTCGCATCTTTTAAACATAAGAAATTGCGATGCGGTTTATATTTTCAATAAAGGTTCTTACCTGGGTCCGGCAGTAACCGTGGAAATCGGTTATTCTTTAGCTTTAAATAAACCAATTTTTGCCAGGGCACAGGTCAGAGATATCACTTTAACCAATTTTATTAAAGCTGTGGTATCACCAGTTAAATTAGGTGAATTATTGAAAAATTTGCCAGGTAAAAGAGTATAATTGTCTATATGTCCGATATGATAAATAATATAGATCAAAATGATGAGCTGACAGAACTTCATGTGCATGTCGGATCAGCCGTAGATCCTCCAATCATGTGGGAAATCGCACACGAACAAGGTATAAAACTTCCCACAAAGAACTACTGGGAGTTTGAAAGACTGATAACCATTTCCGGTAATACTACCTATGAAAGCTATTTAGAGCTTTTTTATTGGACAGAGCTGATCCAATCTTCTCCCCAGGCAATTGAGCGCAGCGTGTATTCCATTGCCTCAGGAGCTTACAGGAAGAATAATATTACTACTTTGGAAATCAGATTCAATCCGATGAAAAGAAACAGAGGAGGGGAACGGGATCTGGATCACATAATCCTCGCCTCCATCCATGGTATGGAGAAAGCGATGATTGCTTATCCGATGAAAGTGGGATTAATCTTCTGTCTTGACCGGAGTTTTTCCGTGGAATTAAACACTATAATTGCCAAAAAGGCTATTAAATATGGAAAAAGAGGCGTAGTTGGTATTGATCTGGCCGGTTCGATTGATGATAAATTTGATTTAAAAGATCTAATTCCTTTGGTAAACGAATGCAAAGACAACGGCTTGGGTGTTACAATTCATACAGGAGAGGCAACCGGTCCTGACGAAGTGCATAAAGTGATTGACTTCCTTTTACCCAATCGCATCGGCCATGGTGTGCGTTCTATAGAGGATGAATCACTGCTTATAAAGCTCTCGGAAAAGAATATTGTCTTAGAAATTTGTCCATCCTCAAATATCCATACAGGGGTTGTGAAAAACTTAGACATGTTTAAGTATATTTTTGCTAAATTGAATAAGTTTAAGGTGCCTTATACTATAAATACTGATGGTCCGGAAATGCTAAAGACTAATTTGGTTCAGGAATACCAACTTCTATTGTCGAATAATATTATATCCCAGGAAGACTTGCTTATGGCAAAAAGAAATGCCAAACAGGCAAGTTTTATTAAGTTATGAAAAACAACAAAATAATTGAAGTGGAAGGGTTAACTTTTGACGATTTGCTCCTTCTTCCTTCCTATAGTGAAATTAAAAGAGAAGAAATCAATCTGTCGGTAAGACTCTCCCAAAATATTAAATTAGAGATACCTCTTTTGTCATCTCCCATGGATACGGTAACCACCTCTGAAATGGCGATAAGTATGGGTAAATTAGGGGGTTTGGGAGTAATTCATAGAAATATGACAATAGAGAAACAGGAGGCAGAAGTGGCTAAAACAAAGGAAAATGTTCCTTTAGTCGCAGCTGCTGTAGGAGTCGGTAAAGACATGGAAGAACGTATGGCAGCGTTGACTAAAGCAGGATTGGATTTAGTGGTTGTTGACAGTGCTCATGGTTATTCCAAAACAGTAATAGAGGCAACAAGGTTCATCTCTTCCCATTACCCAAGTATTTATCTTGTTTCAGGCAACGTAGCGACCCCTGAAGGGGCTAAGGCATTGATAGACGCAGGTAGCCAGGCGATCAGAGTGGGTATGGGTCCAGGGTCAATCTGTACTACAAGGATCGTAACCGGGATTGGAGTGCCGCAAGTTACTGCCATCATGGATACAGCGGCAATCGCCAAAGAAAGAGAGGTATTGGTTATAGCAGATGGAGGAATAAGGTTTTCGGGGGATATTGTGAAAGCATTAGCTGTTGGAGCGTCACTGGTTATGCTTGGTTCGCTTATAGCTAGCGCAAAAGAATCACCCGGCAAGGTTGTGGAACAAAATGGGAAAAAATTCAAGTCGTATAGGGGTATGGGTTCAGTTGAAGCCATGAGGGAGGGGAGTGCTATCCGTTATGGGCAGGAGTACAGAATCGGCCAGGAGAATAAATTGACAGAGGAGGGTGTTTCAGGCTTAGTACCTTATAAAGGTGATTTAGAGGCTATCATTACCAAGCTTGTTGGTGGGGTAAGATCAGGTATGTATTATTCCGGAGCAAAAAATATAAACGAACTTCACGCTAGGGCGAAGCTTATCAAAATCTCAAAGGCTTCACTTATTGAAAGTCATCCGCATAACATTAAAATTAATATTTAACAGACCTGCCCGCAATCCGCCAGCAACTGCGTAGCTGTGGGCGGATAGCTTTTGCAGGCGGGCAACAGTAAACATAAACATATAACAGCAAACAAACATATTTCAGATAACAAATTACTATGAACGATGAACCATTAACAATGAACCAAATATTATGATTCTAATAATTGATTTCGGTTCGCAGACCGCTCATCTCATCGGCAGGCGCATACGTGAAATGGGAGTTCCTTGTGAAATCACTACACCTGAGGGAATACTTTCCCGGCTAAAGAAATCCAGTCCCAAAGGTATAATTTTTTCAGGTGGTCCTTCTTCAGTCTATGGCAAAGACGCACTTTTGGTAGACAAGCGAATTTTCAATTTAGGTATACCAATATTGGGAATTTGTTACGGTTTGGAAGTATTGGGGCATGTCTTAGGGGGTAAAGTCGCACCCGGGAAAAAGAAAGAGTACGGATCTACCTCTTTTAGCCTGATTAAAGAAAGTCCGCTTTTTGCGGGTTGGCAGGATAAAAAGAAAAATTTTACAGTTTGGATGAGTCACTTCGACCAAGTGATAGAACCTCCATCCGGTACAGTGGTAATCGGTTCTACTCCGGCGGTTAAAATAGCTGCATTTGCTGATGAAAGAAGGAGATTTTACGGTATAATGTTTCATCCGGAAGTGCATCACACAGAGTATGGTAAGGAGATATTACATAATTTCGTCTTTAATATCTGTCAGGAAGTAATGCTTGATAACAGGTTGTCGACAAAGGATCTGGTAGATAAAATAAAAAATGACATAGGAGATAAAAATGCTGTTTGTGCCCTGTCGGGGGGGATTGATTCTTCCGTGGCTGCAGTTTTGAGTCACCAGGCTATAGGAAAAAATTTGACTTGTTTTTATGTGGATACAGGCATGATGAGACAAGGTGAAACTGATGAAATAATTGCCACTTTTAAAAAATATTTTAAATTGAATCTTAAAATAATTAATGCGGAAGAACTATTTCTTAGTAAACTAAAAGATGTTATTGATCCAGAGGAAAAAAGAAGAATTATTGGAGAGACATTTATCAGAATATTTGAAAAAGAGGCAATAAAACTTGAAGCGAAGTTTCTAATTCAGGGGACCATTTATCCGGATGTTATTGAAAGCAAAGGTACGAAACATGCTGCAAAGATTAAAACCCATCACAATGTAGGGGGATTGCCTGCAAAACATGGGTTCAAGATAGTCGAGCCGTTACGTTTTCTTTATAAAGACGAAGTGCGGGAGATCGCACGCAAACTTAATTTCCCTCCCAAAATGATCCATAGGCATGTATTTCCCGGGCCCGGACTTGCTGTGAGGATCATAGGTGAAGTGACGAAAGAAAAATTGGAAATACTAAGGAAAGCAGAAGGAATAGTGGTGGAAGAGATAAAAAAGGCCGGACTCTATGATGATATCTGGATGGCTTTTGCGGTTTTTACCGGAGTAAAGTCAACCGGAGTGACGGGAGACGAACGGAAATACGGCGAAACGATTGCCGTACGGGTAATAGAGTCAAAAGACACCATGACAGCCGATTGGGTAAGGCTTCCATATCCACTTCTTGCCAAAATCTCCGAGAGAATTACAACAGAAATATTTGACGTGGTTAGAGTAGTTTATGACATTACCACCAAACCTCCTGCCACAATGGAATGGGAGTAAGAGAAAATCTCAAAACTCACCTGCCCGCCAGAGCTTTGCTCAGGCAAATGCAGGCGGGAATGTCAAATCTCAAAACTGATAAGGTATAATTAATAATATGGATGAAAACCCTGCCCAAGGCTATAATAGTGATACAAATAACACGGAAGGATCTTATTCTCAAGGTGTTCCGTTCGGTACAATTGCCTCAACTTCACACTTAAAGAAATTTTTGCCTGTTTTTATACTTTTTGCATTAATAATCATGGTTGGCTCAGGTTATGCGTTGTTTTCCCGGAAATCAGAAATTAAGCCTCCACCGACAATTCCGACATTAAGACCGACAGCTACACCATTTTTGATACCGACCCTTCCGATGACCAGTCCGGGAGAAGCTTCCCTGTCAGCTTCTGTAACGCCGCAGGCAATTACCGTAACGCCTGTCAAAATCGGACGTCTGGCTTTTATCAAAGACGGAGATATCTATAACAGCGATCTTCTGACTATTTCACTTCTTGTTAAAAACGCAACACCCGCAGCCACTAAACTATCCTGGTCTCCAAAAGGTAATTATTTATCCTGGACGGTGAAGGAAAAAGAGGCTTCGCCTTCAGCTTTGGCAGTATATTCCCGAAGCACCAATCGTACAATAATTTTTGATCCATCTGATGGACGTAAGGCAGAGCTGATAGATTATACCTGGTCTTTGGACGAAGAAAAAATTGCTTTACTTTACCAAGACAGTTTATATAAAATCTCCCTTTATTCCCCAGCCAGTCCGGCCGCGGAATTTAAAATTGATCTGACAAAAAAAGATGTGTCAATCAGGCAAATATTTTGGCTGGACAAAAACTCAGTGCTTTTTGCAGGGGATGAGGGGATAAAAACCATTTCGTTAAACGCACCTTTTGCCGAGACTGTCCTGACAGATAAAAAACCGTATTTTGTCAGTCTTTCCCCGGATAAAACAAAAATAATTTACAGTTTGGGAGATAATAAGAAAAGCGATCTCTATCTGGCAAGCACTGATGGGATTTTAAACCAGGTATTGCCTGCAATGCCTGAGAAGATAGACATGGGAGATACCAAGCTTACCACCACGATTTTGAAAGAAGGATTCGTGCCTTATGTCGTCTGGTTCCCCAAAGGGGACAGACTTCTGGTAGGTTATCATTATCTTACAGGCCTTCCCCTTGTCGGAGTTTATAGTTTGGTAGACAAATCTTTCAAAGCGATAGCACCCTTCAGTTTCTATGATTCAGACAAGATGATAGATGAACTAAGACTGATGGGGGAAAGAATAAATGATATGGGCAGCCCTTCCTTCCCTCAGGTTTCTGTATTTACCATGGAAGATGATGCGAAATTAGGTACGATAAGGGTGATACCCGGAGCATCTTCTCCTGTCTTTTTTGGAGACTAATAAGAAGTGGTTATTTTAAATACGCGGGTCAGAATCTGCACGATCCAATAAGCGGCAAAAATAAGGAGAAACCCTATTAGCGCACTGGTGATTTTATTTTTCCCGGTTTCAGCTTTTTTCGGATCACCCATGGATGTAAGGAAATCAAATCCTCCCCAGACCAGATATAAGAAAAGGAAGATTCCGGCAATTGGGAAAAGATAGGTGACTGCTTTGTTTACAATCGAGGCCAGGCTGTCAAATTCCACTTTTCCTTCGTTTCCGACACCGGTTAAAGTAGGCAGTGGGCCGTAAAACTCCTGGCCGTTTATCACGATTTTCTGGGCAAGTTGGCTGATCATATATGCTGTTTAAATTCTTCAATCCATTTTACCAGAGAATTCCTGTGTAATCTATGCATCTGATTATATAATTTTTTATCAGCGGTAATTAGGGGTTTATTTTGGAGAATCATCAAGGATACATAGGCGCTATCGTAAACTGACAGATTGTTGGATATAGCCGTAGAGAGAAGATGATTTTCAACAGGCTCAAACAATCTTATTTCCAGCTTTTTGTATAAACTGATAAGTATATTTATTGAGTCTTGAGGGATTCTTTTTCTTAAGAATGCCATCCGGATCCCGTTTAACACTTCATAAGTGATAAGACTAGGAGCCAGAAGATCAGTCCTTTTCTCTTTATAATCTTCAAGGATTTTATCGGCAGAAATATTGTAAACCTCATCAAGCAGTAAACCGGCAAACAACACTGAGGCATCGATAATATAAATCTTACCTGTATCGTCCATATTCAATTAATTCTCTGTAAGTGATTCCCTTTAGAGGTTTCATTTTTTTCCTAAGGGCTTTTATTTTTTCTACCACTCTTGTTCTTTCCCGTATTATATCCTCATCCCTCTTTTTGTATACCGCATCAATTGCAGATCTGATTAATTCCCCAATGGATTTTTTTTCGCGGGAAGCGATATTTATAAGAAGATTATGTGTTTCTTTGTCAAGTAGTATATTTGTTCTTATATCCAGCATGGTAACATACACATTAACATGTTACTTATTGTTTGTCAAGACTAACCGGTTCTGTCAGCCAAAACCGGGAATCCGGATTATGTCCGTACCGATAATTTTCAGAAGAAGGACAGAGAAGATAATAAGGATAAGGCCGGATAGGGCTGAGATGATGATCTGTTTGGCCTGTTCGATCTTTTCAGCGTTACCTCCTGAGGTGAGGATAAGGAAAAAACCGTAGATAAGATAAAGGAAAGCAATCCCTCCGACCATACCTATGCCA
>PFMK01000023.1 GCA_002785215.1 Candidatus Gottesmanbacteria bacterium CG_4_10_14_0_8_um_filter_37_24 | reverse complement strand
GGAAACGGTTGGGGTATTTATCGCCCAACGAATATTATCAACATTTAATCAAAGGAGATTCAAAAGTTGCACTTGACTTTAGAATGTAGGGTTTTCTTTCAGGATTGTGGGAAGTGGTATCGTCTTTGTTGATGGTAAAATCAAAATTCTGGATGTTTTCTCCAGTTTGAAGTGTGATAGTTTGGTCTTCAGAGTTAAAGGGTTTATCTTCCTGGTCAAAGACGACGTTTGCGTGCATGGTATAGGTGTTTCCTGCAGACATCTTTATGTTTGAATTGGATACAGAACCAGTACTTTGATATTGGATTGATATAAACACAGTATATGCAGGAATCTTTTCAGAATTCTGAAATATAGGAAATTCGGCGCCTCCTGCAGGCTTAGCTAATATATTAACTTCTTTTATTTTCTTTCCCGACTTATTATCTATGCCTATCCTGCCGCTTAAATGAGTATCTTCCTGCGATTCGGGTTTATCTTTCTCTAAATCTGGTTGATTGATGGTAATGTCGAAATTTAGAATATTGTTTCCGGGTTGAAGAGTGATAGATTGATAGGCAGATGAAAAAGTGGAAGTTGTACCGGAAAAACTAACAGACGCATTGATTTCATGCGTCTCTCTAGGATTTAATCTCTTCTGGTTACTGTTGGTAAAGTCAATTGATTTTGTTGAATTTGTAATCTCACTGTCGAATACATAACCGACTCGTTTAGAAAATAAGTATACATGCTTGACAGTATAGGTTGAATTATTAGTAATTATTATTTTACCGGATAATTTTGTTTCTACTTGTGGACTTGGTGCCACTTCTATTTCTTTAGGAGGCTCTTTGGATATCGGTTTATCTTCTTCGATCACGATTGGTTCAAAATCAAATTGATAGTTTTTTTTATCGACCTTGATTTGGTAATCTTTGGTGCCTATGGGATTTGTTACACCGTTTAACATGACATAAACTGCAAGAGTGATCTCATCTCCGATTTTAACGGGTTGATTATTTATTTTATCGAAATGATATGCTATTACCCTTTCCTTATCGTTTGAATTTAAAGAAATTTCAAAGACAGGGGAATAGGTTGAGGCATCAACTTTATAAGCGACAGCCACTTTTTCTATTAGCTTTCCGGGTTTATTGGTGATGTTGATAAATCCGCTTAGAAATGCGTTTTTCACAGCTATATCAGGTGGTATCTGTGTCGCTTTACAATCCTCATTATTCCCGCATGTCTTATTTGTATCCTGTCCCGGTTTTTCCTTTATCTTGCCGTCTTCACAATATTGTTCAATCTTAATGCAATGTCCGGGTTTGAAATTCACAGTATCACAGTCTTGTCTGAGTTCATAGTTTACGATGGTGCCATTTGTCTGTTCACAATCCGTTGGTGCAGCCGGCGGGACAGATGCCTTACATTTATCCGTACATTCACCGTAATTATTCATGTTGTGCCATTTTTCCCCATCACACCAGTATGGAACTCCAACAGCATTTCCGTTAACGCAAGCTGTATTCGTGCATTTAAATTCCCAGCTTCCCCACAAACTGCTGTTGCATTTTTTTCCATTTAGCTCTGTTAAAACATCATCACATTTCCGATTAGGGTATTGGGTTAAAGATTCACAGGTGACGGAGGCGGCGTAAGGGTTCAGTTTGGGACCGGTCCGGGATAATCTAGTACTGGCAAAAGTACCAAGAGTGATAATAACCATACTTAAAACAAATAAAGCTGTGGTTATTTCTCCCCTGTTATTATTATCAGGATATAAACTTAATGTTTTCAATTCTGATCTTCTATGATTAACAATAAGATATAATAATTTGAAAATCAATATTCTAGATATTTTTATTTCATTATTTCCCCGGTTGATTTAGGTTTTTCTTGAGGTTTATCAGGGATTGGAGTTTGGTCTCGAGAAAAAATTTTATCAGGTGCCTTGGTATATTTTTCTATTGACAGTCTTAAAATTTTTTCCCTGTTTTTATTGACGGATTTGGGAAGAGGTAGAGTAACTGCATGAAATGGCAGGGAAGTGAGATTATCAATTGCCAGTTTTATGACTATTTGATATGCACCCAGACTTACCAAATCTTCTTCTTTGTACCACTGGCCAAATTCTTTTGACAGGTGATTGGCGTCTTGGGCTCCGATAATGAACGATATCAGTGTTCCGGCATTGCCGAAAATAGCTTTCTGCACATTTTCTTCCACCTGGGCGACGTATTGGTTGGCAAGAATCAGATCCAGCCTGTATTTTCTTGCTTCAGAAAGAATTTTGATGAATGATAAAGTAGCAAAATTTTGAAACTCGTCGACGTACATATAAAAATCACGCCGCTGTGCTTCCGGTATATTTACCCTGTTCATAGCTGCCAGTTGCATTTTTGTAATAAACATAGCCCCCAGCAGAGCTGCATTATCCTCGCCCAATTTCCCCTGCGAAAGGTTCAGAATAAGTATTTTCCCGTTATTCATGATATCCTCCAGGTCAATAGTAGAGGTCGGATGGCCTATTATCTGTCTTATGGTGGGGGAAGTGACAAATTGTCCGACTTTGTTTTGGATAGGGGCTATAGCCTCACTTTTCAGCCTGGGATGCATTTTGTCAAACTCATTGACCCAGAAATTATACAGAACCTTATCTTTTAAAGAATGGACAATCTTCTGACGGAAATTAAAGTCTGCCAGTAGGTCCGGTACCATGACCAATGTTGAATTGGGAACTTCAAGAAGTGTCAGTATCGTATTTCTTAGGATATATTCCAGTCTTGGTCCCCACGAATAGGCATATAATTTACTGAATATTGATACTATACTTGAGGCTACCAGCTCTTTATGCACGGGGTTTTTTACTTCCAAAGTGTTCATCCAGAAAGGATGCTCCGTGTCAAAAGGTTCAAGATAAACTACGTCGTTTAACCTATACGAGGGTATGTAATTTAGAAGTATTTCAGAAAGATCACCATGCGGATCGATAACTGCCAACCCCTCCCGGTTTCTGGCGTCATTTATGGCCATGTTAGCGATAAGCGTGGATTTTCCGGTACCGGTTTTTCCGATGACATAGACATGTTTTCGTCTGTCATATTTCTTTAAACCGAAAGTGGTCATCTGGTTTTTAAACTCAGCTTTAGCAAAAAAATTAATCTGGGATTTTTCTTCATCCGACGCATCCAGAGCTACGGGTAAATTGGGTGGGGGTTCACCGACAAGCGATCTTCCCCAGGCGATATTTTTTATTCCGGCAAGAAGGCTGGTAGGCGGGTGCCATAATGTAGCCAGTTCCATGGTGTTTAGGATCTGATGCCGTGGGAAATGATTTTTCTCCCTTTTAATAAGCCTTTTGAAAGCAATTTTCTTATTGAAAAATCTGGGACGACGAAGTACGAGCCGATTTCCTTCACCCATGGCAAACGCTCCGAAGGAACCTGCCAGATTGTAAAGAAGACTCATGGCATTTTTTTGGTTATCAGAACCTATAAGAAGTCTTATATATGCCCGGTAGCCGGAATGGTTTGCTTTTTCCTCGATAAGACTTGCCTGCGGCATAGGTCTTACCCTGTCCGGCGCAGTAGACGAGGGATCAGGTATGCCTTTTCTTAGCATGTTTTGGATAGTACCTTGCCAGTTGAAATGAGGCGGTTCGATGATAATCTGAACAAGCCCGCTTTCTTCAATTTTCAATTTTGACAGGACACCGATTATGGAAGAAAGGGGATCAAGTTCCTTAAATTCGGAATAAGTTTTAATAGGATAACAGAAGGAGTTAGCTAAGTTCAGGTTACCGATAGCCAAATAAGGTTTTTTTGAGATGTTCCCCAAGTAATCAGGTACGTGAGTTATCAGGATTTTCGGATATTGGCTGGTGAGCTGGCTTTCCAGGAAGGTTCTGTAAGATTTCGGCAGCACAGTATAAAAATGAATTTGTTGATTTATACTGGCAATTTCAAAAGATAGAGTTCGTACCTTAATCCACAACCTTTTCCAATGCGGAATGTATCCTCCGGGAAAAAGAGCAGAAAAAACTTGAGCCATCGATTCCGGTGTTTCCTCCATGGTTTTTGGAGTCCTGATCTCTAAGATAACTTTCTCTTCAGATGACATAGTACTAATTATATAGTATCAATAAATAAGCACAAAATTAAATGGGTAAAATATTCTAGATTTGTCAATCCTTATTGACTCTACCTGGGGTGTCAACACCAAATAGAAACTTCCGCTTTTCTGCAAAATAGAAACTTCCGCTTTTTTAACATAAATAATATTGTTAAATCTGCCACTGTCTCCAGGGATGGTCTACCGGGGGTAT
>PFMK01000104.1:4349-6434 GCA_002785215.1 Candidatus Gottesmanbacteria bacterium CG_4_10_14_0_8_um_filter_37_24 | reverse complement strand
TTCACCTCCTCTCCGGCAGGGAAACATACTTTAAGGGATTAGTGGAAAATTGAGAAATCAGAAAGCACCGAAAATTGAGAGATCAGTTTACATCTTGATGATTTAATTCGTTCTATTGACACATATCTTTATATTTGATATAGTCAAATTTGAAATATGGAAGACTAATTGACCCAAGAGGTGTTAATTTACCCGCTTCTTGGCGGGTTTTTTGGTCTTAAAAGAAGCACTTTAACAACTTATTTGACAATCAAAATGTGGTAGGAATTTTTTTAACGCTTTCGATTAGTCTCAGCGTAAAATACTGAGCTAAGTCGATTATATTTGAGAGTTTGATCCTGGCTCAGGATGAACGCTAGCGGCGTGCCTTAAGCATGCAAGTCGAACGAATGTGCTTCGCACATAGTTAATTAGAAGTTTAGTTACTTTGTTACTTAGTCAGCTGTATTTATTTTTAAGTAACCAACTAACCAACTAACTAAATAACTGCGTGCGGAGCACGTGAGTGGCGGACGGGTGAGTAATGGTAAGGAATCTACCCTGAAGTGGAGGATAGCTCGTCGAAAGACGGGGTAAACCTGCATATTCTCGTAAGAGCAAAGGGCGTAACTGCCTGCTTCGGGAGGAGCCTTACTCCTATCAGCTTGTTGGTAGGGTAAGAGCCTACCAAGGCTATGACGGGTAGCTGGTGTGAGAGCACGACCAGCCACAATGGCACTGAGACACGGGCCATACACCTACGGGTGGCAGCAACTGGGAATAGTCGGCAATGGACGAAAGTCTGACCGCGCGACGCCGCGTGAGGGATGAAGCCTTTCGGGGTGTAAACCTCTTTTATATAGATACTCAAGTCTATTTGAATAAGCGCCTACTAACTACGTGCCAGCAGTCGCGGTAATACGTAGGGCGCAAGCGTTATCCGAATTTACTGGGCGTAAAGGGTCGCGTAGGCGATCCATCACATCTCACTTCAAATGGTTCGGCTTAACCGGATCTCGGGTGAGAGATGGATGGACTAGAGGATCGTTGGGGCTTCTGGAACTTCCGGTGTAGCAGTGAAATGCGTTGATATCGGAAGGAACACCAAGAGCGAAGGCAAGAAGCTAAACGATTTCTGACGCTGAGGCACGAAAGCTAGGGTAGCGAAGCAGATTAGAGACCTGCGTAGTCCTAGCTGTAAACGAATGGGTGCTAGTTACCCCTTAAACTTATACACAAAAAAGAATCATTTTCCCAAAGCGCAGAAAAAGTGCGCTTTGTGTATAAATCTAAGGGGTGACGTAAGCTAACGCGTTAAGCACCCCGCCTGGGGAGTACGGCCGCAAGGTTGAAACTCAAAGGAATTGGCGGGGACCCGCACAACCGGTGGAGCATGTGGTTTAATTCGAGACGAAGCGAAAGACCTCACCACGGTTTGACATGCTATCGTTTATTCTGCTAGAAACAGCGGAAGATCCGTAAGGATGATAGCAAAGCTGCTGCATGGCTGTCGTCAGCTCGTACCGTGAGGTGTTCCCTTAAGTGGGGTAACGAGCGCAACCCTCACCGTTTGTTAAATATTCAAACGGAACTGCCCCGCCTTTGGCGGGGAGGAAGGTGAGGACGACGTCAAGTCAGCACGGCGCCTATGCCGTGGGCCACACACATCCTACAATGGCGAAAAACAACGAGTCGCAAGAGGGTGACCTCAAGCAAATCTCTGAAATTTCGTCTCAGTTGGAATTGGAGTCTGCAACTCGACTCCATGAACTAGGAATCGGTAGTAATCGCGGATCAGCAGGTCGCGGTGAATACGTTCTCGGGTCTTGCACACACCGCCCGTCAAGCCAACAAAGTCGAGGGTGGCCGAAGACCCCGCCTAGCGGGGTTGAAGCCAAATTCGGCGATGGGGACTAAGTCGTAACAAGGTATCCCTACTGGAAGGTGGGGATGGATCACCTCCTTTCTATTTTTTTATGCAGCTGTTACCGATCCGGAGCTTTGCGAAGGAGAGGTTTACAGATGCATAATCCGCCGTAGCTTATAGCGAAGGAGGATAGATGAAGATCTATCTTTCCATAGCTTTATGCTAAGGCGGATAATACG
>PFMK01000104.1:0-4297 GCA_002785215.1 Candidatus Gottesmanbacteria bacterium CG_4_10_14_0_8_um_filter_37_24 | reverse complement strand
ATTGAATTGTCGAACAAAATTAGTGATCAATTAAAAATCCGGCTTTTTGAAGCCGGATTTTTTTATGGAATGAAAAGTTATAGATGTTTACTCATGTCCAGAATTATTTTTTGACTTAACCCAGTTTGATATGTAAGATTTTAAAAACTTATCATATTCCAGTGGGATTGTATCAGAAAGATATTTTACATTCGGGAAATTGGATCTCAAATACTCTATATCGGAATTTTCCATCTTCCATCCCAATGTTCCTAGATTTTCGATTAGATTTTTTTTATTCCTCATTTTACTAATAGTTACAACATTTTTTTGCGAAATAAGCCAGTTTAATGCGATTTGGGCAGGAGTTTTTTCGTATTTTTTGCAGATTTTTTTCATCACTGAGGAATTATTTTTTGCAAGTATACCTTTTTGAAGCGGTGCCCAGGCAATGATCATAATATCATTATTTTGACAATAGCCTAAAATGTTTTTTCTTTCTATCTCACGGATTATTAAATTGTAATTAACCTGATTTACTACTATTTTATTTTGTGCATAATTTTGTGCTGTTTCAAGACGGCTGACGGTAAAATTGCATACTCCAATACTCCTGGTAAATCCGTTGTTTATGAGATGATCCATCGCTTTCATGGTTTCTTTGATCGGTATAAACAAGTTCGGTGAATGAATAAGGTATAAATCAAAGTAATCAGTGTTTAATCTTTTTAGAGAGGAATGAGCTGATTTTATTAGATTTTTATATCCGAGGTTTATAGGTATCGCTTTGGAGGTGATAAATAGCCGCTTCCTGTTATAGTTTTTTATTGCCTCGCCAATAATTTTTTCCACGTGTCCTTGGGCGTAATATTCTGAGGTATCTATGTGGGTAACACCGTTATCAATTGCAGTTTGTATTGATTTTATATCAATCCTATCGTCATTTTTCATATTACGTACTTTATCTCCACACATAAGCCATGTACCAAAACCAAGCAAAGGGATGGAAAAACCATTTTTTAGATATTTTTTTTGCATATTACTTAATGGATTATTTGTTTAAATTGATCTTCGCTGATTTGTTTTTTGGGGAAAAATAAATAGCTGATAGTGCCGTCATGTCTTTTTAATAGATTTGCAGTGAATTGTTTTTTCATGAAGGGCATTAGGTTGGTAATTTGACGTTTAAGGAAATCTGTAAGCAATTTCTGGTTATTTTTAATTTTAATTCTTTCAATTTTAAAATTATCGCTCTTCTTCAATAACATTAATTTATATAAAATATATTTACGATCTTCCGGATTAATATGGATTTTTTGGAATAAAGATACAGGGTTACAGGAAAAATAATTCCGTTCCGCTTTGATTAAGCATAAGTCATCACAAAAAACACGGATCTTTTTATTGGCAAACAAGTTGATAATCGTAGATTTCCCCGCTTCGCTATCTCCCATAAAAAGAATAACTTTATTTCCGTAGGAGATACCTGACGCATGAAAGGTAAAATAATTGATTGTGTTCCTGACAGCGAGTTTAAATGCCATATATACCAGGAAACGTAATTGGATAATACTGATGGAATAATTACTATAGATTGTTTTTGAATCCGTAGTTTTGGCAATCTTAGCATATAAAGAACCGCCTTTATTTGTGAAAAGTCTGTCTCCCGAGGTTGCTTGGACATGTATAATTACATTTGGGCTGGTTATATTATTTGCCAAGATTTGGTCTTGGAACATGTGAAAAATACTTGCAGAAAACTCCTTATAGGCTTTTTTATTCTTTATTTTTTCTAATGAAATACGAATTATAAAATCTGTAATATTAATATCAATATTGAAACACATATTTGATTAATAAAAATACAAATTGGTAAATTAATATCATATCCCTGACATTAGATTATAAGTGATACGTTTGGCTTCTAATTTCAAAAAATATGGAATTATTTTTTTGTAAAATTCACAATATGGGCTTTTATAAACGAAATCAGAATGCATATATTTCCTTTGAAATTTGCATCCTCCGGCGCAAATATATTTCCAGATACACTTATTGCATTCGGGATGAAATTCCGCCCCTGATTTATGATAATGTATTTTTGCTGCTTCCCAATAAGTTTTTAACATGTCTTTATCACTGAATACGGAATAACCTTTTATGGGAGCTTCATAAGGACATAAAGATATTTCACCTCTATGTGTCAGACTGATGTATGAAGAACCTGCAGAACAAATTGATGATACAGGAAAGGTAGGAAAAGATCTGATTACATAGTCAATATTTACTAAACTTGCTACCATTGGAGAGATAAAAACATTCTTTTTTCTGAAATACGAATAGATAATATCAAGGACCTTCTTGAAATTTGATATCAGATCTTTTTGGTCAGCAGAAAGAACATTTGACGTCAAATGATTATTTTTAAATAAACCAAAGGAAATTTCATTTGAAACATTATTTAGTAAAAAATCAACAAATTCCGGTAATTGGTGAATATTTTTTGAAGTAACCGTTATATTAATTGCGTCTAATATCCCATATTTTTTCGCGATCATTATGCCTTTTATTACCTGTTTATAGGTACCTTTTCCGTTATGATACATACGTGTTGCATTCTGACCTTCATCTATGCCGTCTATCGAAGTTGCCACTTTAATCCCGTTTCTCTTGAGATAACTTGCATTTTTTTCAGTGATTAACGAGGCGTTTGATATTATTCCGATTATGGTTGGTAAATGATATTTATTTTCTAATGGAGGAATTAGAGATTTAATTTTTTTAACAAGATCAATCTCAAGTAAAGGTTCACCTCCAGTGATAAGAATGTGAATCTTATCAAACCCATATTTTTTGGCTGAAAGGAATATCTTCATCAATGAAATTTTCAATATTCTTTTATCCATTTTTTCAGGTGTCTTACTTACAAAACAATAGGAACAGCGAAAATTGCATTGATTAGTGACGGAAAACCAAAAAGTCAATATTTTTTCTTGATGATATCCTGGAGCGTGTAATTTTGAATATGCGACATTTTTTTCTGAGTGAAATGTGACAAGACGGTATTTTATCAGTTGGTCAATCAGTTTTTCAAATGCAGTAATAGATGTATTATATTTAGGTTTGATGCAACTATATATATGTTGTAATTGTTTTTTTCCATCGATTTGATTAAATATATTAGCTCCCTGAGCATCCAAAATTAAAAATCCATGGTATGAATAAGGATTCATCACGGCTAAAAATCCGTTTGTTAGAGTTTTATATAAAGGTTTAAATAATTTAGGAATTTGAGATAACTTCATTGAAGTTGATAATTGATATTAGACATAATATCATCTAAAATATATTTTAATAATAGCCAAGTATATCATAAATATTTTTAACTGATAATCTTATACGTATGAATGAAAATAAAAAAAAGCGACCATTATATATCAAACCAAAAATAACAACGAAGACGTTTAAATCTCTCTTTTATCAATATAAAGAAGATCTGATGGATGGAAATTTGCTTGCTTGTACCCAATGTGGCCCCTGTGGTACCAATGCCTGCTGTTGTACTATTTGTGCACCCAGTTGTTCCTGCTGCTAGATAATAATTTCTACCCGGGGATTTTTTTCCTTCAAGTCAAGAGAGATGTTCATTATTACCAGATCACCCTTTTTAACATCATTGATAGTTTTTAACTGATTGTTTGCATTTTTCACTGATAAATTGCTGATTGGAACCGTAATTGGGAAAACTTCATCTTTCTGAGATATAAGTTCCAGACTGGCAGAATTATTACTCATTTTTATCGATCGTAGAATCCCTTTATAACTTACATTCAATTGTCCTTGAACAAAAGACTCAAATGAAGTGGTAAACATGCTTTGGGCAATGTGATCGTCCGAGTTATAGGTATCTTTGCATTTTTGTTCAATACCGGTTATGGATTCTGATATTTTATAATATGCAAAATATGCTATTTCACTGATTGTGACCACCATCATGATTCCGGTTAGAATATATAGAAGTTTTTTAGACATACAAATCTTTGATATTTATACTTATCATGCGTTTAAATAGGGATCGACCTGAGAGAGTTAATATCCATAATATTATCAAGTGGGAAAAGTTTATATTAAAAATATTCATGTCTACTAACCAAAAAATACGAATGATATGTCTTATATAAATAATAACGTTTCTGGATGATTTTGCAAGTATTATTAATTCATTGTTAAACCAATATGATAATGTCACCTTATACCAATATAGAAATGTCACCCTAAGTTGCCCATACTAAACAGATTACTGCTGTTTAGAAAAAGG
>PFMK01000092.1:13042-30782 GCA_002785215.1 Candidatus Gottesmanbacteria bacterium CG_4_10_14_0_8_um_filter_37_24 | reverse complement strand
GAAACGGTTGGGGTATTTATCGCCCAACGAATATTATCAACATTTAATCAAAGGAGATTCAAAAGTTGCACTTGACTTTAGAATGTAGGGCGCTTTATTTTAAGTATCCATAATGATATAATTATGTTTCTATGCATACATCTATCGTAAAAAATTTACCAAAAGCCACCGTAGAAATTCAAATAACAATTCCGTGGACAGATATAAAAGAAACATATGACAATATCTTCAATAACGTTCTTAAGGGAACTGAAATTCCGGGATTTAGAAAAGGGAAAGTTCCAAAGAAATTAGTAGAAGATAAAATCGATAAGACCAAAATATATGAGGAAGTGGTAAAACAGATTATTCCAAAAGTCTATGCTCAAATTTTAGAGGAAAATAAGTTGGTACCTGTCAGCACGCCAAAGTTCGAATTAATAAAAGCCAAAGAAAACGAAGAATGGATAATCAAGGCTACTATAGCCTTGAAACCTAAGATTAACTTAAAAGGTTATAAAGAAAAGATCAAGGAGATTAAGCAGGGTAAAACCAAGATTTGGGTACCGGGAGAAAGTACCGACAAAAAAGAAGAAAAGAAGCTGACTTTAGACGATATAGTCAGGGCACTCGCCGAAGAGGTAGAAATAGAGTTTTCTGATATTTTAATATCAGATGAAACCAACAGGTTACTTTCAAATTTGATTGATCAAACTCAAAAACTAGGTTTAACCATAGAACAATATCTTACAGCTAAAGGGAAGACCATAGAAAGCATTAGAGCGGAATACGCAAATCAAAGTGTAAGAAACCTCACTATAGAATTTGCCTTATCGGAAATAGCAGATAAAGAAAATATCGTGGTTACCCAAAAGGACATTGACGATCTGATAAATAAAGTAGAAAAAGATGAAGACAGAGATAAACTTAAAAAAGACAGCTATTATTTAGCTCATCTTATCCGCCAACAGAAAACACTTGATTTTCTTGCAAGCCTATAGTATAATACCCTTGTAAATCTCATCTTTCTGTGTTATACATTTTACTGATTTAGTTTGAGTTAAATTTCTATGGCTACAAAAAGTATTCCTAAATCGGGTTTCAATCCTTGGGGAAATGACAGTCCGGAGAAACTCAAGGACGACAGCGATTCAAAAATCGGTTTTAAACAGCAAATTAAAGGACTGGTCAATCCCGGCGGCATGTTTGAAATGCTTATAGGCAAAAAACCCTCTGTAGAATCATCCTATAAGGAAAGTAGAGAAAAAATCAGACGTCCGCAAAAAGAGACTCTGATTTTCTCCAGACAAATTCAGGAGAAGGATAAAAATATACAAAAAGAGACTCAAGAAGTATTAAACAACCTCAAACAACAAATAACCTTATTGGAAAAATCAGAAAAATCTCTTACAAATGAAATATCAAAAATAAAAGTTGATCAGATACCTAACAAAACCGGAATTTACTATCTCCGGTATTTTGAATGGTTGATTGGGATAATTAAACAACTAAGAATGAAAATTGATGAAAGCCAAGCCTGGTTGAATACATTTAACTCGCGAAAAAAGAAAAAGATTGGTTATTGGAAAATGTATAAGAAACATGGCACTTCCTTTGGTCTGTCACATGAAAGGTCACTTTCTACCCAAACTGGATGATGGTATATCTGATAATAAATTTCCTCTCTTGACTTTATTTTAAATTCATATATATTATTTTATATCAAAAATATTTCCAAATAAATACATCTGAAAATCGCCTTTGCTTTCAACGTAAGACATACAAATCCTTCCAAAAGCATCATCGCACAAAAAGAAGCTGATTTTGATTCACCCGAAACAATAACAGGCATAAAAAAGGCTCTTGAAGCGGGGGGTCATGAAGTTTATGAAGTAGAAGCAAACCAGGATGCTTATCTCAAGTTCTATAGCTTAAAAAATAAAGTAGATATTGTATTTAATATTGCTGAAGGGCTAACAGGTGAAACAAGAGAATCTCAAATCCCAACCATGCTTGAGATGTTAAAAATACCCTTTACGCATTCTGGTTCTCTTGCTCATACGATATCCCTGGATAAAGCACTCACCAAAATATTAATCCAACACCATGGAATTTTAACACCAAAATACCAGTTGATACGAACGCATAGATACACGCTTAATCCCGGCTTGCGATTTCCTCTGATAATCAAACCAAACAGTGAAGGATCTAGCATGGGAATATTCAATGATAATCTGGTTTATGACAAAATAAAACTATATGAAAGAGTCAACTGGTTGTTAATTAAATTCAAACAACCTGTAATTGTCGAAGAATATATAGACGGTCGCGAATTTACTATTTCAGTTCTGGGAAATAATCCTCCACGTGTTTTACCGATTGTCGAACAAAATTTCTCGGTTTTTCCGAATGATATTCCCCACATTGCATCATATGAGGCTAAATGGATCTTCGAAGACAATTTGCCTAATCCCAAAGATGCATATTTTTGTCCGGCTCAAATATCATCAAGTTTTAAATCCAAGATTGAAGCAATTTGTCTTAGAATTTACGAAATACTAAATTGTAAAGATGTTTGCCGTATAGATTTCAGAGTTGATAAGAATGAAAATATATACTGTCTGGAAGTAAATACCTTACCTGGAATGATACCAAATCCGGATATAATCTCATATTTACCTGTAGCTGCCCACGAGGCAGGATTTTCATTTGAGGGATTGGTCAATACGATACTTAACGAAGCTATAAAAAGATATAATATTCTATCTAACAAAAAAACCGTATCTAAAATGAATAATTACTGGCCTCAGTCTTTTCTATTTGCAAAGAAAAATCACTGATTGTAATTATTACTTGGATGTTTTTTGCCTTTCCCTCTATATTTTTTGTATAATCATCTAAGTTAATATTATTATGGACTCGTAGCTCAGTTTGGTTAGAGCGTTTCGTTGACATCGAAAAGGTCAGAGGTTCGAGCCCTCTCGAGTCCACAAATATAGAAGTTGAGTTGAGATATTTGACATTTCAAATATAATAGTGAAGATATAAGGAGAATTATATGGCAAATGAATTATCCATAAAAAATAAAGATGACGATTTGTATCACGGGTCCGGAAAGACCAATGCGGAAATCATGCGCCACAGCTGTGAACACGTGATGGCTGCCGCAATCATGTCTTTTTGGCCAAAAGCCAAAAGGGGAGTCGGCCCGGCCATAGCTAAAGGATTTTATCAGGATGCGGAAATCCCTGGTTATAAACTGGTTCCGGAAGATCTAAAAAAAATCGAGCATAAAATGGATCTTATAAAAAAGAGTAAAACTCCCTTTGTTAAACTATCAAAAGACATTGAAGATGCGATTAATTATGAAAAAGAACACAACCAGCAATACAAAGTGGAGATATTGCAGGAGTTAAAATTAAAAGGTGAAAAAGAAGTCACGTATTATCAAACAGGAGATTATATCGATTTATGCCGTGGTCCTCATGTGAAGGACACCTCATGTATCGGTTTTTTTAAGCTGGACAGGTTGGCTGGTGCTTATTGGAGAGGTGATGAGAAAAATCCCATGCTGCAGCGTATTTATGGATTATGTTTCGATACTAAAGACGAACTGGTCACATATATCTGGCAGATGGAGGAAGCAAAAAAAAGAGATCATCGGATCCTGGGTAAATCCCTTGATCTGTTTGTGATTAATGAAAATATCGGAAAAGGATTACCTCTTCTAACTCCAAAAGGAGCAAAAATAAGAAAAATCATAGAAGATTATGAGTATGCATTAGGATTAAAATATGGATTCGAATATGTAAATACACCTCATATTGCCAGAAGTGAGATGTATAAGAAAACAGGACATTGGCAACATTATAAAGATGTAATGTACGGTTCTTTCGGTATCGAGAACGAAGAATACGTTTTGAAACCCATGAATTGTCCTCACCATTATATGATTTATGCAAGCAGACAGAGAAGCTATCGCGACCTTCCCATAAGATACGCAGAGTCAGGTACCTGTTATCGTTATGAAAAAGCAGGAGAATTATCAGGGCTTCTAAGGGTAAGGTCTTTGACCATAGACGATGCCCATATTTTAATGAGAGATGATCAAATTGAAGATGAATTTAAGAATTGTATTGAAATGGTCAGTAAAATGTTCAAAGCCTTTAATCTGAAAGACTATTATGTCCGTCTGTCCCTATCAGATCCTTCCGACGCAATAAAATATATTGCGGATAGTAATATATGGGATAAGGCCAGTAAAAAGCTAGAAAAGATAGTAATTGACAATAAATTAAAATATATTATCGCCAAGGGCGAAGCATCTTTTTATGGTCCCAAAATTGATTATATCGTGAAGGATTCAATCGGACGTGAATGGCAGATGAGTACGCTACAACTTGATTTATTTATGGGCAAGAGGTTAAATCTGGTTTATGTTGATAAAAACGGTCAGGAAAAACATCCGGTTATCCTGCACAGAGGACTAACCGGTTCCATCGAAAGGACACTAGCCATATTAATAGAACACTATGCGGGAGCTTTTCCACTATGGCTATCTCCTGTTCAGGTAAAACTTATTCCAATTTCTGATAGACACATAAACCATGTGCAAAAAATTAACCAATACCTGTCTGATGCATCTATAAGGGTGGAAATAGACTCACGAAATGAACCTATGCAAGCTAAGATTAGAGATGCGACTTTACAAAAAGTTCCATTTTTGGGTATAATTGGGGATAAGGAAATTGAAAAATCAGCAAATAATGACATATGTCTATCGGTAAGAGGAAGAAATAACAATAATTTAGGGCAAATTTCATTAACGGATTTCTTAGAAATTTTGAATAAAAATATTGAAAAGAAAATTTAAATTTTATCGACTGAACTACCAAATCATGGCCCCTCGGATAAGAGTGTTGGATGAAACGGGGAAACAAATAGGGATTCTGGAAAAAGTCGAAGCATTAAGAAAAGCACAAGCTGAAGATAAGGATTTAGTTGAAATTGCACCAAAAGCTAACCCTCCTGTCGTTAAGCTTATTGATTTCAAGAAGTTTAAATATCTGGAAGCAAAAAAAGAAAGGGAATCCAGAAAAAATGTAAAAAAAGTAGGTGTGAAAGAAATCAGACTGTCACCTTATATTGGAGAACATGATTTTCAAACTAGAATCAATCAGGCTGTAGATTTTCTGAAAAACGGTAATCAGTTAAAAATTTCTTTACCTTTCAGGGGAAGAGAGATTGTACACAAAGAGTTCGGAATGAATACAATGAATCGGGCTTTAGACAGTTTGAAAAACCATTCAAAAGTAGTCAAGCAGCCATATTTCGAAGGTAAAGTATTAGTGAGTATATTAACACCAGTTAAAATATAAATAATATGCCAAAACAAAAAACAAGAAAATCTATATTAAAAAGAGTCAAAGTTACAAAAACAGGGAAAGTTCTAAGAGGACATCATGGTGCCGGGCATCGAAAAGCTCATAAATCAAAAAGAAGAATCAGATCTTTTCGAATTTCCGTAAAAACCACGAAGAAGCAAGCAAAAATGATTAAAAGAATTATTAATAAATCATAATATGAGAATAAAAAGAGGAATAGTAAGCCATAGAAAACACAAAAAACTTCTGTCATCAGTATCAGGATACAGAATGACAAAAAGTAGGCTCGTGAAGGTGGCAAAAGAAGCCAGTTTACATGCTGGACAGTATGCATATGCAGGTAGAAGAATAAAAAAATCATCTTTTAGAAAAATATGGATAACGAGAATATCTAATACCTTAAAGCACTACGATATCCCGTACAGTATATTTATCAATAAACTGAAAAAAGCAAATATTCTTTTGGACCGTAAAATATTAGCTTACCTGATATCTTCTGACAAGGAAGTTTTTGAGTCAATAATTGACAAAGTTAGAAAAGTCTGATAGATTATAGACAATCATGAAAACTGGTATTATAAGTCAAAACAATTTTTTTTATTACTTTACCTTCTTAAATAAGGAGGCGTTTTTGCTTGGTTTAAATTAAACTAACAAAAATATTAACTGATACAGCCTCCTTAAAAGGAGGTTTTTTTTATGCAGCTGTTTCCAGCAATGAAATTGGTGGAATTACAGATGCATAATCCGCCGTAGCTTTAGGCGAAGGCGGATAGCCAGCGTCAATTTTTTGATAAGTTTTATAAATTATCTATTCAAATATGGTTATAATTCTCAAAAATAATATTAGTAATAATCAGGAAAATAATTTAAGGACTTTATTCAGGAACAAAAAAATAGATGTCATTCCTGTCTTAAATAGAAAGAATAAAATGTTTGTGGTTACCGGAAGATGCGGTGAGATGGCAATGAAAGAAATCGAGAGCAATAAGGCCGTTTCGTCGGTCATTAAAGTTAATCGGGCATACAAACTGGCGAGTAAATCTTTCAAGAATTCAAGATCCGTGATCAAATTAAATGAACTGAATATTGGGGGGAAAGAAATTGTTATTATGGCCGGTCCCTGTTCCGTAGAAACGAAACTGCAAATTAATCATATTTCGGAAGGGGTTAAACTAGCAGGCTGTAAAGTGTTAAGAGGCGGTGCTTTCAAGCCTAGAACAGGACCATATGATTTTCAGGGTTTGGGAGAAATCGGACTTAAATATTTAAAAGAAGCAGCTCGCATATCCTCCCTGAAGGTTGTCACGGAGGTCATGGACGTGCGTGACATCGAAATCATAGAAAAATATACCGACATTTTCCAAGTTGGAGCAAGAAACATGCAGAATTATCCGCTTTTGAAAGAATTAGGCAAATTACGAAAACCAGTTCTTCTAAAAAGGGGAATGTGGGCCACCTATAAGGAATTACTTTTAGCCTCAGAGTACATACTACTGGGCGGAAATGAAAATGTAATTCTTTGTGAAAGAGGTATAAGGACACATGTACCGGAAACCAGATTTACTTTGGATTTGAATGCAGTCGCGTACCTGAAACATGAGACACATCTACCTATATTCGTAGACCCCAGCCACGGAACCGGTCGGGCGAATATGGTCCGAGCCATGAGTAGAGCTGCAATCGCGGCAGGCGCTGATGGATTAATCATAGAAACCCACATAGACCCAAGGAAATCTATATCTGATGCAGATCAGGCAATTTCCCTTCAGGAATTAACAAAATTAGTTAATGAAGTGAGGTTAATCAGTCTTGCCGTGGGAAGAAGTTTATAAATCTCTAACATATTAAATATGATAAAAATCGCTTATCTTGGAATACCTGGATCCTACAGTTATCTGGCTGTACGAAATTTTTTGGGCAAAACAAAATTTACTATGAAAAATAAAAGTACTTTTGAGGATGTCTTTCTATCGGTAAAAAGTAATGAAGCTGATTATGCTGCTGTTCCTTTAGAAAATTCTCTAACCGGAAGCATAATTGAATGCTATGATTTTCTTTTGAAAACCAATATAAAAATCGTAGGAGAGATAATACTGAAGATTAATCATCATCTAGTAGCTAACATCAAATTCAAGCGTAAGAATTTTCATGATAAGAAATTCAGTTTGACATGTTTAACACAACAGGAAGTGTTAAAACAATGCCGTTGTTTTTTTATGAAAAATAAACATATATCTCCAATTCTTATAAACGATACAGCAAATGCGGCAAAAACTGTCTCAGAAAGTATAAAAGTCGATGAGGTGGCAATTTCCAGTAAGGAAGCTGCAAAAATATATAATCTGCAAATTTTGTCTAAAAATATCGCTGATTTTGACATTAATTTCACCAGATTTGTGATACTGGCAAAACACCAACTTAAGTCAGGAAATAAAGTCTCGCTGATGTTTTCAGTAAAACACATACCAGGCAGTTTAGTCCAAGCAATTGGGTCATATGCGAAATTCGGATTAAATCTGATGAAGATTGAATCCCGTCCGATATCCGGTAAACCATGGGAATATATTTTTTACTTGGATTTCGATATCACAAATAAAAGCAGAAGATTAGAGTCTGTCATAAAAGACATGAAAAAAAATACGGAGTTTATAAAAATTCTGGGGATATACCAAAAAGGTGAGATATATGAAACTTAATATCATCAGAAAAAAAATAAGTATCATTGATGAAAATATCGTGAAGCTTTTAAAAAGAAGAATGGCTTTGTCATTAGAAGCCAAGAAAGAAAAAAATAAGACGGGATTAAATATGGAAGACACTAATAGAGAAAAAGAAATACTGGAAAATGTAAAAAATATGGCACAGCTATATTCATTGGACCAGGAATTTGTGTATAGATTATTTCAAGTTATTATCAATGAATCAAAAACTATACAAAAAAAATGAAAAATAAACTGAATATCGCTATTTTAGGTATCGGACTTATTGGTGGCTCTATAGCGTTAGGATTAAAAAAAAGACTAGATAATAGAGTTTCAATTATCGGTATGTCACAAAATATAAATAGAGCTTTTAAGGCAAAATCACTCGGTATGGTAGATCAAGTAATACCGAGCATGAAAGAAATTCCTAAAAATATTGATCTGGTGATAATTTCAACTCCAATTTCAGTCTGTATCAATCTGCTTAAACGGATCGGGAGGAATGTACGTACAGATTTAATAATTATCGACACATGCAGTACTAAAAAAACTGTTGTAGATACCGCGGAAAAGTGCCTACCTGAATATATTTCCTTTATCGGTACTCATCCTATGGCAGGCATTGAAAAACAGGGTTTTGAGTTTGCCTGTCCTGATCTTTTTATCAATAAACCATGGATTATCTGCCCATCCAGGAATAGCAAAAAAAATGACCTATCGATGGTAAATGATATAATAAATATTCTTGAAGCTAAGGCAGTTATTTTAGATCCGGTAAGTCATGATAAATTGTCTGTTTTATCAAGCCATCTTCCGCTAATATTAGGAAATATCCTGATTGGTACCATCCTCAGAGAACACCAATGGCATAATGTGGAGAAAATAATATCCACAGGCTTTATGGATACTACCCGACTGGCAAGCGATAATCCTTTACTTAAATCGGATATTATTCGTACAAATTCCCAAAATATAATTGACTCATTGAATAAATATAAACAGGAATTAGATTATTTTATAAAGTTAGTACAAAGTGATAACAAAAGAAAAATTCTGTCTTATCTTAAGAATTCCAAACTCAGAAGAGATAAATTATTATCATGTAATTGACCTATTATGACTATATTTTCTAACAAAAATATATTACTGTCGAAACAAAAACAGTGCTCACATTATCTGATCGGGCAAAATCTTTTATCGGATGTTTTTCTTTATACCAAAATGTTTAATCTAACTTTCGATAAAATTCTATTACTGGTTGATAAAACTGTATATTCTTTATACGGAGATAAAATACTTGCGGGTTTAAAAAAATCAAAAAAGGGAATTGTTATTTCTAGTGTTCCTTCAGGCGAAGAATCAAAAAACCTTGAACATATTCCTGAAAGCGTAAAACCTTTCTTTAAGGAAAGATTTTCCAGAAATTCCATCCTTGTATCTGTCGGAGGAGGAGTGTTATCTGACCTTGGTGGATTTTTAAGTTCAATTCTTTTGAGAGGATTACGATCAATATATATACCTACCACTTTGCTTTCCCAAATTGATGCTTCAATCGGAGGCAAAACAGGAGTTAATTTTAACTTAAGCCCGAAAATAATGTATAAAAATATGTTTGGAACCTTTTATCAACCTAATTTAGTAGTAACTGACATAAATTTCTTACGAACTTTGCCATCGAAAGAAATAATTAATGGACTCGGAGAAATGGTTAAGTACTCCATCGGGTGGGGTAAACCGACATTGAAGGAATTAATTCTTATTAAAAACCTAAGAGTGGCAAATCCGGACAAAGTATTACCGATAATATCGAAGTGCCAAAAAATCAAAATTGAGATCATTAAGAAAGATCCCATGGATACTATGCAGATTAGAGAAAAACTTAATCTTGGTCATACTCTTGGTCATGCCCTTGAAGGTGTAAAAAGCAGCAATATATCACACGGAGAAGCAGTATCCATAGGAATTATCTTTGCTGCGAAATTAAGTACGAGAATTGGAATGCTCGATAAAACAATTCTGGATCTTATCGTGAATTCCATAAAGTCTCTGGATCTACCGGTCAAAATTCCTGATGTATCAATTCCTGAACTTATTCAAATCATGGAATCCGATAAGAAAAACGGTAATTTTGTACTCATCAGAGACGTCGGAAAGCTTCAAACAGGAATAAGAATAAAAAAAGAAGTTATAAAAAAAGTATTAACTGAAGAAATGATATGAAAAAAATAATTGTGATAAACGGACCTAACTTAAATAATCTGGGGAATAGGAGTCCAAAACATTATGGTAAATTAACGCTTGATAAGATCATATATTTGATGAGAAAACATAGCGAAAATACAAATATTAAATTTCTCTTTTACCAATCGAATCATGAAGGCAGAATCATTGATTTTATACAAAAAAAGGTAAAAGAAGCTTCTGGAATAATAATAAATCCCGGAGCCCTAACGCACTATGGATATTCACTAAAAGATGCGTTAATCGATACAAATCTTCCGATAGTTGAAGTGCATCTTTCGGAAATTAAGAATAGAGAAAAGTTCCGCAAACTTGACATATTCGAAGATATCGTTATTTCAGTAATCTCAGGCCTAAAAGAAGATGGTTATCTTAAGGCAATCGATTTATTAATAAGCTACTTGAATAAATAGCATGAAAGTGATTATCCATCCGTCACAAGTATACGGAAATATTATTGCTCCACCTTCAAAAAGTATTACCCATAGGGCCATTATCCTATCTTCACTGGCTCAAGGGCAATCTGTTCTTGAAAATTGCCTGATATGTAAAGACACTTTATATACTCTTTCATCTGTGAAAAAATTTGGAATCAAGACGGTTATACGAAAAAACAAGATTATAGTAAACGGTAATATGGGCATTTTCTGTAAAAAGTCTAAACTGATAAAGTTGTACTTGGGAAACTCAGGAACGACTTTACGATTCATGACCGCTTATGCTTGTCTTACCAAGAATAAAGTACTAATAGATGGCCACAGCAGACTGCGGGAACGTCCGGTGGAGGAGTTAGTAATCGCCCTCAGAAAACTGGGATCGAAAATTGTTTTTCTTGGGAGAAGAAAAACGCTACCCATTTTAATTAAGCAAGGAAATTTCCATGGTGGAAAGATAAGTATTCCGGGAGTAAAAAGTTCTCAATTTATCAGCGCTTTGCTTATGATTGCTCCTTATTCTTCTACTGACGTCACAATAAACCTTGATGATGTTAGCTCCCGTCCATATGTAGATCTGACTACCGGTATTATGAAAAAATTCGGAGCAAAAATAGTTCAGTCTGACGATCGATGCTTTTTGGTGAATGCGAACCGATACTACAAAGCCGTTGATTTTAAAGTTGAAGGTGATTATTCCTCTTCATCATATCTCATGGCTGCGGCTGCGATAAAGAGATCAAAAATATCGATAGCAGGCCTTAATCCAAAATCCAAGCAGGGTGATAAGTTTTTTCTGAAAATCCTGAATAAAATGGGGGTTCAAACATCATGGAGCAATCAGATATTGACGGTCTCTGCAAAAAATAACCTAAAAGCAATAAGTCTCAGTATGAAGGACTATCCAGATATTGTACCTACTTTATCAATCATAGCTTCCTGCGCTAAGGGAATTACCAGAATATCAGATATTGGACATTTGAGACACAAGGAATCAGACAGACTGTTGGCAATAGCGTCTCAATTGAAAAAGATGAATATTAATGTAAAGATTAGTAAAGACAACATGGAGATTGAGGGTGGAACCCCTCAGGGAGCAGCAATATGTTCGTTTGATGATCACCGAATTATTATGTCCTTTTCGATTTTAGGATTGGCTGCCCAAGGAAATACAACTATCCAAAATTCTGAAACGGTAAACAAATCATATCCGTCTTTCTTTACAGACCTTAAAGATTTAAAAGCAAATTTGGAGATAATTAAATGAATATTATTCTTATCGGTATGCGGGGCAGCGGAAAAACTACCATAGGGAAAATGCTTGCCGAAAAATTAAATATGGGTTTCATAGAAACTGACGCTATAATTGAGAAAAAGATCGGTGAATCCATCATTGATATAATTGAAAAATCCGGTTGGCAAAAATTTAGAAAAATTGAGCATTGTATTATTAAAGAGGTATCTTTTTTAAACAACTGCATCATTTCAACTGGCGGGGGCGTTGTGTTGAATAATAAAAATGTTAAGCTATTAAAAAATAACGGGATAATTATATGGTTGGACACTGACGTAAATATTCTTATCAACCGTATTGGTAACAACTATCACAGACCCTTCTTAACAAATAAGAAAACAGCAAAAGAGGACATAACCGAAGCTTATAATAATAGAATAATTTTCTATAAAAATGCGTCGAGCGTAAAGATCGTTAATAATGACTACCCGATAGCAACTGTCAATATAATTATAAATCTTTTTTTGAAGCTAGATCCCTATGTTAAATTCAAAAACTGAAATCTTCTGCATTCTGGGAAATCCGATTGCACATTCCTTATCTCCCCAGATGCATAACGCCGGATTTCAGGCTTTAAATTTAAACTGCATTTTTGTAGCCTTTCTGGTCACTAATCTGAAAGAGGCACTGGCAGGAATTAAAGCTATCCGAAATATTAAAGGAATTGTCGTAACAGTACCTTTTAAACAGAAAGTATTAAAATATATCGACTTCCTGGACATTACAGCTAAAGATATAGGCGCGGTGAACGCAATAAGCATAAAAAACAGTAAACTTAGCGGTATAAATACTGACTGGACTGGTGCAATTGAAGCATTGGAAGAAAAAACAAATATTACTGGAAAGAATGTGGCCGTAATAGGTGCAGGTGGAGCAGCACATGCGATTTCTTATGGACTAGTAAAGAAGAGAGCAAAAGTCATAGTTCTTAATAGAACTTACAAAAAAGCATCTTTAATGGCTAAGAAATTTAATCTTGATGGCTTTTATAACCTGGAACACCAAAGTAAAATAAAGAGTATGGATATCATAATAAACACAACATCTGTAGGCATGGAACCTGACACTCATATGTCTCCTATTCATGAAAATAATATTCTTCCTCATCATATAGTTTTTGACATTATATATACCCCACATGAAACAAAATTGATAAAAATTGCTAAGAAAAAAGGTGCTAAAGTAATACACGGTTACAAAATGGTACTTTATGGAGGAAAACGCATCTTTGAATCTTTTACCGGGAAAAAAGCACCGATTAAAATAATGGAAAAAGTCCTAATTAATAATCTATATCCATCTTACTCAGGTTTGTAACCGGAATGGTAACAATAGCTGACTCGCCTCGCTGAAGCTATGGCGAAGCGGGTTAGAGGGGTATATGCTGGTCCCGATTAAATCGGGATCAGTATATCAACATAATATGCTTAGATTTTTAACAGCCGGAGAGTCACATGGTCCTGTAGAAACAGCTATTATAGATGGCATACCTGCTGGTCTGGAAATAACCGAAGAAGAAATTCAAAGCGAACTCGATAGGAGGAAAATGGGAACAGGTAGGGGAGGTCGTGGATTTATTGAGAAAGATAAAGTGAATATATTGTCCGGAGTAAGATACGGTATAACCTTAGGAAGTCCTATTACCCTTTCTGTCAATAATATGGACTTTGATAATAATTTAAAAATCATGACAAATAAATCCGTTGATTTGGAATCTATGAAGAAGTCGAGGTTAACCAAACCAAGACCAGGCCATGCGGATTTGGCAGGAGTGTTAAAATACGGATTTACTGACATTCGAAATGTATCTGAAAGAGCGAGCGCGCGTGAAACGGTTATGAGAGTAGCGCTCGGGGCGGTAGCAAAAAAGCTATTAAGTGAATTGCACATCAAAGTAGCCAGTCATACTATACAAATAGGTAACATAACCGTAAATTCAAACAACTACAATTTTGAAAAAATACTAACAATTGATAGTATCGATCCCGATATAAGATGTCTGAATCCAGATTTCTCGGTAAAAATGAAAAAGGCTATACTTGAAGCTATTAAACAAAAAGATACCTTGGGTGGGGTAATAGAAATTATTACCCGTAACGTACCTCCCGGCATTGGAAGTCATGTTCATTGGGATAGAAAATTAGACAGTAAACTAGCACAATCTCTTATGAGTATCCCTTCGGTAAAGACTGTAGAGATCGGAAACGGCCTGCAATCTTCCCATCTTCCAGGTTCTAAGGTACATGATGAAATATTGTTTGATAATAATAGATATTTCCGTAAGACCAACAATAACGGTGGAATCGAAGGCGGTATTTCCAACGGTGAAGATATCGTATGTAAAATTTATTTGAAACCAATATCTACCTTAGGAAATCCTCTAAATTCAGTTGATATTATTACAAAGAAAAAAGTTCAGGCTGATATACAAAGATCAGATATATGTGTAGTTCCCAGGGCAGGAGTAATTGGAGAAGCTTGTGTTGCTCTGATACTGGCAGAACTATGTTTAGAGAAATTCGGTGGGGATACTATCAGGGAATTTAAAGTAAATTATCGTAATTACATTACAAATATTTCTGATCATGTATCATCTGTCTGAATTTGACATTGCATTTAATCTCAGGTCGATTTAAAATTTTAAATATGGAAAAGAAATTATCCCTACTGCTTGACGAAATAAAAAAATCCCTTGAAAAGGCAATAAATGTAAAAGAAATCGATGATATCTGGATTTCAATTTTTGGGCAAAGTGGAGTATTTACCCGAATAATTAAAGAAATACAAAATATACCGAAAGAAAAAAGACCGGAAGCAGGAAAATTGACAAATCAAGTTAAATACAATCTAGAAGAATTATTTATAAAAAAAAGGCAAGATTTCAGCCACAAAGAACTGGAAAACGGTATTGATGTCACTATACCCGGCAATATCCCAAAAAAAGGCCATCTACATATCGTAACTCAGGCTATTTTCGAAATTACTAATATATTTGAAAAAATCGGATTCACAAAAGTCAGTTATCCCGAAATCGAATGGGAACATTATGCTTTCGAAGCCTTAAATATGCCAAAAGATCATCCGGCTCGAGATGACTTCGAAACATTTTTTATCAATCAACCGGCTGAACCAAAATTTGGGAAAATGGTACTCACTCCGCATACTTCATCAGGTCAAGTAAGAGAAATGCTTAAAGTCGGCAAACCTCCCATACGTATGATCAATATTGGAAAATGCTACCGTCCTAACTGGGACATCTCTCATACCCCGATGTTTTATCAATTTGAAGGTTTGGTTATTGATGAAGGAATTAATATTACTCATTTGAAGGGTACCATGGATTACTTTGCAAAAGAATTCTTTGGACCCGAAAGAAAAACCAGGCTGAGACCATTTCATTTTCAATTTACCGAACCGTCATTTGAGGTTGATATCACTTGCGGGGTTTGTCTAGGCAAGGGGACTCTGGAAGATGGGAAGAAATGCCGCATCTGTAAAGAAGGCTGGTTGGAGTTAGGCGGTTCAGGTATGGTACATCCGAATGTCCTGCATTCTGGAAATATAGACAGCAATAAATATACAGGATTTGCTTTTGGTTGGGGGATTGAAAGGACTTATATGATGAAATCAGGCACCAAACTGGATGATATTAGACTTTTATATGGTAATGACATTAGATTTTTAGAACAATTTTAAACGATCTCTATGAATATATTAATACCTGATTCCTGGTTAAGAGATTATCTTGACTCAGATATCAATCCAGATCAATTAAAAGAGTATCTATCTCTCTGTGGCCCTTCGGTAGAGCAGGTGCAAAAAACGCATAATGATTATGTATATAATATCGAAATAACCACTAATAGGATAGATATGGCATCGGTATACGGAATAGCCAGAGAGGCAAAAGCGATCCTTCCCCGATTTGGAAAAACAGCAATATTGAAACCTATAGAACTCCCTATCATAGAAGATATATCAAATAAATTACCGCTCGAAGTTGTCGATAATGATCATCTCTGTAACAGGCTATTGGCAGTTGTTATGGAGGATGTAAAAATTGGACCTTCCCCGAAATATATAAGAGATCGGTTGGAGATGTCAGGAGTCAGATCCATAAATAATCTTATTGATATCACAAACTATCTAATGTTAGAACTGGGTCATCCGTCTCATGTTTTTGACTATGACAGAATAAAAACTAATAAACTTATCTTAAGAAAAGCAAAAGACGGAGAAAAACTAGTCACTTTGGATGACAAACTGTGCCAATTAACTGAAAATGATGTAGTCATAGATGATGGAACCGGCCGAATTATAGACCTTCCTGGAATCATGGGAACTTCAAATAGCGTCGTTACAGATAATACCAAACGCATTGTTTTATTTATTGAATCCAATAATCCTTTGTATATCCGAAAAACATCTATGAGACTAGCGCTCAGAACACTTGCAGCCACAATAAATGAAAAAGATCCTGATCCTGTAATGGCAAAAACCGTGCTTCTTAAAGGTATTAAACTCTACCAGGAAATCGCTTCAGCCAAATTAGCACATAATATCATCGATATATATCCCAAACCGCGAAAAGCAACTGACATTTCTGTAAATATAGATTTCATAAATAAAAGACTTGGCATAGACCTCTCTAAAAATGAAATCATAGAGATATTAAAATCGTTAAATTTCAATATTAAAAATTATAAAGATAAAGTTGTGGTATCACCACCGTCTTTCAGACTAAGTGATGTCAATATTCCAGAAGATATCGTTGAAGAAGTCGCACGGATATATGGGTATCATCGTTTACCTTCAAAATTGATGAACGGGAATATCCCCATAAGACATAAGTCAAATGAAGATGTTGTTATCTCAAAAACCAAAACGATGCTTAAATACTGGGGAAATACAGAAATTTATAGTTACTCTTTTATTTCTAGTAAATTACTCAATAAGTCTGACTTACCTGTAAACGCATGTCTCTGCCTCAAAAACCCCTTAACTGAAGAATTCCAATATATGCGCACGTCACTTATTCCATCTATTTTGCAAATAGTAAAACAAAACCAGCATTATAATAATCATCTTTCATTATTTGAATTAGCTAAAATATATATCATAAACAACCATTCTTTACCCAATGAATGTTATCAACTTGTCCTAACAAATCAAAATAGTTTCTATGATTTAAAAGGAGCAGTAACGGGAATACTTCAAGAGTTAGGTATTGAAGATTATCTCGAATCAGTTACTAATATTCCCGATTTTTTTCATCCCAAGCAATCTGTCATCTTATTAAAAAATAATGATATATTAGCGACTATAGGAAAAATTCATCCAAATACCACTACAAAATTTGAAATAATCAACCCGCTTTTTATCGCACAGATTAATTTTGAAAATTTGATCAAGTATTACAATCCAATAAAAAAGTATAATTCTATACCTATATATCCGCCTGTGATTGAAGATATAACTCTCAAAGTAAAAGGTGCAATCAAGGTCGGCCAAATCCGTTCTGAAATTTCTAAAATAAATAAAATAATCTATAAGGTTGAGTTTGTAAGTCAATATAAAAACAACATTACTTTGCAGATCACTTATCTTGACAAAGAAAAAAATTTGTCAAAAGAAGAAGTTAAATTAATAAATCATGAAATTATCAATTATTTTTCCTGAGCACCGCTATATTAAAAAGTATAC